>JBJETR010000030.1:0-47457 GCA_051883415.1 Christensenellales bacterium | reverse complement strand
GTAAACTCTAAATATAGTGAAAACTATAATAGGAGAAGCGTTATGAAATTGAATAAAGCATTTTCGCTAAGGGTTAGAGAAATTCTAAAAGAAAAGAAGATGACTCAATATAAGTTGGCTCAAGAGACGGGCTTGTACCATAGCACGATGACGGATATTCTCAACTGCAAATACCAGACGCCCAACTTCAAAAATATGGCTCTCATAATTCGTGCGCTTGGTATGACGATGACGGAATTTTTTGATAGCAAATATTTTGACTTCAACGATTTAGATATTGACGAATAATATCGCCACAACACACTCCCCTACTACTTATGTTTTAAAACTACCATTGGTGTGCTATGACGTTAGGTGAAGCATTTACAATTAGATTTCAACAATTATTAAAAAAAAGAACGTATCCTTGCACAGATTTCTAAAGGATAATTGCATTGCAAGGTCTACTATAGTCAATATAATCAAAGGCAACACCAAATGCCCTACTCTTGCTATTATTTATCAAGTCGCGGACGGATTTCAAATGTCGCCATTAGAGTTTTTGGATAACGACGTATTCAAGAGAGAAGATTTAGAATATATGTAAGTTTTCAATATATACAATAAGGTCAAAAATCCGCCCGATATCGGGCGGATTTTCTATCAAATCTTATTCTTTCTCAGCACGTTGATTAGCACGTAAATTCCTATGAGGACAAGGACGGATATTATCATCACGAGATACATAGCGGTGATAGATACGTCGCGACCGAAAAACTCGAAGGAGCAATCTATACTACCCTTGATACCGTCAATTATCTCGCTTGGCATACCGCTATTTTTCATCTCCTCGAATACGCCTCTAAGGGTATGATTTTTGACAAGCGACGTCCCGTACGTACCGGGGAGCAGCGACAACGCCTTTTGCAGTCCTTCGCCAAAGTTGGATATAGGCATATACGCACCGCAGATAAAGCCGTACCCTGCCGACACTATCGTACCCACGGCGGACATTTGACCTTGCGTAGTCAAAAATGTGTTGACTATCGACGAGAGTGCCGTACCGAACATAGTCAGCAAAAACACGTCCGCTATCAACAGCAACACGTCGACTGCCGATAGATACCAACCACCGACCGCAACCAGGTAGATACAACCCGCAATTAGAGCAAACATACACACTATCAGAGTATTGAGCAAAGTGCCTAGATAGTAGGCGATAGCCACCTTGTACGACTCGATAGGCGACACCATAAGGTCTCTCTTGACGCCACTCACCTTGTCTTGCACCATAATGAGGTTGGAGCAAAAAGCCACCGTCACGCACGAAACGGCAAGAAGAGACGCCAAAAGTTGTCCGCCCACCGTTCCGTTGATTATACCCTGCTCCAAAGCAAATCCGTCCGGCATCGAGCCTGCAAAGCTATCCTTGTACACCTTAGCCAAAAATGTCATATACAGTACGAGCAAAATAATAGGCGTTATCAGCGACGACAAAAACATTCCTTTGTCCTTAAAAAAGAGTTTTACGTTTCTTCTTGTCAGCATCAACAATTCTCTCATCTCAGTTGCCTCCCACCAATTTTTTGCCCGTAACGCTAAGGAAAACGTCGTCCATCTTGCCTTTGGTTATCTCGAAGTCGTTGAACAAATCACCGTTGTTTACAATCAATTCTTTAGCTTCTTGCGTATTTTTGACGCTTATTCGATAGGCGTCCTTGATTTTTTCATACTTCAGCCCAAGTCCTTTGACGACTTCTTCTTGCACGCCGTACACCGTCACGAAGTCGCCCGTATAGTTGTTTTTGAGTTCCAAAGGCGTGCCTTCGGCTACGATTTTGCCGGCGTCCAAAATGACGATATAGTCGGATTCCGCCGCTTCTTCCATATAGTGAGTGGTCAAAAATACCGTCATAGCCTTTTCTTTTCTGCAGTTGTCAATTACTTGCCACAGCGTCTTACGAGTCTGCGGATCAAGTCCCGTAGTCGGCTCGTCGAGTATCAAAATCTTAGGTTCGTTGATGAGTGCTCTCGCCACGTCGATACGCCTCTTTTGTCCGCCCGACAGTTTGCCCACCGTCCTTGTCAGCAAATCCTCAAATTCCAATATCTTGGCAAGCTCGGCAATTCTCTTCTTCGTTGCTTCTTTGCTAAGCCCGTACAACGCCGCCTTGGTAGTCAAATTGTCCTTGACCGATAGACTCGCATCCAACACCGAAGTTTGAAAGACCACGCCGATATCGCTTAAGATGCTCTTTTTGCTATCTTCGATATTACGTCCCGCAATCATTATCTCTCCGCTGTCCTTTTTTAGCGTACCCGATATCATGGATATAGTGGTTGACTTACCCGCACCGTTGACGCCCAAAAAGGAAAACAGTTCGCCTTTTTTGACGCAAAAGGTCAAGTCGTCCACGGCTTTGACGTCCTTATAATACTTCTTAAGATGCTTGATTTCGATAATGTTTTCCATACTTACCTCACTCTCAAAGAGCCACTAGTAGTGTCCACGTCAATTACTGTCTCGCCGTCGCCAATAACCTTTTTGCCGAGCTTGTCGCTATGCTCTTTTTCACAACTAAAAGTCCCGCTAGTCGTAGAGAAACTTATCGTTGCGCCGACGTTCAACTTCAAATTTACGCTACCGCTCGTACTGCCTATCTTCACAACCTTCGCACTATCTATCTCGGCGTATGCGCTACCCGAAGTTGAAGCAAAGTTGAGCGTATCTACTTGCACCTTGTTGAGTTCGCAACCACCCGACGTCGAGCCGATATCGGCGATAGTGCAATTCATTTTATTGACCACGATACTACCCGAAGTTGACGTGAAGTCAAAGTTCTTGGCGTTTATCTCGCCTATAGAACAATACCCGCTTGTCATAATGATATTTATATTGTCTGCATACATTTTGTCGGCGGTGACTTTGGCGGAAGTGCTCATCAACTCAATATCCCCACATTTTGGATAGGTTATCGTAACTTTTTTGTCCTTGGAGTTGACCTTGCTTGCCAATCCCGACTGCCAAAACTCCACTCTCAACACGCCGTCGCTAAAATACGAATGCACCTTTTGTTTGTCTTCCAGCTCGTTATCTTCAACTATACTAATCGTGTTGTCGTCGCTTTGCACGAAGTTCACTTCGCCCACGTACCAATTTACCAATATTCTAGTCAACTCGCCTTCATATTGCTGATTGCCGACAAGATAATTGTCGGCGTTGGCATATTCCATACACCGCACCGTCGAAGATAATTGGCAAGCGCTCAACAGTCCTACGCATACAATGATTAAGACCAATGCCACTATTGTCAAAATCTTTTTCATATTGTCTTCTCCTTCAGATAAGCAAGTACCTCGCTCAATTTTTCTTTGCTCACCGTGCTCTTTCCGTTGATGATTAGCTCAAACATCTCTTGTTCTTCTTGAGTCTTATTTTCTTTGGTTTCCAATTTTTTGCCCATGACTTTTTTGATTGTACCTATCATAAACTTGTACACGCCTTTCAACTTATGATATTCTAGACCGCCTTGCAGATAAAATAGCGGAGTGTCTTCCAAAAAAATATACTTGTCATATATCTCTTTGAGCTGGTTATCGTTGCCACTCATACCGACGGCACACACTATCTTGACGCTATATCTTCTCAAAGCTTTCTTCAGTCCCTGCACGTTGCCCGCCATAATCCAGCCAAGATAAATGACGTCCACGCCGGACGATAGATTGTTCTTAGCTTGTTTGAGGTCGTAGCAAGGTATTCCTAATTCCCCCGCCAACATTTGAGCATACTCTTGTGTATGCCCCGTATTAGACGTATATATTATTGCTTGCATCTCTTTATCTCCTATTTTGCTTGAGTATCTATTTTGACAGGCATTTTGTCTAGCGAGTTTGCCAATCTCTTAGCAAAATCCACGTCCAGCTTGCCGCCCTTGGTCTTTAAGATAAGCACCAATCCTATACAAGCTTCGCTCATATATTTGCCTAGTTCTTCTTTGCCGTACTTATTTTTCCTCGCCGCAAATGCCGTTGCCATTCCGTTTGCCGTAATAATCATATGATTGCAAAGATATTTACTTTCATCTCTATTCAAATCAAACGTCTTTTGAATACCCTCCAAAATCGGCTCTACGACGTCGGCAAAATCTACCGACAAGTCCTCGAAATCCACGTTGTTTTTTGCACCGAACAGCATCGAAAAAACGTTAGGATTTTCCATAGCAAACCTGACGTATCTCAGTCCAAATTCCTTAAAAACCGGGAAGTAACTCAGGCTTTGCTTGAGATAATCTACAAACGTTGCTTTTGCCTTATTCAGCACCTCTTGCTTTACCTCTTCCATGCTCTCAAACAGAGTAAATATCGGAGAGCATGCCGAATTTAGTTTTTGTGCAAGACTTCTCGCAACCAAATTATCCTTGCCGTCTTCTTTCACTATTTCGTACGCTGCGTCTATTATTTCTTGTCTAGTAAACTTTGGTTTCTTTGGCATTTTTCACCTACATTTTTATTTAGAACGCTTGTTCTAGAACGATTGTTTTCATATTAACACCCTTTGTGACAATTGTCAATACGTTTGCAATAAATTAT
Organism: Christensenellales bacterium; assembly: GCA_051883415.1. Taxonomy (GTDB): domain Bacteria; phylum Bacillota; class Clostridia; order Christensenellales; family UBA3700; genus HGM11368. The sequence continues at coordinate 42,888 of JBJETR010000030.1, read as the reverse complement.
CAAAATATATTTTCCGTTGTAATATTGACACTCGCTATTTCCAGACTTATCGCACTTTAGACTTTTGCAATTTCCGTATACCTCATATATGCTTGCACTTCTTCCGTTTTCTGCAAAGACATAATATAGCCTATCCTATGTTGACAATACTCGACATGTGTTTTATAATATTTAAGTAAGCATTTACTTGCATTATAGGAGTGTATTATGGCAGAACAACCAAAAATGAATATACCCTTCTCCCCTCCTGACGTAGGAGAAGAAGAGATAGCCGAGGTTGCCGACACGTTACGTTCGGGTTGGATAACCACGGGACCTAAGACCAAACTGTTGGAGAAAAAAATTGCAGATTGGATTGGCGTTGGTCGCACGGAAAAAGGTACGCCCAGATGCGTTGCACTCAACAGCCAGACGGCTTGTCAAGAGATGGCGTTGCGCCTTATGGGTATCGGAGCCGATGCGGGCGGCAGTGCCGACGATGAAGTTATCGTACCCGCTTACACCTACACAGCCACTGCTTCGGTAGTATGCCACGTGGGGGCAAAACTCGTGATAGTCGACGTACAAAAGGACTCTTTGGAGATGGACTACGATGCCGTAGAGAGGCTAATCAACGAACACACCAAGGCTATCGTTCCCGTTGACCTTGGCGGAGTACCTTGCGACTACGACAAGATTTTTGATATTGTGGATAGGAAAAAATCGCTATTTACCCCCTCCAACGATATCCAAAGAGCTATGGGAAGAGTTGCCGTTATGGCTGATACCGCCCACGCTTTCGGCTCTAAGTGGCATGGCAAAATGATAGGCAACGTTGCCGACTTTTCTTCTTTCAGCTGGCATGCAGTCAAAAACTTCACCACGGGCGAAGGTGGTTGCTTGACGTGGAAACATATCGACGGCATCGACGATGACGAGTTATATCACACCTTGCAACTACTCTCTCTACACGGACAAAGCAAGGACGCTCTCAACAAAAACAAACCGGGAATGTGGGAATACGATATTGTCGCTCCTTGGTACAAATGCAACCTCACCGACATAATGGCGTCTATTGGGCTTGCCCAATTCGACCGTTATCCTAGCCTTTTGCAAAGAAGGCGAGAGATTATCGAAAGGTATGACAATGCACTCAAGCCTTTGGGCGTTCAAGTCCTGCCACACTACTCGGACGATTATTCTTCTTCAGGGCATCTCTATATTACCAATTTGCCTAATGTGAGCGACGAAGAGCGTAGAGAAATCATAGTAAAAATGGCGGAAGTAGGCGTATCTTGCAACGTGCATTACAAGCCGCTTCCTATGCATACGGCGTACAAATCAATGGGCTTCGACATCAAAGACTACCCTAATGCCTATGCCCGTTATGCCAGCGAAATCACCCTCCCGTTGCACACCAAGCTCACCGACGAGCAAGTACAATACGTGATAGATATGTATAGCACGATAATCAAGCAATATATCTAATATTATACCAATCGGCTTATACGCGACATTAGCATAGAGGCAAATAACTCAATACATATCAACAAAATTGTTAGTAGCAAAAAGAGCAAGCGAATTATTCGTTTGCTCTTACTTTTATTCTTATATTCTAATTAGCACCTACTTTGCTATCGTCAAATACCTACGCCTACTCCTCGGGTTCTTCATTGGTATTGATTGTATCCTGCTCGTTTTTGTTTACTGAGTCGGTCATAGGCGTTTCCGCCTTAGGCAGGTCGATAATTATATCGGTGCCAGACTTGAGCCACGAGTTAGCCGAAACTTTACCGCCAATGCTCTCCACCAGCATTTTGACGAAATACAACCCTAATCCGTCGCCTTTAAACGTTGAAGAGGACATACTTCTTTCGCTATAAAATTTGTCAAAAATGTGAGGCAAAGCCTGTGGCGAAATTCCGCACCCCGTATCGGACACAACTATTTGATTGCAATCAATCTTGCTACTATATTTGACCTTGATTACGTCGTCCTCCCCGCAAAACGTAATGGAATTGAAGATGATATTCTCTATCGCATGCGTCAATTTTTTGACAGGCGCATATATGTACACGGCCTTTTTACGTCTACGGAATTGCAAGCTGATGCCCTCCACGTCGGCATCCGGTCTTATAAAGTCGCATATATCTTGCAAAAATTCTCCTACTTCTATCAACTGATACGGCTCGTCGGTCATATCCAAAGCGTTAAAGTTTTGGAGAGTGGTGATATTGTCCGTCATGTCCATGATTTTGAGGTCGATATTGTTGATCATCGCATCCATAGTGTCAATATCGTTGTGCGGTGCATTCACTTGCGACAGCATCATTTTGATAGAGGCAAGCGGTGACTTTAGGTCATGCGCCACCATGGAGGTAAATTCCTTTTGCTCTTTGAGCAAGCTTTCAATCTTTGCCGTTCTTTTTTGCACTTCTTGCATAAGATTTTCGTTAAACTGCAAGTTACGCTTAGACATAATAATCATTTGGTTGATTGTGCGGATAGACATCAATATCAACATTATCAAACAGCCCCATTCAAACGGTCCCAGCGTATACATAGGCAAATAGGTATCTTTGGCGTAAATCTCGAATATTATCGAGGCAAACAGCACCGAAGAACTGAGAATGGTGATATAGCTCTTGCGACTCCTGATATAATGAACCAATGCGTAGATACAAATATACAAAATATTGATGACCATCACCACGCCTTTGTATACGTCTATTGCATAATTGAGATAACTAGTAAACGGCTTGACGAAACATATAAGCAACACGGCGAGAGCATTGATTCCCACAGCCACGTATTGTGCCACCAACGAAGTCTTCGACCTACTGATAATGGTAGAACACGTCAGCACTAGATATAGTCCCCAGATAGTTTTGGCAAGTTCCAATATTATCTCTTTTGCCCATATCCACCCCGTGCCTATATTGGCGACCAACACGTCCGACACGGCTACGGCAAAGGTCAAACTCATCAAGCCAAGCCACAAAAATATCTTATCTTTGGAAGAAGCAAATACCCAAAAGGCGATTGCACTAAGAAAAGCGGTATATAGTATGGTGGATAGTCTTAAAATAGTTTTGATATTGTTCATACCTACTACCTTACCGTTTTTACCTATCATCGGAGGCGTAGTAATTCCTCCCTCGAAGCTCGAACGATTTTCGGCGATAACGACTATCTCCACCCTTTCTTTGTACTCTAGCGTAAGGTTAATTTGCTGTCCGATAGCGTAGGGCTTGTAGTTGGAGCCCACGTCACCAGAGCCTTGCACGTATTCGCCGTTGACAAATAGCCAACACGCACTGTTGACGGGTGGCAAGTATAGAGTTATTGCCAGATTCGAGCGAGTTTTGGTTTCGTTGACTATAGACAAAGCGTAGGTACAGGTTTGAGCTTTGTCCTTGTTCAAATACGTAGAATCATCGTTGACGTTGACAATCTTGCCGTCGTATCGAAAACAATAATCGACGTATGTAGAACAATTGGCAAAATACTCCCATTCGTCTAGCGGAGTTGCACGTTCTAACAACTCTTTGTCGGTAATAATCAACTTTCCGTCCGAATACTGTGCTTGCGACGGATCTACTTTGTTAGCGTAGATATTGTCAAAATAAAACAAAAGAAAAAACAAGGCTACCGCCAAACCAACGACCAACACCCATATAGGAAAACTCAACGCCCTTCTAGCGTCAATAGTCATGTTTGTTCTAATAGCTCGCCTTGTCATAATCTAAAAATCTACGCCTTCGGATTGAAGAAGTACCCCTTTTTCCAAAAGGTGGTAATATAATCTTTTTGAGTTTTTTCTTGCAATTTTTTTCTTAGAGTAAAGATATGCGCTTGAACGGTGTGAGTGCTGTCGAGCGAGTCTTGTTTCCAAATCTGGTGATACAAATCCTCCTTGCTGTAAGGCTCATCCGGGTGAGAAGCCAAAAAGAAAAGTAAATCATATTCGATATTAGTGAGCACGATAGGATTCTTTTTGTATGTAACTCTATTGCGGATATTATCAATAATTAAGTCGCCGTACACCAATTCACTCCTGACGGCATTGCTGGTACGAGCGTTGATGCGGGCTTTTAGTTCGCCAAAGCCAAAAGGCTTGCTTATAAAGTCGTCAGCTCCCAACTCAAAGCACTTGCCCACCGTTTCGGCTTCGGTAAGACACGACATAAATATTATCGTGCAATCCATTCTTTCCCTCAACGCCCTACAAAACTCGTAACCGTTGATATGTGGCATAACTATGTCGATTAGCACGCAATCAAACTTCTGTCTTTCAATAATCTCCAATGCCACTGCTCCGTTGTCGGCTGTCGTAACGTTGTAATTGACGGACAATTCTCTCTCGATTCCGTTTAGCAAATCTTTGTCGTCGTCTACGACCAAAATATTAAGCATATTTCCCCTCTTATCTTATATATCAATATTGTAGCACATATATCGTCAATGTGCAATAACAGTCAAAAATTTAGTTAAAATTTGTCGTATCTTGTCTAGACGACCTTCCAATAATAGTACCCACTGTGCCATTTTGCGTATTTTGTCGACACGTATCGACTTTTTGCACTACAATTTGTTGTACAGCATCTTGGCTTGCTCGGTCATATTACCCTCATTGTCGTATACTACAATGCTTTCTATCTTCATTCCCGTTGCGGAAGATTTTTTACCTTCCACCACGAAAGTGTCGGGTATTTTATCTGCCTTCGGATATATCAAGGTTACCTTTTTGGGTTGCAAATTGTGATTACTCATCGAAGTGAGCACCTCTGCCATTCTCTCACACTTGTGTATCATCCATAGTTTACCGCCGTATTTTAACACTTCGCTTGCCTTAGCGACTATATCGTCCATACTGCAAGTGCTCTCGTGTCTAGATAGTGCCACGCTCTCGCTCATTCGCTTCTGACCGCTGTCCTTTTCAAAATAAGGCGGATTGCATACTACCACGCTGACGCTCTCTTTGCCCAGCACTTTGCTTGCGTTGACAATATCGTCGTTGACTAATCTTATTCTATCTTGCATATCGTTGAGTGCCACGTTACGCTCGGCAAGCTTGTAGGCGCACTCTTGCATTTCTATTCCCACTACGCTCTTTGCCGTAGTCTTTGCGGCAACCAATAGTGCCACAACGCCGTTTCCACACCCAAAATCCACCACCACGTCGTTTTTGCCTGCTCTTACCAAGTTGGCAAGCAGTACGGCGTCGGAGGTAAAACAATAGCCGTTTTTGTCCTGAATAAGCCTCATTCCCTTGTATTCCAAGTCATCGAGGCGTTCGTTTTGGTTTAACGTAACTTCCATACGTTTAGATTATCATATTTTTTGGATTTTGAAAAGATAAAATCAATTGACAAATAAAATTGTTGAACTTATAATAATATAGCAAATAGCATTTGACCTATATGCGTGCACTCATAGCTCAATTGGATAGAGCGTTCGGCTACGGACCGAAAGGTTGGGAGTTCGAGTCTCTTTGGGTGCACCACTATTGCCCGACCGATAGGTGGGGTAATTTTCTAAAAATAGTGGCTATCGTTACATACGGTGTGGCGGTGACCACTATTATTTAGTTATTATACTCTTTGATTACTATCTATTGACCGATTGTTGCCAAACTGACAAACTGCTCTTCGTCTAATCTTCGAATTCTATCTCGGCTAGTAGCAGTTGTGCCGTATCGAGTTTTTCGGTATTGACATTGGTGCGTTCCAATAGGAAGAAATCCACGCTTTCCCACATAGAAAACGATGCCGCAACGGTAAGTATCTCACTTATTAGCATACTCGGCAAAAATTTTTCCACTATTATTCCCAACGCCAAAAAAGCTATACCTATCAACATCAACGCTATCGACTTGATATTACAAATCTTGAGGTCAAGGCACTTGTCGTTAAACTTTAAATTAAAATATTTTTTATATGCGTCCACAACGGCTTGTCTATCCTCTTTAGCCACACCCTCAAAGCAAATCTTAAGATGTCTATCTATAGGCACGTAGTAAGCTTTGCCCTCGATATAGCCTAGCACGTCGTCGTCAAGGTCATCCTTTCCGCCGAGTTGCGAAAAAACGCCCTCTTTGCCGTTGACTCTTATCCTCACCGACTCGTCCTCGCACACCTCATAATACTGCTCGGCAAAATTGCGTTTGGCTTGATTATGCTTTACGCATTGTTTGAGGTTCTCAAAAAAGCTCTTTCGCCTTATTTTTCTTTTTTCTTCCATATATTACCTCTAATAATTACGCTATTATTTTACTACTCGCTTAATTTTTCAAAAACCAAAAATCCTTTTGTGTCGTCGCTAGGGTGCTTGACAAAACTAACCTTATAGCCACCGTCTGCAATGCTGAATGCACTTGCTCCATAGAGATTATTCCACTTGGTTTGTGAGCATTTAACGCCTATTCTATACTCTCCTATATCCATATTGCCGTCTATATCGTCCACGATAAGCAGGAGCAGCTTGTCGATATACTCTTTATCGCGTTGGGACAATATAGTATCGTAAACTCTGCCGTACACGTGGTCATAGAACAAGGTGTTGGCGTACACGTCGTAGTTGGTATCACCGGCGTAATGTTCGCTACCTCCGCTTCGGGAGGTAGTCTCATAGTGGTTGCCTCCGTAGTATGGTTTAGACTCTTCGTAATCCATCAACATATAGTCCTCGACCAAATATTCCACGTAATAATCTCCGGTACGCACGGCTTTGCTTCCCCAAGTCGGATCGCTTATATACCAATATCCGCCCACCTTTACTCTATTCCATGCGTGATCGACGCTACCTGCCTGACCTAAGACCTTGTAGCACTCTATTCCCTCTATTCTACACAAAATATCAAATGCTATTGCGATACCGTTGCACACGGCAAGTCCATTGTCGAAGACTCCCTCCGCATAGAACGCCGCATTGCCATACAAGGCGTAGTACTCTTTACTTCCTTTTATTATATTACCGCTATCCGAAGCCAACTTGTGGTCGTATATTACGTTGATAGAGAGCCAATCGTATATTGCTCTCACTTTATCTAGGTCGTCCATAGAGTCGTCTATTATTTCTCTCAGCACGTCTTTAGCTTTGTTATAAATGCGTTCGGCATTGCTTCCGACCTTTGGAATCGGTCTATATCCCCTTTCCATAGCCATATAAAGTTCATACGTGGAGGACACCGATGCGGTTTTTTCTATCTTATTGATTGCCCAATCGTCGTAGTCAATACTGCGTCCTACCTTACTAAATCGTCCCTGTTTGCCGTTGTATTCGTAATAAAGCTGGTCGCCTTTACTATTGGCACTCTCGGGCTCCATAGCAGTTCTTAGCAACAAAACAATACTTACTTCGTTGCTACTGCCATCGCTACTTTTGAAGACGTTGTGCTTTGTACTCATTCCTTCGGAGAAGGTATTTAAGTACCCTGTTATCTTGTCATATAGATTGCCTTGTGGCAGTTGCCCGTTTATCGACCAATACACGTCGGCTTGCTTATAACCGCTATAATCCAATCCCTCCACTTCGACAGTTGCATCTTCGAACTCATCGTAATGCAATAGAAAGAAGTACAAAAAGTCCTTCATCTCGGCTTCGCTAGTAATGTAATAGTTGTGCGTTTGTCCCAAAAACTCGTATGTCTTGCTCAAATATTTTTGTTGTACGGCGTCGTTGACGTCAACGTAACAATACACGGGTTGCGAAGTATAAGTATATCTGTCGACTACCGCTTTGACTAGCACCTGAGTATAATTATCGATTAGCCCCGTCGCATCGAAGCTTCTGCCGTCGAATAGGTTGGCATACCCTACAGAATCGTACGACACGTTGTCAATTACGACTATGTACTTTTGCACCTCGTCGGCGTCGTCTCTCCACGTAATCTTAGCTTTTGGATAGCTCTCGTCGCAGTCGATTATGACGTCGTAAGGCTCGTATTTCAGACCTACTCTAACTTTAATTATAGCGGTCGACATGCCACGATCGGTATAAACCTGCAAGATATGCTCACCTACGCTCAAGCTCTTGAGTACGGGGTTTTCCAGAATTGTCAATGAATTGCTAGAAGAAGAATAACTGATATAAGAATTGTTCAAAATCACGTCGTCAATGGCGACCTTTTTTACTATTCCGGAGCTGGTTTCTGCCTCTGTTATTTTTACTTTAAATCCCGTCCCGCTGAGTTTAGTATAAGTAATTACGTTATTAGACAGAGTATAAGGCAATTCTTGGACAAAATTGATATAAGTCTTGACGCTTTTATCTAAGCCATACTCTATCGTCAGGGCAATCTTTGCACCCGCAGAAAAGTTTTTCGTCCACTCGGAAGATATCGTTATGATATGTTTGTCGTTGTCAACTACGTATTTGTCGTCTAGCGCTATGGCGGAGATAGCGTTTATTGTCACGTCCTGAGCGCAGTCTATCACCAAATCCTTGTCGTTTCCACTCTTGCAATACAGCTCTTGTGGCAAAAACAAATCGCCCTCTTCATCTACAAGAATATCGTCGCTGACATTCTCTCCTTGCTCATCGTCGGGATCCGGCGTAATATTTTCGCCATTACCGTTGTCCACGTTATTATCATCGTCCACAAGGTCAATAGTCACCACTATCGTAGCTCTGGAGCTATTATATCCCTCCGCCCAAGCTATGACTTCTACCGAATAGGTGCCCACAAGCTCTTGTGGCAATGAATAATACAGTATTGAATTGACGGCATTTGCCTCGTATAAGGTACTAGTAGTTTGCAGTTGTTGCGATGAAGTCCATACGTTGACTACGTACGTAGTTGCGTTGTCTACAACGCCCCAATACACTACGTTGCCGTCCTTTGCTAAAACAGGCGTGTCAAGCGACGGATTTTCTTCCGTATCAGGCTCGCACGCACTCAGTAAGCACGACGCTAGTATCAAAAATATAATTGTCAACACCGCAATCTTTTTGTTCATATTTATATAATAACACGCTTTACTTTATTTTTCAACAACAAGGTCATATTTATCGGGGAGCAAAATACCCGGACCTTAATTGTTCCGGGCATTTCTATCTAAAATTCATTCACGACTATTTATTTTCCGTTGGGTTTCCCACGTCTTTGTTGTTTGCTTTTTGCTGATTTTGCTGCATTGCCTCTCTTTGGTTACGAGCCTTGACCTCGATATTTTGCACGTCGACGCCTCCCAAAAATTCACGCACTTCGCTCATTGCCGCATCGACTTTGACTACGGTATCTATTGCACCTATCTTGTCTTCGTCCAACGGCTCGTTAGGATACTTCTTAAACAAGACTTTGAGTATCAACGGCGTTGCTATCGAAGAAGCGACTATCAACAATATGATAGCAGGGAAATATTGCGAATCTATTATGCCCGCTCTTTGTCCCGTCTGCGCCACTATGAGGCACACTTCGCCTCTCACCATCATTCCCACGCCGACCTTGAGGCTTTGGTTAGGTTTGTATCTAAACATTGCCGCACCTGCGCCGCAACCGATGACCTTGGCAAGCATACCGCATACTACGAACGCCAAGGAGAATAGCACCAATCTACCGTTGATATTGTCGAGCAAAGAAGCGTAATCCAACGATATTCCTATATTGGCAAAGAAAATAGGCGAAAACAGCATATATGCACTGATGTCTATTCTTCTCTCAACGTATTCCGTCTCTTGCATATTGGACAGCATCATACCCGCAAGGAACGAGCCTGTAATTGCCGCCACGCCGAAGAACTTCTCCGCCGCGCCTGCATACAAGAAACAAAGTATCAATCCAAAAGCCGACAGTCTTCTGGTATGAGGAAATCTCTTGCTAAGCAGTTTGAAGGCGTAATGCACCAGCAATCCCAGACCTATGCCCATTGCAAAGAAGAGCACCACGTTGAGCAATACGGCAAAGCCTGCAAGATTGCTCATATCTCCGCCAAAAGCCTTGATAAGTCTTACGCCGATATGTTCGTCCTTGGCTTCTGCGGTAAAGAATGCCAAAACCACTATGCCTATAATATCGTCAAGCACCGCCGCCGTGATGATAGATGCACCTACTTTGCCGTGGAGCACGCCCAATTCTTTTAGACATGCCACTGTTATACCGACGGACGTTGCCGTAAGGATAACGCCAAAAAACCATCTTTCCTTCATAGACAGTCCCGGCAAAATCCACGAAATACCAAAGCCCACCAACATAGGCACGATGACGCCCAACAAAGTAATCAGCACCGATGCCGCACCGTTACGCTTAATCTCCTTGATATTGGTTTCTAATCCCGCCGAGAACATAATGAGGTTGACGCCGATAGTGGCAAAAATCGTCAATTCGGTCGATTTCTTAACCAATCCCGTCGCTCCGAGAATAATACCTGCAAGTAGATATCCCAACACCTGTGGCAAGCCGAGTTTTTTCATAACAATGCCGAACAGTTTGGTAGAAAACAGTATTACTGCCAAAACCAATAAAAACGTGTAGTCCATACCTCTTTAGTAACTCCTTTCAGTCGACATAATTATAGCCTTTGGCGTAGCAAGTGTCAAACGAATTTAGCCGAGCAATAAGGTATTTTGTATAATAAAATCGGCATTCGGTTGATTTTTGTCAGGCACGTCGCACGATACATAGTATGCGCAAAAATTTTGGTTGCTCACCTACGAAAAATTTACGCACCGCTTTTTATGGCGATGCGCACTAATTGTCGATACGTATTGGTTTATTTTGCAATATTGTTCAGTGAGCTTTTTTGCGATTTTTGGATATTTTGTCGGCAATCAAAGCCACGATGAAGCCCATCAATGCCACTGCAGGAATAATTGCAATGAGCCAATAATTAAACTTAGCGGGTTCTTGCTCAGGTCTTACGCCCTCGATTACCGTCAGATAGTCGATATTAATTTTATCATCGTCAACGGGCACGAGTTTGATAGTATGCAGTCCCATAGTTTCAAACTCTTGGGCGAATACTCTGACGCCACATCTTGCCACGTCGCTAGACAAATCGACTATCGAATGTTCTTTGCCGTCGATATATACTTTAGCGTGTCCGAAAGAGCTGTCCTTAGTTGCATATACGGCAATCATCGAGCCGTAAAACTCGTATTCCATAGCGCAGTTTTTGTCCACGTTGCCGGCAAGCGAGCCGTTGACGCTCGCGTATTTTTCTATACTCTTCCACTCGCCTTGATATGATATAGCCGTGCTTGTATTAGGCACGATACGGCTTTGGTCAACAATTTTTCCCAAAGCCACACCTCCAATCGAACAAACGAAGTCGGTCTGTTTGTCTATTGTCAATCTGACGTATCTACAGTTCACGTTTTTGCCAAACTCTAAGACGGTTTGGGTAGCGTCGATAGTTGCCACCAAAACGTCTTGCCATTGATTTGCGATACTAGCCGTCTGAACTTTGATATTTGCGCCCAGCATATCGGTCTTGACGTCCAACGACAGATATTCTGCCCCCCTTTCCGACTGCATATCCCACTCGATGACGTAACTATTGTCTATATTGCTAGGCTCAAAATAAGTGGCATTGTTGTCGTCGAATAGATAGATATCGTTACTGTTCTCTTTGAGTTCTATCGCATTGGTCAACACCCATCTCGAGGACAAAAAGTCGCTAAAAACTTGGCTATGCAAATCAATGTTTTCTATCGGCAAGATTGGACTTTCGTAGCACACTACGTCGCTTCTTTTCATATTCCGATAGACAATGTTATCTTGTCCCAAATCCTGTACGCCGTAAGGTGTTTCGATACCCAACGTTGCCCAACCGCCGCCTTGCGTTGACAAAACGAAAATCTCAAAGTTATACACTTTGTCGCTTTCTAAGGCAAGTTGGCACTTCAACTCTTGCGTATAGTCGCTGACGGTGAGATAGTTGTTGAACATTTCAAACATATATTCGGCTACACCGAAGTTGACCTTGACCAAGCCTTTGCTCTTAAGGAAAAAGGTGTATTTGCCGTCCTCTTTGACTTGTAGACTTCCCTTAGTCACACCGAAGGAATATCTGCTGTCGTCCACCTCTTTTTCTTCCGGCACTTGTGCTTTTGACAAACTTGCCGCATCGCTAGGCGTCATATCAGCCACGCCCTTTATAGCCTTATCCACGTCCCTAAACGCTATATCTCTATACACTTGATACGAGGCTACCCTAATATCTACCGTGACTCTACCGTACAGCTTTGTCCTCAATTCTCCGTTGACAAGATTTAGTTGGAATTCGTCGACAAGTCTTTCGACGGAAGGATTGTACTCGTACCTACCGCTTTCGGTAGCAACCCAACCGTTGCCTTCCACGCTCTCCACCTTCCAACCAGGCAATGGCGACACGATAGAAGATGCAAAATCTATTATGGTCTTTTGTCCCAAAGCAAGGCTGATACCCGTCTGGCAATTATCTCGGCTCACACCCGTAGCGTATTGAGATTGCACGGGCACAAACAACTCTTTTTCACTCATTGCGTCCTTGCACTCTTGCGACACGCCCATACCTAGCCAATCGCAATAGTACGACAAATCCATTCCAATCAACTCTACCTTATCTCCGCCTATTTCGATACTGTCCCCGCTGATATCTTTGATATATTGGCTCCACTTGTCTGCGGCAGAGCTTTGTTTCATCGTATACTTATATTGTTGCAAGGCGTTGATTGTCTTTTGCATGCCTACGGAATGCAAAAGTCCGTCAAAAAAGACCTCAATATTACTGCTTTCTAAGCTCTCACCCGACACTGCCTTTTCTAATTGCAAGTAGGCGTTGGCAATGCCGTTGCCCTCACCGCCTTTGACGTTGTCGGTCATGATGATATAGGTGAGATTGGATATTACCTTGCCTAATTTGTCTTGCAAAGGACCTTCGTCGTAGCCGTCCGCGCCGTCTGCGAGCATATTGCCAAGCATATACAAAAGGTGCTTTCCACCGCCAACCTTGAGGTTGTCGTAATCAGTCACTCCGACAAAACCGCTCATGCCCACTCTGACGTACTTTTCGGTTTTGTTCCATTCCCCGCCTACGCCTTCGATGCTTGGATCGACCACCACCATGATAGGCGACAGGTCGCCGTCAATATACTTGACGCCCGTCATTCTGCTCATCGCTTCCACTGCCGAACGCCACCATTTCAAGCTGTCGTCAAGTGCGTTAATATCGTCTAGTGCCTCGGACGGGAAGACAAATCTGATATTGCCACAATCCAGCGTAGCCCAACCGTTTTGTTCGGCTTGCGGTTTTTCTCTCTCTACGCCCAGACGATAGAACGGCATTCTCACACAGCCGTCTATTTTTATTTCGAACACGTTCTTTTCTTCCACTGCGCCGTCCACCAAAATATCGACTCTACCGCCGACAGTGGAAGTATATTGCGTTCTTACGGAATTGAGTTCTATCGTTTCTTTGTTACTAAGACAACTATTGATGACGATTTTGTGACTCTTTTGTGCCGTTTCCGCCCCAATCGTAACGCTTATCGTCTCGCCTTTGGGCAAATAAAGTCCCGTCAAATGCAAGCCCTTGACGGTGTTGTCCACGTACATTTGTTGTTCTACCCTGGCTTTATTTTGATATTCCACGGCATAAGTCGGAGCGTCGGCAGTACCGACTACGCTTATTCCGTCGGCATATCTGGCTTCCACGTCGTCGTTGTACGCCAAAGACTGCTCAACGCTCTTGCAAGCGCTCAGCAGGAAGGTACTCAAACATAACGTGGCGACAATTGCCAGAATAGTCAATATTTTGCTTCTCATATACTCAATTCTAACACAACGCTTGCGTTGTGTCCACACAAATTATATTTTCTTTTCTAATACGTAGTCGTCCATGACGAACCCGCTACCGATATCCGTCACCACGCTTTCGACTATTTCAAAGCCTTTCTTGGCGTATACGTCCAACGAATGGCGGTTGTACTTGTTGCAAGTTAGGTATATCTTATGGTAATCGCAGTCTTTTGCCTGCTTTTCGATAAAGGCAAACATTTTGCTTGCCAAGCCCCTGCCCCTATACTCTTTAGCTAGATAGAGTTTGGACAAAAACAAGGCGTCTTTTTCATATTCGAGACCTATAAATCCTGCTTTTTTGCCGTCCACCAAACAGTAATAATATTTGTAGTCGCCGTCAAATTGTTTCGTGAGCACCTCTATCGACAAAAACATATCTAGCATATACGCTATTTGCTCGTCGGAAAGAAGTGCGGTAAAATACTCGCCCCAAATACCTTTTGCATACTTGCTAAACTCTTGTATTTCTTGCTTTTGCACTTGCACGATTTGCCATTGTTCGTTCATACTTTTTCTCCTTTTTGCGACACGTATTGACTTTTTGTAGTATTTCGGAGCAAACGTAGCATATTGCTCACACGTCAATTTTAATACTTATGCCCGCCAAAAAGCAAGCGAAAGCACAAAAATATCGGCATATTTCAGCCGATATTTAATTCAAAATAATTGTCGATTAGCGCTATATTTGTTTGTCTATCAATTAGTATACCAGGTCAATCAAGCCTACGTTGCCGTCGGTTCTTCTATACACTATATTGACCATACCGTTAGCTTCGTTGACAAAAGCAAAGAAGTCGTGGTCGACAAGCTCCATCTCGGCAATAGCCTCTGCAACGCTGATTTTTTTGAGTTGAAAGGATTTAGTCTTAACAAGCTCTTTTTCTTTGGATTGAGGTATCTCGTACAAGCTTTCCGCATCCAAAGCACTCTTTCTCATTTTGCCGAGCTTGGTGCGATGTTTTCTAATCTGACCTTCAATCTTTGGCAATGCAATGTCGATATTGTTGTACATATTGTCTGACGTTACTTCACTTCTTACCATATTACCGCCGAAGAAGATTGTTATCTCCATCACGTACTTTTCTTTGCCAATCTCTTTCAGCATAATTTTTGCTACGGCGTCGTCTTCAAAATATCTGGCAAACTTTTCTAACTTCATCTCGATGATGTCTTTGATGTGGTCGGATACCTTGTAGTTTTTGGATACGATTTCTACTCTCATGTTGTCCTCCTTGCGGTGCAGACACCAACTGTGTCACACCTATTTTGTACTTTGATTATAACATACAAAAGCCCTCTCTTCAAGGGGGCTTTTGAAATTATTTACACTTTTTTTGCAAAGGTCAGCTTGTCGTCTTCTCTATCTACGTCAATCTCGTCGCCTATTGCAAATTCGCCTTTGAGGATACGCTCGGACAGCTCGTCCTCAATCATTCTTTGCACTGCTCTTCTCAGAGGTCTTGCGCCGTATTGAGCGTCGGAGCCCTTTTCAATAATCAAATCTTTAGCACTGTTGGATACCGAAAGCATATATCCGTTTTTGGCAAGTCTGCCTATGAGGTTGTCAACGATAAGACCTGCAATATTCTTCATATCGTCATTCTCGAGCGAACGGAAAATCACTATATCGTCGATACGGTTGATAAACTCCGGTCTCATAGCCTTTTTGAGAGCTTCCATTTGTCTTTCTCTCATATTCTCATAGCTATCTTTGTTGTCGCCGAAGCCTAGACTCTTAGTAGCTTTGATTTCTTGAGCGCCGATATTAGAAGTCATGATGATAATGGTATTTTTGAAGCTTACCACTCTACCGTGCGAGTCGGTCAATCTACCGTCCTCGAGTATCTGCAACATGATATTGAATACGTCGGGATGTGCCTTTTCTATCTCGTCGAAGAGTATTACGGAATAAGGTTTTCTTCTCACTTGTTCGGTCAGTTGTCCGCCTTCGTCGTAACCCACGTAACCGGGCGCGGAGCCAATCATTTTGGATACGTTAGCCTTATCCATATATTCGCTCATATCCACTCTTATCATCAAGTTTTCGCTACCGAACATTGCCTCAGCCAACGCTTTGGACAATTCGGTTTTACCAACGCCCGTAGGACCTAAGAATATGAATGAACCGATAGGTCTTTTAGGATCTTTGATGCCCACTCTCGCTCTTCGTACCGCCTTAGCAACGGCTTCCACCGCCTCGTCCTGACCGATTACTCTCTTACGCAAGATTTTCTCTAGGTCAAGCAGTTTTTCGCTCTCGCTTTGGGTAATTTTCACCACAGGCACGCCCGTCCAAGCCGAAACTATCTCCGCAACCTCATGCTCGCCGATAGACAATTCGTGATCGACTTGACTATCTTGCCATTTGTCCTTATCTTTAGCAATCTTCTCTTCAAGCGTATTGATTTGTTGTTGTATATCGTGGCATTTGAGATAGTCGCTATG
Source organism: Christensenellales bacterium (assembly GCA_051883415.1). GTDB lineage: Bacteria > Bacillota > Clostridia > Christensenellales > UBA3700 > HGM11368. Next base: position 26,684 of record JBJETR010000030.1, on the reverse strand, counting down.
AGTCTTAGCGTTCTCCAATTCCACCTTCAAACTCATCAACTTGTCTTCGTTATCTTTTATCTCCTTAGGAGCGACGTTGGCTCCGATTTTTTTACGGCTTGCCGCCTCGTCAATAAGGTCTATGGCTTTGTCGGGCAAATATCTATCGCTTATATATCTATCGCTAAGCTCCGCCGCAGCTTGAATCGCCTCATCGGTAATAGTCACCTTGTGATGTTGTTCGTATCTCTCTCTCAATCCTTTGAGAATACGGACGGTATCCTCAACGCTAGGCGGATCTACGGTAATAGGCTGGAATCTTCTTTCTAGTGCGCTATCCTTCTCGATATACTTTCTATACTCGTCCAGAGTTGTTGCGCCTATGGTTTGCAACTCGCCTCTTGCCAATTGTGGCTTGAGGATATTGGCGGCGTCCATTCCGTTTTCGCCCGTAGATCCTGCGCCCACAATGGTATGGATTTCATCGATAAACAATATTATATTGCCGTCTTCTTTGATTGTATCGATAGCTTTTTTGAGTCTTTCCTCAAAGTCGCCTCTATACTTAGTGCCCGCCACCAAACTTGCCATATCTAGGCTAAATACCTTCTTATTCTTTAGCATTTCGGGTACGTCACCACTCACAATAGCTTGAGCCAAGCCCTCTACGACTGCACTCTTGCCTACGCCGGGTTCGCCAATCAACACCGGATTATTTTTAGTTCTTCGGCTTAGTATTTGGATAATTCTCTCAATCTCTTTACTTCTGCCAATCACCGGATCGAGCTTGCCTTGTTTAGCTCTTTTGGTCAGGTCTATGCCAAAGCCCTCCAGAGCCTTGTTGCTAGACAAATCGTCGTCGTCATCGTCGTTGTCAACTTCTATGTTTTTGACTTGTTTTCCACTGTTCTTCTCTATTCTCTTTATCAATTGTTGCTTTATTGCGTCGGTTCTTTCGAGCAAAGCTTTGTACTGTTCGACGGCGTCTTCTTTACTTATTTTGTTTTTCGACTTGCCTACACCTTGAATAATTTTATTCTTCACCGCTTCGATATTGACGCCAAAGCTCTCCAATCCCTTATATGCGTAAGAAGATTTTTCGCACAAAATTGCGTAGAGAAGCTTATCCGAAGCTATTGTTGCTTCGTGTACCTTGTCGGCAAATATTTCCGCATTAGCAAGCACGTTGCGCGTACGTGTACTCAAAGTTACCGCTTGATTGCCCCCGTCGATTTGAATCAACATTCCTATATGCTCCTTGATTAGCCCGCTTTCTTTGAGCAATACTCCGGCATAGCTATCATCGACGTCAATCATACCGCATATAATGTGCTCCGTACCCAAAAGTCCGCCGCTCATCGCCGCATATTCCATCGCTTTATTCATAACCTCTTCACATTCACTACTAAATCTTTTCATACTACCCCTCCTATAGTTTATCTTTGAGCAAATTCCTTACCATAGCCGCTCTTGCCACGTCTCTTTCGTCTGCCCCCAACTTTTTGTTTGCCAATTTGCACAGCATTGCCGGTTGAGTCACCGTAATTAGGCTATTAAGTTTGTCCATATCCGCATCTATATAATGCTCGCATACGCCCCACTTTACCATAGCCAGCAATTCCATAAATTCTTCGCTACTCATCATCACGGCATATTTCAGCGTTCCGTAGGCACGCATAATGGTATCTTTTAGTTTGATGCCTTGCGTCTTAGCAAGATTGCTTCTAGCCTGTCTTTCGGCGTCGACTATCTTCATCACCACGGCGTTTAGTCTATCCAATATCTGTCTTTCGCTTTGACCGATAGCGGCTTGATTGGATATTTGATACATAAATCCTTGAGCTTTGCTACCCTCGCCGTACACGCCACGTGTAGTAAATCCAAGGTCTTGTATACTTCTTATTATGCTTCCTATTGTGCCGTTCGTAGCAAGTGCTGGCAAAAACAACATCACCGAAGCCCTCATACCTGCACCGAGATTTGTCGGACACGTATTGAGATATCCTAGTTTTTCGTCATGTGCTATATCCAGCACTTTGCCTATTTCTTTGTCCACCTCGGCTATCTTCGAATAGGCTTGTTCGGGAGCATACCCGTCCATGATACACTGCTCTCTTATGTGATCCTCTTCATTGATCATCACGGACACGTCCTCGTTTTTGCTTACCACTACTGCGCCGTATTGACTTTGGGTGAGTCCCGGGCTAATGAGGTGTTTTTCCACCAAAGTTTGTTTGGTGAGTTCGTCCATATCGCTCATTTTGTAGAAGCTCGCTTTCATCAAACCACTCACGGCTTGTTCCACGCCCTTCATCAACACGCTATATATCTCTTCTTGTCCGCTTAGACGGTGCGGAAAAGGCAAGTCTTTGATATTTCTAGCTAGTCTTATTCTAGTAGAAAAAACCACGTCTTTCATACTATCCATATACTATTCTCCTTTTTTCAATGCGAGGATTTGGTTGTGTATATCGTTAGCTTTGAGGAAGTCCTTCTCCTCCACCGCCTTGTCCAACTCTTCTTTCAAGATTTCAAGCTTGGATTTTGGTTTTTGTTTCGCACTTTTTTCTACCTTGCCCTCCCCACCGTAGGTCTTGCCTCCGAGGTTACCGACAAAGCTATCGACTAAATCTCCAAAAGTTTCGTAACATTCGTTACATCCAAAGCGAGATTGATCCAACACCTCCCTCTCCGACATACCGCACTTAGGGCACACTCTCATAGTGTGTGGGCTTGGCGTACTAAACATATTGCCAAAACTCATAAAGCCTCCTAGTATATCTGCAAATCCCGTGGAGTCTTGCATCATCTTTGCGCACTCTGCGCACACTTGTTTTTCCGTCTTAACACCATTTATATTTGTTTTTATAAATATCGTTGCAGGGTGTTTTCCGCATATTTCACACATTTTCATATCGCCTACCCCCTATTTAGTCCTATCAATATTTGACTAAACACGTTTTTTCTCAGTTTATTATTATTCATAGGCACGTTGAGTGCCTTATCGCTCACCGCACTTTTTATAATATTTGCCTGTTTTTCGTCAATTACTTCATCTCTCAGCAACCTATCTATAATATTGCTTGCTTTTTGATAGGTCATACCGTCGAGCCTTTCAATCTCGTCCAATATCTCCGACAAATAATTGTCGCCTTTGCACATTCTTATCAGCGTGACAAATCCGCCTCCGCCTCTCTTAGATTCTATGATATAACCTTTATCGGTATTAAACCTGGTTGCCAGCACGTAATTTATCTGACTTGGCGCAACGGCGAAATAATTGGCTAGTTCGTTTCTTGACAACTGCAAACTGTCGTCATCGCCTATCACCGACAAGATAAATTCTTCTATCGTATCAGATATATTTGCCATATTTACCTCCTTTATCAGCCACTTCTAATGTTTGACTTTCTTTGACCTTTGACTTTATTATATCACCAAAAAATGTATTGTCAATAGTTTTGAGCTATTTTTTCAATTTTTTTACAATTTTTCGCTTTGTTCTTGGCAATCCGACATAATTCTTAGAGGGTATTGATTTTTTTGATAGAATATAATATACTATTATTATAATCAATCGCCAATATCCTTATCGCTAATATAACGATAACGATAACGATAATATAGGAGTGCCTATGCAAAAAGTTACAAAAGTAGTAATACCCGCGGCGGGGTTTGGAACGAGATTTTTGCCTGCAACCAAGTCGTTGCCCAAGGAGATGTTCCCTATAGTAGATACGCCGACTTTGCAATACGTAGTAGAAGAAGCCGTCAATAGCGGAATAACCGACGTATTGATTATTCTTGGCAAAAACAAAAAGTGTATCGAAGACCACTTCGACTATGCCGTAGAACTTGAGAACTTGCTAGCCAAAGCAGGCAAGCAGGCGGCAATCAAGGTGGTGAGAGATATTGCCGATATGGCTAACTTCCACTATATCAGACAAAAAGAAATGAAAGGCTCGGGACATGCCATTTTGCTTGCCAAAGCCTTCGTCGGCAACGAGCCTTTTGGCGTAATATACGGCGACGACGTGGTGTACAACCCTACCTCCCCTGCCCTATCCCAACTCATCAAAGCTTATGAGACGACGGGCAAGACGATAGTCGGCTGTCAGAACGTACCTAGAGAAGAAGCTATCAAATACGGCGTAGTTCAACCGGGATTAGTCAAAGGCAGATATACCGAGATCAAAGGCTTCGTCGAGAAGCCGCCTATCGACCAATTACCTTCCACCCTTGCCAGCATGGGTAGATACGTACTCACGCCCGATATATTCGATATCCTCGAGACCACGCCACCTAGCCCGAGCGGAGAGCTCTATCTCACAGACGCCATACTTACCCTTGCCAACACCAGCGGCGCATACGCCTACGACTTCGAGGGCAAGCGCTACGACGTCGGCGACAAGGTAGGCTACATCGAAGCCTCGATAGAATACGGTCTGCGTGACGATACAATCAACGACAAGCTCAAAGACTACCTCAAAAAAATCGTTTCGACTTTCTAAAAAATTCAACACTCATAACGAAAAACGCAAGTAAAATATCTTACTTGCGTTTTTCGTTGCTATTATATTATCAATTTATAATTATGTCATTGCGCTGTGTACATTTTGCGTTATCAAAGTGAAACGTTGCAATCCCAACTAATTTATGTCATTGCGAAGTATACGCAGTATACTGTGGCAATCTCTTGTGTTGTGTCATTGCGAGGCTTTAGCAGTGGCAATCTCTATCCACTTATTAGCCGTCCCCGTGCAAGGGAAGGGGTACCACCATAGGTGGAGGGTTGTAAAAAGACACACTTTTATCAAGTGCGTCTTTATAAATTAATTGCTTATATTGTCATCGGTAAAATATATTGTATAATTTCCCGTAGCGTAATCCCAAGAAATACCTTTGTTGATAAAATACCAATCTCGTACCGTGCCTTGATAGTTGATCTCGGTTAGGCTGCTGCAATCTTCGAATGCCCAATCTCCTATACTCTTCACACTGTTAGGTATGGTTATGCTTGTTAGGCTACTGCATTCAGAAAATGCATCTTTTCCTATGCTCGTCACACCGTTAGGTATGGTTATGCTTGTCAGAGCACTGCATCTAGAGAATATGTAATTTCCTATACTCGCGAGTTGACAATTTTCTTCAAACGTTATACTCGTTAGACTAGTGCAATATTCGAATGCACCATTTCCTATACTCGCCACACTGTTAGGTATAATTATACTTGTCAGAGCACTGCATCTAAAGAAAGCTCTATCTCCTATACTCGTCACACTGTCAGGTATAGTTATGCTCGTTAGACTACTGCAATTATCGAATGCATAATCTGCTATACCCAAAGTACCTTCTTTGATAACTATCGACGTATTGCTATGCATTGTCCCTTTATATTCATACGCTACCTTACCTGCATAGACTAAGCCGTCTAGCTGTTCATTGAACCAAGCCGTACCGCTGAATGCCCCTCCTCCTATACTCGTCACGCTGTCTGGTATGGTTATGCTTGTTAGGCTACTGCAATTATCGAATGCATCATCTCCAATACTCGTCACACCGTTAGGTATGGTTATGCTTGTTAGGCTATCGCAATCTTCGAATGCATGATTATATATCTTCGTAATACCGCTTGGCAAGGTCAAATCGGTATCTTTGCCTATATATTTTACCAATATTTTATCTGCTCCGTCAGTATAAATAACGTAGTCATTGGCGTCGGTGCTTAATTTACTTCCACCATCCTCAGTATAGACGTTTTTAGCAAAATATGCTACGAAACCATGGTTCCAATTGCCTGCTAATATATCAAGGGAAGACTTATTGTATACCTCTATTAGACTACAGCAACCATTGAATGCATTATCTCCTATACTATTCACACCGTCAGGTATAGTTATGCTTGTCAAACTTCTGCAACCATTGAATGCACTACTTCCTATACTCGTCACACTGTTAGGTATAGTTACGCTTGTCAAGCTTCTGCAATTATAGAATGCATATTGGTTTATTTCAGTAATACCGTTTGGCAAGGTCAGTTGAGTACCATTGCCGTTATATTTTACCAATATTTTATCTACTCCGTCAGTATAAATAATATAATCATTGGCGTCGGTACTGAGTCTACTTCCGCCTTCCTCGGTATATATGTTTTTAGCATAATAAGCTACTTTGCCATAATCATTACTTCCTGCTACTATATCGAGAGAAGACTTATTGTATACTTCTATTAGACTACAACAATCATTGAATGCATTATCTCCTATACTATTCACACCGTCAGGTATAGTTATGCTTGTCAAGCTTCTGCAACCATTGAATGTACTACTTCCTATACTCGTCACGCCGTCAGGTATGGTTATACTTGTGAGGCTACTGCAACCAGAGAATGCACTATTTCCTATACTCGTCACACTGTCAGGTATGGTTATGCTTGTCAGAGCACTGCATCTAAAGAAAGCCCAATCTCCTATACTCTTCACACTGTCAGGTATGGTTATACTTGTTAGGCTACTGCAATATTCGAATGCATCATTTCCTATACTCGTCACACTGTTAGGTATAATTATACTTGTCAGGCTTAAAAAGCTAGTGAATGCTGCAAATCCTATATTAGTCACGCTGTTAGGAACAGTAATGCTACTTATATTATTTTCATAAAAAAAACACATTGAATCTATTCCCGTAATTTCATTAGGTAAGACTACGTTGGATTCATTGCCAATATATTTGACCAATAGTTTTTCTTCGCCTTCCGAATAAATAATATAGTCGTCCATGTAGGTGCTTAATTTACTTTCACCTACTTGTGTATATACGTTTTTTGCCCAAGCTCCTACCCAACCATTATCTCTACTTCCTGCAACTACATTAAGAGAAGATTTATTATATACTTCTCTTAAACTATAACAAATATAGAACGCATTATCTTCTATACTATTTACACTTGCTGGTATAGTTATACTTGTCAGGCTACTGCAAAGCGAGAATGCACTAAATCCTATACTTGTTACGCTATCGGGGATTACCACCTCTACTAAGCCTGTACAATAGGCAAACACATTCCTCTCATCAGTTACCGAGGCGATGCTCGTCACAGGCTTTCCTTGATATTGAGATGGTATTATCAGTTTACCTCTAACTGTTTTTCTCAAATTTTCACCATTATCCGTAATTCTAACTAATCTATATCCTTCATTTGTCAATCCCGTCACTGCATAGCTATTGCCGTCTTCATTGAGTTCGTAAGTAAGAAATTTTGACACGTCGACAATGCCCGAGGTGTCACTGTTGTCACCGCCGTTGTCGCCGTTGCCACCATCATTAGTTATTCCGCTATTGTCGTCTGCTGGTGCTTTGTCCTTGTTGGAGCACGCCACAGCTAGAGCCGTTGACATAATCAACAGCATTATCATGCACAATACGAGTAGTATTCTCTTTTTCATAATTCTCTCCTTTATCCTTTATACTGCCATATTTGGATATTATTTTAATTCAAATATATCACACCATTTGGTGTAATGTCAAATATTATACACCGATTGGTGTAAAATAACTATATGAAAGAAGATTTGATTGAGGCTTTTGCGAAAAATCTTAAAATCTTGATGGGCGATATGTCGGTATCCGACCTTGCCAAAAAGGTCGGCATTCCGCAACAGACCATATCGAGATATTTGCTTTGCCAAAGAGAAATCACCCTCACCAACCTATGCAAAATTGCCGATTTTTTTGACGAAGATATAGACTATCTCATCGGCAGAAAAGAATAGTTTTCCTTCAACTTTATTCAAAATAATATTTATCCAAAATCACATAATCAATAGCAAAAAACTCGATACGTATCGAGTTTTTTGTCTTTCAGCATAGCCTAACGTTTATTCATTGCGATAATGCTTTGTCATTGTGCTGTGTACATTTTGCGTTATCAAAGTAAAACGTGACAACCCCAACTTCTTTATGTCATTGCGAAGTATACGCAGTATACTGTGGCAATCTCTTGTGTTGTGTCATTGCGAGTGAAACGTGGCAATCTCTATCATTTTGTGCCTCCTTTGTGTAAAGGGGGATTCCCAACTTTGCCGGGTGAAGGATTGTTTTTGTCATTCAGAGGCTTGCTTGCAAGCCGTAGGAATCTCATCCGCTTGAAGCCTCCTTTGTGTAAAAGGGATTCCCGACTTTGCCGGGTGAGGGATTGCCCGCCGTCCTTTGTGTTCGGGAAGGTGGTCTTACGGCATATTTGCGTCGTTATACTGTGTCGAACTTGCGGTTGTGCTTAGTCACATACAATAAGTATGCTCCTGTCGCCCAATCCTCGCTCTCCTTGTCTAACTCGCACCTATGTCGTAAGAAAACCGCAGTAGCGGTGGAAGGGTTGCACTACCTTGTCATTCAGAGGCTTGCTTGCAAGCCGTGGGAATCTCGTCCATATAAAAAGCCGTCCCTGTGCAAGGGAAGGGGGACCACCATAGGTGGTGGAAGGGTTGTCAAATTCAATCTTATCCTTTGATAGTACGACTAAATCTGTCTAACCAAACTATTCTCTCGCGGTGGAGATGCGAGCAAGACAAGGAAAAAGGCGACTTTATCGAAGCGAGCGTACTAAAGCTTACGTGAGCAAGAAAAGTTGCCCAAAAGTAAAGTTTGTTAGAATAGTTTTGACGGCATAGGTGCGAGTAAGACGCGAAGAGCGGAGTTTTTGCGACAGGAGCGTACTTGGGCGTACGTGACTGAGCAAAAATCTCCGCTCGACAAAGTATTACGAAGCAGATATGCCGTCAAAAGCGTTATTTCTTAAATGGTCTAAAATCACTATCCTCCAACTGCCCGCAAAGATACGGGTGTTCGAGCACTCTTGCCGACTGCACCACGTTGTAGCCGTACTTACTTCTTAGGCAGTCTATACTTCTATCCAGCCTACTCTTCTTCTCACCTTGCTCACAGTCGTTCCAAAGGGTTGCTTGTCTCTCTTTGTCGGTGCTAAGGTCCCACGCAAAGACGTATAGTCCCCTGATAGGCTTGTCTAGTCGTCTGACTTGATTGAGCAACTTCACGGCATTGTCCCTAATTACGCCTGCGTTGGCGGTGGGCACCACCAGCCTTGCTTGTTGCGAAATCCCGCTAAAGTCGTTGTATCTTATCGCCACCCCCACGCCACTAGCCTCGAAGTCATATCTACGCATTCTTATCGCCACCATTTCGCTCAATGCGGTGAGCACGGCGTTTATCTCGCTCATCTCCGTCACGTCCTTGGGCATAGTCGTGCCGTTGCTTATGCTCTTAGGGATATGCGGTTGATAATACAGTCTTACCTCATCGTCGCCTATTCCGTTGGCGTTTTGGTACATTTTTTCGCCGTTGATGCCAAACTTCCTTTTCAGCACCTCAACGTTGGTCTTAGCAAGGTCGCCTATCGTTTTTACTCCCATCAACTCCAGCTTAGCGCAAGTCTTGCGACCTATCATCAGCATATCGCCTACAGGCAAATTCCACGTCTTTTGGCGGTAGTTTTCTCTACTGATGACGGTGGTAGCGTCGGGCTTTTTCATATCCGAGCCGAGCTTGGCAAAAATCTTGTTAAAGGACACCCCCACCGAGATAGTTATCCCTACTTCCCTCTTTACCCTCTCTCTCAAGGTGTCGGCAATCTCTTCTCCACTGCCAAACAGTTTGAGCGAATGCGTCACGTCCAACCAACACTCGTCTATACCAAAGGGTTCCACCCTATCGGTGTACTGCGTGTATATGTCGAACAAGATATCGGAATATTTGACGTACATATCGTAGCGTGGAGCAACCAACACGAGGTCGGGACACTTTTTTTGCGCCTCCCAAATCACGTCGCCCGTCTTGACGCCCATCTCCTTGGCTCTTTGGTTTTTAGCCAAAATAATACCGTGCCTCTTGGTGGGATCTCCCGCCACCGCCACGCACTTACCCTCTAAACTTTTGTCCAACATGCACGCCACACTCGCATAAAAATTGTTGGCGTCACAATGCAAAATCACCTTGTCCATAATGGTAGTATAACACAATTACTCACCAATTACAAACAAATGTTTACAATTGATGAGTAAATATTTGTCGCAATCTCTTCCTTTTGAAACCTCCTTTGTGTAAAGGGATGTGGCTCGGCTTTGCCGAGACGGAGGGATTGTTTTTGTCATTCAGAGGCTTGCTTGCAAGCCGTGGGAATCTCGTCCATATAAAAAGCCGTCCTTTGTGTTCGGGAAGGTGGTCTTACGTCATATTTGCGTCGTTATACTGTGTCGAACTTGCGGTTGTGCTTAGTCACATACAATAAGTATGCTCCTGTCGCCCAATCCTCGCTCTCCTTGTCTAACTCGCACCTATGTCGTAAGAAAACCGCAGTAGCGGTGGAAGGGTTGCCCTACCTTGTCATTCAGAGGCTTGCTTGCAAGCCGTGGGAATCTCATCCGCTTGAAGCCTCCTTTGTGTAAATGCGAGTTTCTCCTTTTCCTTTGGGTGCGTAGATGCGAGTAAGACAAAGACTAATTACAAGTACCAAGTACTATAAACTCGCTAAACGCTGAAATTACAAGTCAGGCGAGGAGAACGAGGCTTTTGTGAGGGCGCGTACTTTTATTTTGACGGCATAGGTGCGTAATTACAAGTACCAAGTAATATAAACTCGCTAAACGCTGAAATTACAAGTCAGGCGAGGAGAACGAGGCTTTTGTGAAGGCGCGTACTTGAGCGTACGTAACCGAACAAAAACGCAGGTTCGACAAAGCATCACGAGGTATCTTTGACGGCATAGGTGCGAGTAAGACGCGAAGAGCGGAGTTTTTGCGATAGGAGCGTACTTGGACGTACGTGACTGAGCAAAATCTCCGCTCGACAATGTATTACGAAGCAGATATGCCGTCAAATTCAGCGTTGCACACGCCCACTCCCATCCCCACCTACCAACCTTTCCACTTCCGCAACGGTGACTCTATTGTAGTCGCCTTCGATGGAATGCTTGAGGGCTGAGGCGGCAACGGCAAATTCTATGGCTTCACTGCTCGTTTTGCCTGTGATGAGAGAATAAATCAAGCCTGCGCCAAATGAATCTCCGCCGCCCACTCTATCGACTATATGCAAGCGGTAGGGTTTAGAAAACCAAAACTCTTTGCCGTCATAGAGCATTGCCGCCCAATCGTTGTCGCTGGCGGAAATCGAGCCACGGAGAGTTATGGCGACTTTTTCAAAGCCGAACTGCTCGGCAAGTTGCGTAGCTACCGTTTTGTAGCCTTGGTGATTGAGTTTACCTCCGTAGATATCGGTGGCGTCGGCTTCTATGCCAAAGACGTCCTTTGCGTCCTCCTCGTTGGCAATACACACGTCGACGTATTTGCAAAGCTCGCTCATCACGGCACGTGCCTTTTCTCTACTCCACAGTTTAGCGCGATAGTTGAGGTCGCAAGAGATTTTCACTCCCATATCCTTGGCGGTTTTGCAAGCCTGTTCGCAAATCTTTGCCACGTTGTCGCCTAGTGCCGGCGTAATCCCCGTAAAGTGAAACCAATCCGCACCCTCTAGGATTTTAGACCAGCCGAAGTCCTCGATGCAAGCAAGCGACAATGCCGAACCTGCTCTATCGTAGATACACACGCTTCCTCTCTGCGACGCACCCTTTTCGACGAAATAAATGCCCGTTCTATCTCCGCCACGCACGATATTAGACGTGTCTACGCCAAAATATCTCAGCGAATTTATCCCCGCTTGTCCTACGGCGTTGAGTGGCAATTTACTCACAAAAGAGCTCTCTATCCCAAAGTTTGCGAGCGAAACGGCAACGTTGGCTTCTCCACCGCCGAAGGTAGCCGACATACGTTCGTTTTGCAAGAGTCTATTATAGCCCTCGGGTGCGAGTCTTAGCATCAATTCGCCAAAGGTAACGACTTTAGTCATATCTTTTCCCCCTTTTCTCCAACGCTTCTTTGACCAAGAAGCTTCCGCCGACTGCCACTACTTTGTCATAATCGAGATATCGTTGCATATTGCTACTATCCACTCCTCCCGTAGGAATAAATCTCACTTGCGGAAAAGGAGCTGCCAAGGCTTTGAGTGCCTCGAGCCCTCCGTATATACTAGACGGGAAAAACTTGACAGTAGTCAATCCCAAGTCAAGCGCCGCCATAATCTCGGTCGGCGTCACGCACCCGGGGTAATATGCTACGCCACGGCGCTCACAAACCTTAGCCACTTCTATGCTAAGCCCCGGCGAAACAATAAATTCCGCACCGGCATCGATAGCTCTATCACATTGTTTAGCATTGATGACTGTTCCCGCGCCAACGCACATTTCGGGATATTTCTTTTTTGCAAACTCAATCGCCTCAACGGCGCAAGAAGTGCGAAAAGTAATCTCGGCGGTGTTGATATTATTATCTTTCAGAGCCCCCAAAATCTTGTCCGCCTCTTGCAAATTTTCCACCACTACTATAGGAATATACTTATCCATTTCACACCCCCGAATATGCGGAAAAACCGCCGTCTACAGGCAAGACAACGCCCGTTATAAAGCCCGATGCTCTCTCGTCCAGCAAAAACAGTAATGCTCCCTCCAACTCTTCGCTTTCGCCAAATCTACCCATAGGGGTTGCGGCAAGAATTTTGCCCGTACGGGCGGTAGGCGAGCCGTCCTCGTTCCACAAGAGCTTGGCGTTTTGCTTAGTCGAAAAAAATCCCGGGGCAATGGCGTTGACTCTGATGCCCACTTTGCTAAAATGCACGGCAAGCCACTGAGTAAAGTTACTCACCGAGGCTTTTGCACCCGAATAGGCGGGTATTTTGGTCAAGGGCGTAAATGCGTTCATCGACGAAAGATTGACTATCGAACACCCCTTTTTACCAACCATCTGTCTGGCAAAGGCTTGCGTAGGTATCAGCGTGCCCAAAAAGTTTAGGTCAAACACTCCGCCGACGCCCTCGTCGTCAAGGTCAAAGAAGGTCTTGACGTCGCTATCGAGGTCGCCTTCTTCGAGATATTCCTTGTCGGTCGTGGCTTTGGGATTGTTACCTCCCGCACCGTTGACGAGCAAATCACACCCGCCCAAGTCGGCTTTTACTTGCTCGGCAACAGAATTGCAAGTCTCTCTATCGAGCACGTTGCAGACGTAAACTTTAGCCTTACCGCCCTCGGCGATGATTTCCGAAGCGCACCTCGTAGCCGCTTGCCCATTTCTATCCAATAGCGCCACCTTTGCGCCCGCTCTTGCGAGCACCTTGGCAAAATAACCGCATAGTACACCGCCGGCACCCGTTATCACGGCTACCTTACCGCTCAAATTTGTATTCAATACGTTTTGTTTCATTATCTCTACTCCTTTTAACTCTTCTATCAGCTGATATAATTTAATCCAACTCTCAGTCTATATATTTTTAACCCTTTTCCATTCATTATGCACAGGGGCGTGCGTAATCGTCTAAACTGTCCTTATATATTCTTCTTTTTATATCAAAAACTCGATACTTATCGACAAAATTCCTATCAACTCTCATCTAAGTCTTATAGATAGTTTTTCAATTTTTTCGGCTTTTATAATGCTTATGGCGTTATTGTTTACGTTTTTTACTTTTTTCTCTAATTTACGTGCCAAGGGTTTAACTTCTAATAGGTTGGACACAATTTTTTTGTCTAACAAATTTTAGGAGGCAATCAATGAGAAAAGAAAAAACCGTTCGTCCCTTCGGCATTAGGGACAAGATAGGCTATCTTTTCGGCGATTTCGGCAACGACTTTACCTTTATACTTTCATCGTCTTTTTTGCTCAAGTTTTACACTGACGTAATGGGCGTTGCGGCAGGCGTGGTTGGTATCGTAATGATGGCAGCTCGCTTCGTCGATTCGTTCACCGACGTGGCTATGGGAAGAATATGCGACAGAAGCAAAGTAACCAAATCGGGCAAATTTAAACCGTGGATACTGCGAATGTGCGGTCCCGTGGCAATATCTTCATTTTTGATTTACCAAAGCTCGCTCGCGTCTGCAAGCATGACCTTCAAAATTATATGGTTATTTATCACCTATATACTATGGGGATCGGTATTCTATACTTCTATCAATATACCTTACGGTTCGATGGCTTCGGCAATCTCGGCAGAGCCGGGCGACAGACAATCTCTATCCACCTTCCGTACCATGGGCGGAATGTTCGCAGGGGCAATCGTTTCGGTCGGTGTACCTCTCATCGTGTACGACAAAGTTATCCAAAACGGAGTCGAAGTCAACGTAATGAACGGCGGAAGATTTACAATTATTGCGGGAGTTTTTTCCGTGCTAGCAGTGCTGTGCTACGCTCTTTGTTTTGCACTCACAACCGAGAGAGTTCAACCCGAAGTCAAAGAGGACGTATTCCGCAACAACTCGGTACGTAAGATGCTCTCCAACGCCTTCAAAAACCGTGCTCTTATATCAATAATAGTTGCCTCGGTATTTATGTTGCTAGCCCAACTCACCATGCAGACTATGGCTAACTACGTATACCCTAACTATTACAACAATGCGGCAATGCAATCGATATCCTTCTTGGTAATGGCTATCGGAATGATAATTTCGGGCATACTTGCCAAGCCTCTTGCCAAGCGATTCGGCAAGGCGGAGATTGGATACGTATCAAGTTTTTTCGCTGCATTCATCAGTTTCCTCACCTTCTTCATCAAGCCACAAAACGTGTGGGTATTTACAGTTTTACAAGCAATATGTTGGTTGGGGCTGGGACTCTTTTCGATGATATCTTGGGCACTCATCACCGACGTTATCGACCACGCCGAGATTGTCAACGGCATACGAGAAGACGGCAGCGTATACGCTCTTTATTCCTTTGCCCGCAAGCTTGGTCAAGCGGCTTCGGCAGGTCTTACGGGTGGACTGCTCTCACTCATCGGTTACACCTCGGCTACCGCTTTTGATCCTAACGTCAAAGACGGGATATTTGCCATTGCCACCCTACTTCCCGCAATCGGCTTTCTCGTACTCGGACTTGTGCTTTTGCTGTGGTATCCTTTGCACAAAAAGCAAGTGGAACGCAACGTGGCAATACTCAAAGAAAAGCACTCAAACAATAGCAAGGTTGACGATTCTCTCGCCAAAGGCGTAGAGTCGGTCATTGACGAAAACGTAGTCGATTACGAAAACCTGAACGACCTTAGCATTGACAAAACGCCTATTGGTGACGATACAACAACCGACGACTCTATGGGCGAATCTAATAGTGACAACTAAATCAATGGAGAATAATATGAGAAAAATTATCAATATCAACGACAATTGGCAATTTATCCGACAAGACGGCGCAGTAACAACCGTGCCTCGAGATGCCCAAACCGTCAACTTGCCTCATACTTGGAATGCAACCGACGGTCAAGATGGTGGCAACGACTATTATCGCGGGGCGTGCAGTTATTTCAAAAATATCGACAAGGCCGACCTACCACAGTCCGACAGATATTATATCGAAATCAAAGGAGCCAACTCTTCCGCTACGGTGTATATCGACGGCAAGAAGGTAGTATCTCACGACGGTGGCTACTCTACTTTCAGAGCTGACGTGACGGACTTTTTGCAAGATACTTCTTTGCTCCAAATAATCGTGGACAACTCGCCGAGCGACACCGTCTATCCGCAAATGGCAGACTTTACCTTCTACGGTGGGCTATATCGTGACGTCAACTTGATTGCCGTATCCGACTCTCACTTTGACCTCGACTACTACGGCGGATCGGGCATTGCGGTCACTCCGCAAGTGCAAGACGACAAGGCAACTATCGCCGTTCACGTCTTTATCACCAATCGCAAGTCCTCTCAAAGCGTCCTTTACACGATTTTTGACCAAAACGGTGGCGAGGTTGCCTCAACCGAGTCCAAAGAAGATAGGGTGAGTTTTGAACTCGCCAATCCTCATCTTTGGCAAGGAAGGATTGATCCATACCTCTATACCGCCACGGCAAAGCTTGTACAGAATGGCAAAACTCTCGACGAAATATCCACTCGTTTCGGTATTAGAAGCTTTCGCATCGATCCCGAGCAAGGCTTTTTTCTCAATGGCAAGTCCTATCCTTTGCATGGAGTATCGAGGCACCAAGATAGACTAGGCGTAGGCAACGCCTTGACCAAGGAACACCATATCGAGGACATGGATTTGATATGCGAGGTAGGTGCCAACACCATTCGTCTTGCCCACTATCAACACGACGAGTTTTTCTACGACCTATGTGACGAGAGAGGTATGGTAGTTTGGGCGGAGATACCTTATATCTCCAACCATATGCCTTCCGGAATGCCCAATACTCTCAGTCAAATGCAAGAGCTCATCGTTCAAAATTACAACCACCCTTCTATCGTAGTTTGGGGGCTGTCCAACGAAATAACCATGTCGGGCGAGTCTCAAGACATGATAGACAATCACCGTGCACTCAACGAATTAGCCCACTCTCTCGACCATACGCGTGCAACCGTAGTTGCGGTAGTGTCCATGTGCAGTATCGACAGTGAATATATCAAGATACCCGACGCCATATCCTACAATCACTACTTCGGTTGGTACGGTGGCGAGGTAGATATGAACGGACCTTGGTTTGACAAATTCCACGCCAAATATCCCGATATCCCTATCGGATGCAGTGAATACGGTTGCGAAGCTCTCAATTGGCACAATTCCAACCCTACGCAAGGTGACTACAGCGAAGAGTATCAAGCCTACTATCACGAAGAGCTCATCAAACAACTATTCTCCCGCCCTTACATTTGGGCGACACACGTATGGAATATGTTTGACTTTGGTGCGGACGCTCGAGCAGAAGGCGGCGAGAACGGACAAAATCACAAGGGACTAGTCACCTTCGATCGCTCTTACAAAAAGGATTCTTTCTATATCTACAAGGCATGGCTATCGGACGAAAAGTTCGTGCATATATGCTCTAAGCGCTACGTGGATAGAGTGGAAGATAAGACTCAAGTCAAAGTCTATTCCAATATGGACGAGGTGCAGTTATTCGTCAACGGCATGCCCGTCGGCAGTCAAAAGTCCGATGACCATATCTTTCGCTTTACCATTGACAACAAAGGTACAAGCACTATCGAGGCAAAAGCCGGCGACTGTCGCGATACGGCTACCATTCGCAAGGTCGACAAATTCAACGACGCCTATATTCTCAAAGAAAAGAACGCCGTCCTCAATTGGTTTGACGTCGAAGCTCCCGAGGGAAGATTTTCACTCAACGACAAGTTCTCCGATATCCTGTCCACCTTTATGGGCAAGCTGTGGGCAATAGGCTTTGGCATAAAACTAAAACGCAAAATCAACTTGGCAAACAAAACTAAGTCGTCCTCTCAAGAAGGTAATCCCGCCTTCAAAATGAACGGCGAAATGCTCAAAATGGTAGGTGGCTTCACGGTGCTACGCCTCACGGGTATGATGGGTATGCTCAACGTGTCCTTCTCCAAAGAAGAATTGTTGAGCCTAAATCGTTCTCTCAACCGCATCAAAAAGCCAAAATAAAGTTAAAGGCGGAAATGCCTATAAGCATTTCCGCCTTAATTAGTATTTAAGCTTTGATTTTCAGTTCTCTTTCTTATTCATCATTATATCGTTTTATATAATTCTTGTGTTATTTTATCTCTTTCCCCACTTCCTACAGTACTTAGTCGAAGAATAGGAATTTCATATTTTTTTAGAATAGTATTCTTTATACCATCACGCTCTCTTTGTTTATCAGTATTATGATAACTAAACCCGTCAACCTCAATTACAAGAATTGGTTGATGTGTTAATCTAGAATAAATCAAAAAGTCAACGTGAGTTAAATTGTTTTTTGCAAATTCAAGTTCTCTCTCATTTAGTTTTGTTAAATCACAAAGCAATGATCGTAAAGAAACTTTCATTACGACGTTATATTTAGAAAATTCTTCTTTCTTTAGTATGTCTTTTATTAATATATACATTAGGTTCTCACTATCAAATTCACTTACTCTGCCATATTTTTGAAGGATTTCCTCTCTTGCTTTTGCGTTAGCTTCATATAAGTAATCAAAAACAGAATTTATTTTGCTGCTAATTATGTCGTGGTTATTATATTTTATGTATCCAATAAGTTCATGTATAGCCGACGTCTTATCATTTTCATTTCCATCAGTCACAACAATAAACTGATCAACCGCCCTTGAGACTGCGACATTAAGGCGATTTGGATTTGATACAAATTCTCCTATCTCATTATCTACTGTGGAAAAAATCATAACGCTTCGTTCTTGCCCCTGAAACTTGTCTGCAGTATCAGCTTTTACGTTAGTCCCATTAAAAACCTCTTGCAATCGATTCGCCTGATCTCGATATGGAGTTACAATACCTACAGAAGCATCACTCTTAGATAAGTTTTGTTGAGGGAACACTTCATTTACAATTGTATCTATTTGTCGTTCGTTGATATGCCCACGCGCCATGTTCCCTGCAGCAGTTTTATAAACTATCATAGCTTGCCGGTCAGATTTTGGTTTTGTCAGTATAATAAGTTCATTATTATAAAAACGCTGATTGCAAAAACCTATTATTTCAGGATGACAACGATAATGTTCTTTTAGAAGCACATGTGGAGCCTCAGGAAACAACTCTCTAATTGAGGATAGCAAACTATGGTCTGAATATCTATAAGCCAACGGTAAATCATATTTAAGAAATATACTATCAGTTACCGCTTTGTTTTCAGCGGTAACTACATTAGGTAACTGTTTTAGGTCTCCTACAATTACAGCTTTTTTTGCACATGATAATGCAATTGCTCCCGTGGCCAAATCTACTTGCGATGCCTCGTCTACTATAACATAATCATAACAAGTTCTCGACGACAAACTAGATCTAAGCGAATGTGTAGTACTCAGTATTACAGGATAGTCAGAAATAAAATCTTCCGATCTTTTCCAAAGGTCATCTATTGTATATATTTTTCGTTTATGTCCAGAATACCTATGGTAAAGAACTGACTTCAATTCTTTCATAGACAAATCCGAATATTCCTGCAGTTTTTTATCAAAATCAAACGCTTTCAAGATAGAATCAATGGCGTTTCTACGCTCTAATATTTCTAATAGTCTCTTTTCATAAAATATATTTTGACAATATGCTATAACCTTTTCTATAGAGTGCCCAACAAATTTTGTAATTTTAATACCATATTTTAAACGAAAAACTAGTTTATTAAAAAATCCTATCTTATTTTGTTCCAACATGAGAAATTCATATTCGGATGCAAATTTCAAAACATTTTTTGCTGTGATATTTTTTCTAAATTTAGGTATAGAAAAATCAATATCTAATGTCCTATAATAGTCGTTGAAATGAACTTGTTCTTTCTTTAATGCATCTTCTTCAGCCAAAAGAATTGATAACTCATTTTTCAAATTCAAATTTTTCACAATTTCTATTACTCGTTCGTTTAATTTTGTGTAGTCATTTTTTTCGTTCCAATTGTCCATATCTGGCAAATGCACAGACTGATTCATAATAAAAGTATTTTTATTATCGCGACATCCTAATGGAGCAGCAATGAAATCAATTTCGTACTTCTTAAGCTTTTCATAAACGTTATCAATTGCTGAGTTATTATTTGAAACTACTGCAACACTTTCTCCTCTCATAATAGCGTTAGCAATAATATTAAGAATTGTTTGGGTTTTACCAGTGCCAGGTGGTCCTTCTATAATACTTATGTCCGAATTAAGAGCATTTCGAACTGCCTGTCTTTGACTTAAATTAAAACCAAACGGAAAAATAGTTTTTCCTACTGACATACTATCATTGACTTTGTATTTACCAGCAAGAAACGATGCAAAAACACTGTCTTGACGCACAAAATCTATTTTATTATAATGTGTTAACAATGTATTATGTCCATTAACAATAAGCCCCATCTTTGAAGCTATTTCTTTTAGATAATTAAAACACTTGTTGGTTCTATCATCTTTAAGCGCAGAATCAATAATCTTAATTTCCTTTCTTTTAAACAATTCCGTATGTCCGGAACTATAAATAATTCGACAATATTTAGAAAATGTCTGTACTGTTATTGCACCGCCTTTTATAGAAGCATTGCAAGTAACAATTTTATCTGACACATCAATATTTTTAGGATTTGTAAAAATTTGAACATCACTATTGCGATACGGATATGTCTTGCCACTTTTGTATTTAACATAAAATATATCCTTTGTTTCATTATATCGATACTCAATAATGTCCTTTGTTCTATCTTCTCCTTTTATAATTATTAACTCATCTTTTGTTTCCACAGACATAATGCACTCCTTTATATGCACAGAACAAATCTTTACTTCATATACTTATAATTCATTTTTTGCATTAACACAAAATCATTATCTCTAAGCTTTTCAATTCACAATAGATAATCATTTAGATATATGAATTTTAATTATATTTTACAACATCTTATTTTAATTTTCAATATATTTATTAACAAACGCTAATTGATATACCCAAACGCGACTTAACTAAATTATTTGACAATAAACATAATTTTATTTAAATTCAAAACTTATCAAAAAACCGAAACTCGAAAGAGTTTCGGTTTTTGATTTATAGGTTTTTGTCAACCTCTATTTAGTTTTCTTGCAAATATCTCGTTGCCATACCCTCTGGTTTGATTCTTGGGTTGATGATATTTGCTTGAGCTGCAGCCAATCTTGCGATAGGCACACGGTAAGGCGAGCAAGATACGTAAGTGAGACCTACGTTGTGGCAGAATTCGATAGTCGAAGGATCTCCGCCGTGCTCACCGCAGATACCGAGTTTGATATTAGGACGAGTAGATTTACCTCCGTCGATAGCAATCTTGACAAGTTTGCCTACGCCGATTTGGTCAAGTCTTGCGAATGGATCGGACTCAAAAATCTTCTTGTCATAGTATTCACCAAGGAACTTGCCCGCATCGTCTCTTGAGAAACCAAATGTCATTTGCGTGAGGTCGTTGGTACCGAATGAGAAGAACTCAGCCTCTTTAGCAATTTCATCCGCAGTCAAAGCTGCTCTTGGAATCTCAATCATGGTACCGATATGGTATTCCATAGTGGTGTTGTTGTCGGCAAGGATTTTCTCTGCGGTCTTGACAACCACGTCTTTGACGTACTTCAATTCCTTCACTTCGCCAACAAGCGGAATCATAATCTCAGGAACGACGTTGATACCTTTCTTGCTTACTGCGATAGCAGCTTCGATAACGGCTTGAGTTTGCATCTCGGCAATCTCAGGATAAGTTACGCTAAGACGGCAACCACGATGTCCCATCATTGGGTTAAACTCTTTCAAGCCTTCAACGACTTCTTTGAGTTCCTCGAAGCTCATACCCATATTGTTAGCGAGCTCTTGGATTTCTTCGTCCTTATGTGGTACGAACTCATGGAGAGGTGGATCGAGGAAACGGATAGTAACAGGTCTACCTGCCATAGCCTCATAGATACCTATGAAGTCTTCTCTTTGCATAGGCAAGAGTTTAGCGAGAGCCTTTCTTCTTGCCTCTTCGGTCTTGGACACGATCATCTCTCTTATTGCAGGGATTCTATCCTCGGCGAAGAACATATGCTCGGTACGGCATAGACCGATACCTTCTGCGCCAAACTTAACTGCAACTGCAGCGTCGGTTGGGTTGTCGGCGTTGGTTCTTACCTTGAGTGCTCTATACTTGTCGGACCATTCCATAATTCTTGCGAAGTCACCGCTTACGCTAGCCTCTTCGGTCTCGATCTTGGTGCCGTAAACGTTACCCGTAGAGCCGTCCAAAGAGAGGTAATCCTCGGTGGTATACTTGACGCCGTCTATGTACAAAATCTTGTTTTCTTCGTCAATCTTGAGGTTGGAGCAACCCGCAACGCAGCAAGCGCCCATACCACGAGCAACCACGGCTGCGTGAGAGGTCATACCGCCACGAGCAGTCAAAACGCCTTGAGCGGCATACATACCTTCGATATCCTCAGGAGAGGTCTCGAGTCTAACCAAAACTACCTTTTCGCCGGCAGCCGCTCTCTCAACTGCTTCTTCTGCAGTGAAAGAAATCTTACCGCAAGCAGCACCAGGAGAAGCAGGCAAGCCCGTAGCGATAGGCTTTGCGCTCTTCAATGCTTTTGCGTTGAATTGTGGGTGGAGCAATGCGTCGAGTTGTTTTGGTTCAATCTTGAGCAAAGCCTCTTTTTCGGTAATCATACCCTCGTCTACGAGGTCGCAAGCAATCTTGATAGCAGCTCTTGCGGTACGCTTGCCGTTACGAGTCTGCAACATATAGAGTCTGCCCTCTTCGATGGTAAATTCCATATCTTGCATATCTTTATTTTCTTTTTCGAGTCTGTTGGCAATGGCAACGAACTGCTCGTATACGGCTTTGTTAGTTTGAGCCAAGTGGTCGATGGTCATAGGGGTACGGATACCTGCAACCACGTCCTCGCCTTGAGCGTTCATAAGATATTCGCCGTACAATCTCTTTTCGCCCGTCGAAGGATCTCTGGTAAATGCAACGCCGGTACCGGAGGTTTCGCCCATGTTACCGAACACCATCGATTGTACGTTTACCGCGGTACCCCAGCTACCAGGGATATCGTTCATACGACGATATACGATAGCTCTTGGGTTGTTCCAGCTACGGAATACCGCCTTAACTGCTTCGATAAGTTGCACCTTAGGATCTTGAGGGAACTCTTGACCTTGGTCTTCTTTGTAGAATTGCTTAAATTTAGCGATAAGCTCTTGCAAGTCCTCTGCGGTAAGCTCGGTGTCGAGTTTTACGCCCTTAGCCTCCTTGAGCTCGTCGATAATCTTTTCAAAGGACGACTTAGAAGAGCCCATAACTACGTCCGAGAACATTTGAATAAATCTTCTGTAGCAGTCGTAAGCAAATCTTGGGTTGCCGGTCTTCTTTGCAAGACCTTTTACCGATACGTCGTTGAGTCCGAGATTGAGAATGGTATCCATCATGCCCGGCATTGATGCTCTTGCACCACTTCTTACCGATACGAGGAATGGATTTTCTTCGTCGCCGAACTTCTTACCTGCGTCAGCCTCAACCTTTGCCAATGCGTCGAAGATTTCTTCAACCACGCTGTCTACGATAGTTTCCCCGTCGTCATAATACTTGGTGCACGCTTCGGTCGTTATCGTAAAGCCTTGTGGTACAGGCATACCCCAAGACGTCATCTTAGCAAGGTTTGCACCCTTACCGCCGAACAACGCTTTGTTGTCTCCGTCTGCCTCTTTGAAAAGGTAAACATATTTTGCCATAATAGCCTCCTTATATATAATCATTGTTTTCTCTTCACGTATAGACTTCAAGTCATATAGATTGCTATACAACTACATATTACAAGAAAAAAATATTTTTTTCAAGACTTATTTATATAATTTTTAATTAAATAGAAAAAATTGTAAAAATTCCTTTTACAATTTCATATAATATACTTACAGATTGATTAGCATCTCTAAAGAATTGAGTTTGACTCCAAACTCTCTTACAAATACGTGATACGTAGACCTTAGGTCTTTTGCGTCGCATTTATAGCCCGACAATTCCAATGTCTTTTTCAAAAATTCTCTCGCTTCGTCCTCGCAATTACCCACGCTGCTTTTTAGGTTTTGCAAGGTCTGAAGACTATGTACGTACACCTCGTGGTCGTATTGCCCTTCCATTTGAGTTTTATCCAACGTCTCCACCACAGTCATTGCAACGCAATACTTTTCTATGTCTTGACTCATATCGAAGAAGCTATCGTAGCAGTCGCAACCAATCAAAGTAAATCTACCGTTTTTGACAGAAAAATTATAATGACCAAAGCAAAGAGGAGAAGTGGCATATTTCAACTTTGCTTTAGGTGATTTACATCCCTTGGCAACAGCAAAAATCTTGCCCTTCTCCGGTGCGTATAGGGTTAGCAACTTGTCGTTGTCCTTATAGTCGGTTGCTCTCAAACACAAGCAATCCGCGTCAAAATATTCCATACGTCTCCTGATTTGCGATTATCGACATTTTATTTGCATATAGCAACTACGATATTTGCAAAATATTCCAACTTTTTATCCAACAATCTTTACTTTTCATCTAATAACCAAGATAATTTTTCGTAACTATTTCGTTTCTCATATTAAGGCGTCTTCTAGTCTAATTACATGGTTAATACTATGAAATTTTTGATTAGATATATTAGCATATTTTATCGCTTATCTTCTTTGCTAATCGCATTGTACATAAGATAATAATTGACTTGTCCAGTACTTTCAAACAACTTCCACAACGTATCTTGTATATCCGACATAGTTCCTCCCCTTGTCTATGTTGTGAGCAAATAGGAAGAATATATACGCCAAGTATCAATTATTTTTTTAGTTGCGGTAATATCTTACCCTTTCGACGAAACGTGTGACAACATCGTTATGTCATTCCGAGACTTTAGGCATGGGAATCTCAACCGCTTATTGGCTCCTTTGTGCAAAGGGAGCTGTCCGCTTTGCGGACTGAGGGATTGCCCTATGTTGTCATTCAGAGCGAGCAAAACGAAGTGGAGCGTGGCAATCTCTATCCAATTAAAGCCGTCCCTGTGTAAGGGAAGGGGGACCGCAGTAGCGGTGGAAGGGTTGTCTCACGGCATATCTTTATCGCAATACTGTGTCGCACTCACGGCATATCTGTGTCGTTATGCTTTGTCGACTTTACGTTTTGGCGTAGGTCACGTACGCCTAGTACGCTCCCCACACCAAATCCGCAGTCTTCGTGCCTAACTCGCACCTATGCCGTGAGAGTATTACTACTTAGTTACTTATTACGAATCGAGATAAGTATGCTCCCTCACGTCGTCCTCACTCTCCTTGTCTTGCTTGTATCTACACCGTGAGCAAGCCAGCTATGCCGAAACTGAGGGATTGCCCTACCTTGTCATTGTACCCAGCACATTTTGTTATAGCAATGAGAAACGCCATTATGTCATTGCGAGCAAAACGAAGTGGAGCGTGGCAATCTCTATCCAATTAAAGCCGTCCCTGTGTAAGGGAAGGGGGACCGCGGTAGCGGTGGAAGGGTTGTCTCACGGCATATCTGCTTTGTTATGCTTTGCCATACCAACATTTGACGGTGGAGATGCGCGTTAGTCGAGGGAAGCGGTGATTTTATCGAAGCGAGCGTACTATACCGACGCAGTATTGCGAAGCATATCCGCCGTCAAATCAGATATCTTTAATATTATACCCCATCAACCCCACCAAACTAGCACTATCACGCCAATTCTCTTTGACTTTGACGAAGAGGTTGAGATAGACTTTGGAGTCGACGAGTTTTTCTATATCTTGGCGAGCCATGGTAGATATTTTCTTTATCATACTACCGCCCTTACCTATGACGATAGACTTATGGGCTTGTTTTTCGCACACGATATCGGCGTCTATGCTCACCAAGCCGTCTTCACGCACTTCGTATCTATTGACAGCCACACATATTCCGTAAGGGATTTCGTCGCCGAGCAAGCGCAACGCCTTCTCTCTCACTATCTCCCCTACCATAAATCTAATAGTCTTGTCGGTATAAGAATCGGTATCGTAATACGCCACACCTTCGGGCAAAACGTCAACCAACTCTCTCATCAACACGTCGCAGTTTTTGCCCGTCAATGCGCTGACGGGAATTATCGCTTTGACGTTTTGCAGGTTTTTTAGGCTGTCGATTTTTTGTCCGATGGCTTCGGGCTTCACCTCGTCGCACTTGTTGATGACGATAAACAGCGGTATTCCGCTACCTGCAAATTTATTGATATATTGCATATCGACGTCGTCGATTTTTTTATTACACGCAAGCACGTAGATATAAGCGTCCACGCCTTCTACCGCACTACCCACCGACTTCATCATATACTCGCTTAGTGCGTTTTTCGGTGTATGAATACCCGGGCAATCCGCCAAAACGACTTGATAATCGTCACCGTTGACTATGCCCAAAATTTTATCTCTGGTAGTTTGAGGTTTCCAACTTACGATGGATACCTTTTCTCCCACCAACGTGTTTATTAGAGTGGACTTACCTACGTTAGGCTTACCCACCACCGATACGAATCCCGATTTCATTTTATCCTCTCACTATTCCTAAACTATTCAAAATTTCTTCTTCATGCTTTCTCATCTCGACCTTATCTTCTTCTTGTATATGGTCGAAGCCGAGCAAATGCAACAAACCGTGCAACACCAGATAACCGCACTCCCTCTCGTAACTGTGTCCGTATTCCTCGGCTTGCTCTTTTGCCCTTTTTTCACACAGCAACAATTCCCCTAACATCACGTTGCCCGTGTCGGGATTTACGTCGTCTAAATGCTCGTCTTTATTATACGGCAAAGGGTGATTTAGAGTGGGAAAACTCAATACGTCTGTCACTTTTTCTATTTGACGAGTAGTTTTGTTGACCTCTTTTATCGTGTCTTCGTCGACTATGTTTATCTCTACTTCCACCTCGTCTATTATGCCGAAGTGCTTTAGTGTGGCATAAAAAATTTTGTCCACGAAGCTCTTGTCTATATTCGAATTTACATCGTCATACAATTCTATCGGCATTATCTTCTGTCCTTGGCTTTGTTGTAATCTATACGCTTGTGTAGCATCGTAGGAATGATATTGCATATAGTCTGTTTGATGACCACCATATCGTGTATGGTGAGGTCGCAGTTGTCGAA
>JBJETR010000029.1:0-13373 GCA_051883415.1 Christensenellales bacterium | reverse complement strand
TGGCGCAGGAAGAGGGATTCGAACCCCCGTGGGCTTGCACCCAAACGGTTTTCAAGACCGCCTCGTTATGACCGCTTCGATATTCCTGCAAAGAAAGAGTTATTTTCTATCGTTGATTATACAAAAAAATAGAGTTTTTGTCAATAAAAACGCCCTATAAACCTACTTGTCAATCTTCGCCCACAGGCTTAGGGCATATTGAGCTTTGCATATCGGCACGCCAAATTAGCATGCCGACACGCATGATATCATAGGTCTTCGTCGTCGAGATTTTCGTCCTCGTCGTCCTCGCCGTCGTCGGGAACTTCATCGGGATCTACCTCTTCGAAGTCGTCGTCTAGGCTATCTTGAGGGACGGGTTCTTCTTCCTCTTCGATGTCTACGTCGTCCAGCATCATATCGTCCTCAACGCCAAAGTCGGAGAAGTTCTCTTCGTCGTAGTGAATATCGGTAGAATCCACCCATTCTTCCTCTTCTTCCTCGTTTTCGACGTCGCTGAAGGACACTTCTATGCTATCCTCTTCGTCCACGTTTTTATTTTCGTCCTCTTCGTCCTCTTCAATCAAGCGTTTTGCTTGTTTCTTTTCACGGCATTCGGCGCAGAGTTTCTCGCCGGGCTCGAGGTAATTAACTCCGCAGTAAGGGCAAATGTTGTCCTCGTCTTCTTCTTCCAGCAAAGAAATTCCACCTTCGAGCTTCAATTCAGCTTTGCACACGTCGCAGTACTCTTCGCCTTCAAGCATCCAGTTCAGGTCGCATCTTGGACATTTAACGTATTTTGGCATAAAATCTCCTTTGGGACAAGCGTCCCTCAACGCATAGTATTATATGCATAAATTAGACATTTGTAAATACCTTTTTGAAAAATTTTTTTGTCGCCAATACAATAGCCCCACAATCGGGATATGATTGCAGGGCATTGCGGATGCAAGGTAGTGTGTTGTTTACGGCTTAGCCCACCCCTTCCATAATCATTTTGTCGGCGAGCAAAGCGATAAACTCGCCGTTGGTAGGCTTGTCGTGAGAAGAGTAGACTTTGATACCAAAAATCGTATTGATATTCTCGATTTTGCCTCTATTCCAAGCCACTTCTATGGCGTGTCTAATGGCACGCTCCACTTTAGACGCCGAGGTGTTGAAGGTTTCGGCTATAGATGGGTAGAGCTTTTTGGTGATGCTATTGATGATATCGGGCGTAGCGATAGCCATTTTGATAGCTTCTCGCAAAAATTGGTAGCCCTTGATATGAGCCGGGATGCCTACCGAAATAAATATGTTAGACAATCTCTCGTCCAACTGCTTTTCCGAACGCCTAATTGCGTTTTTGACAGATTGGTCGTCAAAGGCAACCTTAGTTGGCTTGCTTTCTCCCGTCAACTCTTTGATGCGTGCTTTAAGCGTGTCGATATTGATAGGCTTGAGCATATAATACCCCGCACCTAGTCCGATTGCCTTGGACACGAAGGCGTCGGAGCCTATCGACGACGCCACGATAAAAATCGGACAGTTGGAATTATCCACGCTACTCATCAGCCCAAATCCGTCCAATCTTGGCAAAATAAGTTCCGTCACCACCACGTCGGGGTGAAAGGTATTGATTTTGTCGAGTGCCGCCATGCCGTCGCACTCTGCGCCCACCACTTCAAAGCTTTCTTCTTCTTGCAATCCCGATTTTATAAATTGTATATTTTCTAAATTATTATCTACTAGTAGAATTTTGACCTTTTTCATCAACAGTCCTCCTTTTTTTCGTACAAAAATATTGTAAAGCAACGGATATTGTCGCACAATCAACAATTCTGTCAAAGAGAGCGAATTTTGCATTATTTTATACCAAAAATCTTAATTACGATATTTTAACTATAATTTTGATTGTAGTTGCGATAATGCAAAAACTATGCTACAATACAATTATGAAGACGCAAGAGATTTTGACTAGGCTACGCAAGGAGAACAATCTTAGCCAACAGCAGTTGGCGGGAGAACTTGGCGTAGGACAAGCCACGATATGTCAGTGGGAGTCGGGAGCGAGTCTACCTTCTTACGAAATGATAATCAAATTGGCACAGTTTTACAACGTCAGCGCCGACTTTTTGCTTGGACTTAGCGACGAATACGGCAAGTCGTTGACGATATACAAGGACGTGAGCGACAGCGAGAGCGCCCTTCTCAACATGTACGGACTTCTAAACGGCAGACAAAAAGAAATTATCATGCGATTATTGGTAGAATTCGCTGGACAGTCAAATTGACAAAAAACTTGACAAAACGCAAACTTGTGTTATAATACCATAGGACAAAAAGCAAATAATATTATAGGAAACGGAGGCAAAAATGCAATACGACGTAATAATTATCGGAGCGGGACCTGCGGGAATATTCACCGCACTCGAGATGTTGAGAAGGGATTACAAAGGCAAGATTATCATTGTCGAAAAGGGCAAGGCTATAGAGAATAGAAGCTGTCCGAAATCCAAGACCAACAAGTGTGTCAATTGCAAGCCATACTGCCATATAACCACGGGCTTTTCGGGAGCGGGCGCTTTTTCCGACGGCAAGCTGTCGTTGAGCTACGAGGTGGGCGGACAACTGCCCGAGCTTATCGGCGAAGAGTACGCTCAACAGATGATAAATTACACCGACAAGATATATCTTGAGTTTGGCGCAGACACGCACGTAGAGGGCGTAGGACAAGACGAAGAAGTCAAGGAGATAAGGAAGAAGGCTATCCAAGCCGACCTCAAGTTGGTAGACTGTCCAATCAGGCACCTGGGTACGGAGAAGGCTCAAGAAATCTACTATTCTATCGAGCAATTTTTGCTCAATCACGGCGTAGAAATTTTGTTTGGCTATCAATGCTCCAATATCACGCTTGACGGCGAAGTTTGCACGGGCGTCATCATCGACAACGGCAAAGAGGAGAAGGTTTTGCAAGGCAAAAACGTCGTCATCGCCACGGGCAGAAGAGGTGCGGATTGGCTAGAGCATCTTTGCGCAGAGCACAATATCCTTCACGAGCCGGGCACGGTTGACATCGGCGTGAGAGTAGAGGTGCGCAACGAGGTTATGGAGAAGGTCAACAGAGTGCTATATGAGTCCAAGCTCATCGGCTATCCTGCGCCATTCCGCAACAAGGTTCGTACTTTCTGCCAAAATCCGGGTGGCTTTGTAGCTCAAGAAAACTACGACAACGACCTCGCCGTAGTCAACGGACACTCGTACAAAGAGCTCAAGTCCAACAACACCAACCTTGCAATCTTGTGTTCTCACAACTTCCGTGAGCCATTCAACCAACCTATCGCCTATGCGCAAAAGATTGGCGAAATCACCAACATGCTCGGTGCGGGACACATTCTCGTGCAGAGATTCGGCGACATTATGGAAGGCAAGAGAACGTGGCAAAAGGAGCTTTCTCGTTCCAACGTCAAGCCAACCCTGCCAGATGCAGTGGCAGGCGATATAACGGCGGCTATGCCTTATAGAGCAATGATCAATATCATCAACTTTATCCACGCCGTAGACAAGGTGGTTCCGGGCTTTGCTTCCGCCGAAACCTTGCTCTATTCGCCTGAACTCAAATTCTATTCCAACAGAGTCAAGATGGACAAGGACTTCAACACCAGCATTAGAGGATTGCATTGCCTAGGCGACTCCAGCGGTTGGACTAGAGGCTTGATGATGGCTTCCGTCATGGGCGTCATCATGGGACAAAAACTTATGGAAAGACAGTAATATGATTATTCATATTATAGAATTGGAAACACTTCTAAATAAACAGATATATTTAGATAGTTATTTTTAGTGTAAATAATATGCAATAATAATAGGTATCAATTATAATACTTAGAGCATAATATTTAATGAACGTATTATATTTCAAAAAAGTACTCGAAAAATTATATTTTAAAAAGTACTTGACAAAAACTTGTAAAACAAGTAAAATATAAATACGGAAAGAACTTTAGGGAACTAAGGTCTGCAGGGAATTCCATTTATGGTATTCCCTAATTTTTTACTAAGGAATAAAAATGAAAGAGTTTTTTACATATGAGCAGCAAATTTTGAAACTCAAGGAAGATGGATTAATAATTGTAGACGAAAACCAGACATTAAACGATTTGAGATTGGAAGGATATTATAATATAATAAATGGATATTCTCCGATATTCAAGAATGATTCCAAGTTTATTAAAGGAACGTCTTTTGATAATATCAAAAATTTGTATGATTTTGACAAAACGCTCCGTAGTATAGTATATAAATATACAACATCAATAGAATGTCATATAAAAGCTTTAATTGCCCATGAATTTAGTAGGGTTTATGGCGTTGATGAAAAGAAATATTTATCAACAGAATCTTTCTCGTCAAATGCTAAATTTGTCGAAAAAGTTAATAGGTTGATAGGAGAATGCAACCATACAATTCGCGATGCATTAAATAACAAATCTAATAAGTATAGAGAATATATTGAGCATAACTACGTCAACCATGGACATGTTCCAATGTGGGTTTTAATACGAGCGATTTCATTTGGTACAACATCAATTTTTTATAAGTGCATGAAAGAAGAAGAAAAAAAAGAGATATCAAAAAACTATTCTATAACAGCATCTCAACTAGCAAACATGTTGGAAGTAGTTGTTTCTTTTAGGAATATTGTTGCACACGGAGAAAGAACGTTTTGTGCAAAGTTACCAAAAACACGATTAACGACAGATTTAAGCATTGTGAAAAAATTATGTATCGCAAAGAATCCAAAAGGAGAAAATAAGTTTGGTAGAAATGATTTTTTATCATTATTAATATGTTGTAAATACTTACTTTCACCATTGGAGTTTTCTGGGTTTTTTACAGAGTTTGAATTAGCGCTTGATAGTTTGGGAAAACAGCAAGCACCGTCTATGTTTGGAAGAATAGCGGTAAATATGGGATTACAATCGAAGTCTTGGAAACTACTTCCCAAACTGAAAATTGATGACAAATGCAACTGACATAAGCCCAAAGTGACGAATAACAAAGAACGATTACTTTATGCCGTAGGGCATAAAAAATCGTGACTCAAGACGAAGTCACGATTTTGGCGCCACAAGTGGTATCTCAGTTGAATATCGATTTTTTGGTAAGTACTTATTACATAGTAATAAGTAAAAATTGCTGCTCAAAGAATAGAGAAAGAAAAAGTGTAGCTTGATTACATTTTACGGTTTATAATTTATATAAACAACATAATATCAAGTGCGATGAGAATATCATCTTGCGCGGGCACCCGGTTTTCGGTAAACTTAAACGTACTAAACGATTCTTCATAATGAGTAGAGTAAAAAGAAAAGACCTGATGATCAATGTCGTCAGGTCTCTTTTTGTCTGTGAAGTTGTAATAGATTTCTATCTTATCGTCATAAAGGACGATTTGTTTAATAAGTAGTCGTATCATTTGCCGAGGTTCTTTTTTCAATGCCATCTTCACATATCGAATGATATCGCTTCTTGTGATTTGACTACGTTCCTTAGACTTTTCAATAGCAATTTTAGATTCGATAGTGTCCAATTTCTTTTCAAGCTCTTCCATTCTAAATTTAGTAGAATTAGTTCTGATACCTTCTGCAATCGCATCAAGAAGATTATCAATGGATTTTTGGACTTGTTGTTTTTCTTTTATTAGCAAGTTAAGTGTAGATTGGTCAGAAAACTGTCTTTTAATAGCTTCCAACAACTTATCGGCTACGTTTGCAATCAAGTCAGGATTATTAAGCGCCTTAAGAGTAGTATCTACCACAACTTTTTCAAGGACTTCTTTCCTAATAACGGATTTGTTGCAAGCCCTTCTAATTTTTCTATTAGAGCATTTGTAATATCGTTTAATAACGCCTGCTTTAGTCGTTCCCGACTCGGATGCGATTGAGTTGCCGCAATAACCGCAAATTAGTTTTCCTTTCAATAGGTATACGGCTTCAGAGTCGTGTTTACCGTAGTGCATTTCTTCTAGCTTATTTCGCACGATGGAAAAGATGTTGTCAGGCACTATTCTAGGATAAATGTTCGTAAAGACTTCATCACCGTGTCTATATATTCCCGCATATTTCTCATTTTTCAATAGATTATATACGGTATTTCTTGCAAAAGGTTTGCCACGGTTTAGAATACCACGCTCATTTAATTCAGCCATAATATCTTTTACATATACGTTATTTGCATACTGTTCAAAGATATAACGTACGACGGCGGCTTGGTCTTCATCAACAACCAATTTCTTGTTAATTACTTTATAGCCAAAGAGGATAGAACCACCTGTAAAATTTCCTTTTTTACGGCTTTCATTCATACCACGTTTGACTTTTTGCGATAGTTCCATTGAAAAGTACTGGTTCATACCTTCCAAAAGAGATTCGAGAATTATACCCTCCGGCGTTTCGGGAATATTTTCCATAGCGGAGACAAGTTTGATGCCGTGTTCTTTTAAAGTGTGTTTATGTATAGTGGCTTCGTATTTATCTCTTGAAAATCTATCGAGTTTATAGACGAGCACATAATCCCACGCTTGCTTTGAGCTATCTCTCATCATTTGTTGAAACGCATCACGTAAATCGTTAGTGCCGGTCATCGCCCTATCTATATATGTATCGACGATTAAAATATCGTTTTCTTCCGCATATTTGTGGCAAACCGACAATTGACCTTCGATAGACTGTTCCGTTTGACGCTCGGAAGAGTATCTAGCATATATTACTGCTAATTGTCTTTATGGGCACTATTACAAATCAAAGAAATGGCGTATGAATCGTAATGAAACATACGCTTTTTCGTTATTTTTGGAGTCTATGGCGCATAGCGGACATAATATCTACTTTATAAACGATTTCTATCGTTCGTTCTTTGCCGGTAACTTTCGGTAAACCGCCGACAATTACGCGGTCTATAAGTTCATAGCACATCTCTCTCGTGAGCGTAGGGGCGTTAAGGTATTTTTTTATTGCTTTAATAAAATCGTCGGCGGTTTGTTTTGTGCTTTCGGTCTCTTTTAGATTTTTTTCAAGAGCCTCGATTTCGGTTATAAGCGTGTCTCTTTCTGCTGAATAACAATACACAAGAAGCACTTTCGATTGCATGGAATTATACTCCAGAGTACATACAAATTTTGAATAAAAAACTGCTCAAGTTTTTGCAAAACAAGTTGAGTGCTTAATTAGATAATTTAGGCGTGGAGCTAAGTCCACGCCGTTTCTCTTTTAGCATTAAAAGATTTAATTAGTTGCTTTAATATTTATATTTATTATTATTATTTTCTTTCCCTTAGTCTCCTAAAAAAGGTTGAACGACTTATTTTTAAAATAAAAGAAGCCTCGTCAGCGGATATTTTTCCGTGCAAATAATTATTTGCAACCTTGTCAAAGAGTAAAGGGTCAATATTTATTTGTTTTCTACCTTTATAAACGTTTCTTTCTTTTGCTCTAGCGATTCCCCTTGTTTTATAATCTTTTCTTTGTTTATACTCATGAATATATATTTGCATCAATAATCGATAGTAGTATGGACGAGACAAATCGTCAATTATAATATCGTTTGTGTATAAATAATCCCCAAAGCAAATAATTTCCAAAAGCTTTTTGCAGATGTTATCAGACTTTTTAACTAAATCATACATAGATTGTTCTTTATACTCAGTAGTATCATTACCTTCGATCGGGATAACAAAAAGCCTATCTCCAGGATATCTTGTTTTTGTTCGTATAAGCCACTCTAAACGATTTAACGATGACATTCCAGCTTCTTCCAGTAATAGCCACAAGTCTTCGCGATTTTCACCCGGTGATCTTTCTGCAATAAAAGTTGGAACGATATTTTTGCGTTCGTATACATCTTTTTTTAAACTTAAATCAAGCCCCGGTATGCCTTGAAACAAGTAATCGGGCAGCATGTCAATTATATTATAAAACGGACGGAATATATAGTTAAAGGAACCATCTTCCCATTCTTCATATTCGATTTTTGCTATTTTGTAAACGAGCTTATAATCGTCCTCAAGGCAAATAAAACCTGATGTGGTCAATTTTCTCATATTATTTCTCCATCAATTTATTAAAGGCAGGAAGTAATATTTTTTCAAATCTTTGTCTCAGTATATATTTGTAAAACATTTTTCTCATATCGGATAAGAACGGGGTTTCATCAATGAGTTCATCGATTTTTTCTTGTGAGTATAGTTTACAAATCTTTACAACCGAATCGTTACATTCTTTAAATTTTAAAGAATTAATAACTTCAAAGTAAGAACTTTTCTTGCCATCCAGTTGAACTTGTGATGTTGGGAATTTGTATATTCTTTCATTTGTCAAATCTTCGGAGGTCATTATTTTTTCCATCATGCTTTCATCTGTAAGCTGAGGATAAAGCGATGAGCCATTATCAAAAACAGGAGCAAGAGTATACTTATTATTCTTTTTCAAAAATCCCCAATTACTTCCGTGTCTATCAAAATTTCCAATTAAAGCATCTACAACATAAATATCCCAAAACATATTTATGGTTTCTTCAACATTAGTGAGTTTAACATTATCTCTGAGCATTTGCATTATATCTTGATACGAATATTGATAAATTTCTTTATCTTGCTCGAGAGAACTCTCTCCAACATCGTTAAAAGGTACAAATTGATTTCCTTCGATGACAAAGTTTTTACAGGCAACAACTTGTTCTTTGTTATATGTTCCGAGATATGTTTCTTGGACTTCAAACCCAAGTAGCTCAAAGATATGTGAACCGATATATTCGGAAATATGGTTAAGGCGCCGTTCTCCAAAATTTGTTTGTTTTTGAAATTTAATCATATATTCGAAGCCATCGAAATTTATTGCTATTTTCTTTTCACTGCCACCAAAAAAAGTGTTTGTCACTTCGTAGTTTGAAAAGTCTAACATATGTCTACCTCCAAATCAATAGGGTTGTTTTTCTATTTTGACACTGTCACTATATCATACGAAAAAAGCAAAGTCAAGTTTTTGCACTGTGTCAATAGGCTTATTTTTTATTTTTGACACACCAAGAAGATATTATCACTATGCAATTGTCCAAAATCATTTTGATGAATTTAGAGAGTTAATAGTCAGGTTGTTGCAAATACGTAATTTGTTGGGTTTTTATGGGGGAATAGTCAAGGAAGACTTTCTAACAAAGCAAAAAATAATGTTGTATAGTTAGACCGTAATCAAGAGCAAGATATATTTCCGAGGATTGCGTCTTGCAAGATAAAAGTGGCCACTTACGCTTAGTCGCACGAAACGGATAGTTTCAAATCAAATGCTTAAGATTACTATTTACAACTTAATAATACCAAGCCAACTTGATGTGCTATCGGCAGAACGGGCGAATAAAGGCTTGGTGAAAATCTATCGCTGTACTATCGGCAGAACGGGTAAAGGAGAAACTGAAAAATTATGGCAACCACAAGACAAAGAAGATGGAGCGTTCCATCAAAAAGAGCTGCGGGATATGCATCCGAGCGAAGAAGTAAAGTACATGAACACGGACCTAAGGAAGGTATGGAACTTACCGATTATGAGGCAGGACTCCGTTCGGGATATTTGCAAGCCCAATCGGACCATGCAGGACTGTACAAGTACAAGAAGGCTTTGAGCGACGGTAAAACGCCTGCCGAAGCAAAGAAAATCTCCCGTACTATCGGGAAGAAATCATAAGGAGGGTTAGATAAATGGCTGATAAGAAAATTATGGTCGAGAGAGAACTCTTTCAAATGAAGGACAAATCTTATTTTTCTTACTTCATCAAAGGTATTGTTAGAGGCAAGGAATAGAGAGTAGCCTTATTGTATCCAACTATTCTATACGCACAGACAACGAACTTATTGATGCTGGCAACTTCCCATTGTGGCAAGACGATTTCTTTTCGGATAGGGAGCGTTGTTCAAGGCATTCGCACATATTGGACTTTGACGTCCTAAGACTTGGCAAGAAAGTCATCGAGAACAATCCAAATGCCGGTAGCTTTGAGTTTGGTGTGGTGGCTATTACCGAAGTAGGTAAGGAGCGTGGTAATACTCTTGAACTCAAGGAGGTGAAAAAGGGAACGGAAGAAACCAATCAAAAGAATGATCTATTCAATAGTTGGCTCAAGATGTGTAGGCACTCTGCAACAGTGGACAATTATCCCTTTATCAAAGTCTTTACCGATGAACAAAGGCCGTCTTCGTGGGGTGCGGATGCTAGAGATTTGTGCGATATAGTCCATATTGTTTCGTCTAGCGAGCAAAACCTTGCCTTGCCGTTTTTTACCATAGAAGATATGCTCAACGAGTGGCTCTTTGATAGGTTTATGGGCTTGTATGAAAGCTTTAGGTTTAATCGTGGTGATAACACCTTGCTAATTCATATTCTCAAGCAATTGACCGCTATGGTGTTTAGACGGCACGTCAGAATATACAACACTTACGGATTTTCAGTATCAAAAGTTGAGAAAGAACGTGGAACAATGGACGGCAAGCCTGAGAAAAAGAAATATTATCTTATGAGTAAAAAGATTTACAGTAATAGGTTTAGTACGGATTGCTTTAGTGACTATTTTAACGATATGGCAAAGAATACTAACATTGGACTTAACGATTATTTGGAGTACGCAACGGAAAAGGCTTCGATTGATGAGCTGAAAATGCAGAATAGTTATTTTATCAATTCGCTATACAAACGCAACGAGGAGGAAACTGCATGACATATGGATTACTCGTGCCACTGTGTATAGCAAAGGAGGAATTATGCCTTA
The DNA here is from genome assembly GCA_051883415.1 of Christensenellales bacterium. Classification (GTDB taxonomy): domain Bacteria; phylum Bacillota; class Clostridia; order Christensenellales; family UBA3700; genus HGM11368. The sequence continues at coordinate 2,600 of JBJETR010000029.1, read as the reverse complement.
TGGCGAAACAAAAGTGTATTTCGATGGCAGTCATTACATAGCCATTCCTCACACCAAAAGACCGTGTAGACCAAAGCGTGTCCACGAAGAAGAAAGCATCACGGTTGTAGAAGAAAGTGTTGAAGACGCTCCTGTAGATAGCGAAGATAACGTTGAAGAAGAATATGAGGAAGTTGTCGAACAAGATACGGGTACAAAAGCCGAGTCTAAATCTACTGTGAAGCGTGAGCGTACTATGACACGTAAAGAATTGTTCGAAGAATTGTACGAGCAAACCAAGGGTAAGAGAAAAGCCGAGCGTAAACGAATAATACTAAGCAAAATGAAGTCTTATTTTGAGAGTTTGGAGAAGGCGACTTTGTACGTCAACGAACAGTTCGAACGCAAGTATCGTAACCTTGTTTGTAGGCGGGTAAGGCTGATGCGTAAGGTGAATTTGCAAGAGTTTAATTTCTTTTGCACGTTTACCTATGACGGAAGCAAGCACACCGAAGAAAGTTTTAGGAAGAAACTTGCGGATTGCTTTAAGAAAATGTGTTATAGGCGGAATTGGAAATATATTGGGGTATGGGAACGCTCTCCTGAGAAAAACCGATTGCACTTTCACGGTTTGTTCTACATTCCGGAAGGCAAGATGGTTGGCGAACTAATCGAGGTTAAGGACTACTCTCCAATTCTTGAAAGAGTGCAAGTAACAACTCAAAATACTTATTTTAACGAGCGTTTTGGACGTTCTGACTTCAAGGAAATCGATAAAACTATGATAGGGTATGCCGTACGGTATCTTATCAAGTATTTAGAAAAAACAGGTGAAAAGATTGTCTATTCTAAAGGATTACCACAGTTTTTTATCTCGGATATTATGGACGAAGATGTGGCTTGCACAATAGGACTTGAGGACAAGAAGTTGTTGTTATTTGATGACTTTGAGTGTTGGGATGAAGGATGCTTAATAGGCAAGGTAAGCAAAGACGTAATAGCACAGATGCGTAAGCTGAACTGAATAAGGACCAATTGACTATAAAAGAGGTGAAAACATGAAATATGCGCACGACGGAAAAAGGCGAAAGACTGCAAGCGGTGTAGCGGCAGCTTCGCCTTCCGGTCGCACTTTCATTTCACCTTGTTTAGTCAGGTTTATTCAGCAGCGAGGCGTGTGCTTGTCTGGCGGAGCGTTAGCGACGCCTCTCGTATCAAGACTGCAACACAATTTTATGGATGTGCGGAAAGTTTGTTTTGAGAAATAAAAAGTGTATGAATCGTAATGAAACATACACTTTTTTGTTATTTTCTAAGTCTGTATCGTAGGACGGAAGCAATATCTACTTTGTACACAATATCTATTTCGCGTTCCTTTCCCGTTACGCTCTGCGAACCACCGACAACAATTCGGTCAATAAGTTCGTAGCACATTTCGCGTGTGACTTCAGGAGCTTCGAGATATTTCTTTATGTTGCGTATAAAATCATCCGCACTTTGCAATGTGCTATTCGTTTCGGTCAGTTTTGTTTCCAACGTAGATATATCGGCTTCAAGCCTTTTTTGTTCTTCGGAGTATTTCTGTATAAAGCCAATACAAATATCTTCGGGCATTTTGCCTTTTACTCTATCTTCATAAGCCACTTGTATTAGACGAGATAGTTCAGCAACTCGCTTTTGTTTAGTTTGTAACTCCTTTTTTGTGGCTTTTATGGCTGCATCCGCAAGTTCGGCATTGTGACGGATAAATTCTTCGCGAATAGCTTTTTCGTCAAGCACAATTTGTTTTGCCATTTCCCGTATATCTTCAAGCACGATTTCTTCCAATATGCTTGCCGCAATATAATGCGAAAAACAATATGCCTTTCCGTAGCGAATATGATGACCACAATCGAAGTGAAAAAATCTTTTGCCATTACGTCTAATTGCAGTACACAGTTTCATCTTGTTTCCGCAATCGGCACAGAATAGAAAGCCCGACAAAGGATGTGTGTAGCCAACAGTTGTTTTTCTTCCTGTCGCTACCGATTTTTTACGTTCTTGAACTCTATCCCATAGTTCTTGCGATATAATTGGTTCGTGATTATTGTAAACAATTTGCCAGTCGCTTTCGTCCGTTCTATACCGTTTATGGTTTTTATACGACACCGAAGTCCAACACAATTGTGGCAGATGACCGAGATATATAATTTTGTTGAGCATTTCTCTTATCGTTACGGGAGTCCAAAACCCCATTACTTTTTGCTTAGGCTTTTGTCCCAATTTAGTGCTGGCATAGATTGCCGGTGTTGGTATTCCTTCGAGATTCAGAGTTTCGCATATTTTACTAGGGCTTAAACCCGATGCATACATTTCAAATATTCTACGAACGATTGGAGCAACTTCTTCGTCAATGATAGGGGTATGCTTTTTATCTGTTCCCATTTTATACCCGTATGTCGCTTTCTTTGCTATGTAAATGCCTTCTTTCGCAAAAGTACGTCTAACCGCACGAATTTTCTTGCTCGTATTTGCCGCGTGCCATTCGTTAAAGACGTTCATGATAGGCATCATTTCCATTGTACCGCTATCTCGATTTTCCGTATCTACGTTATCTTGAATAGCAATAAATCTTATACCGA
>JBJETR010000028.1:0-48230 GCA_051883415.1 Christensenellales bacterium | reverse complement strand
TAATCAAAAAGGCAAGATTCGTAGTTTCGCAGTCGGATAGTAGGGCTTGTAAGGATTACGGTTGTCCTGAGATTGCGGTTGCGGGCAAGTCTAACGTGGGTAAATCGTCCTTTATCAATATGATAGCGAGGGCGTCGGGGCTGGCTAAGACGTCGTCAACTCCCGGTAGAACAAGGCTTATTAACTACTTCGATTTCAATGACGGCGAATTTATGTTGGTAGACTTGCCGGGGTACGGTTTTGCTAAGGTAAACGACAACGAAAAGAAGAAGTGGGGTAGCATGATAGAAGGCTATCTTGCCAATAGATTTGGAAGAATCGCAGGTGTATTGGTTTTGATAGACGTCAGAAGAACTCCCGATGCTTTAGATAAACAAATGGTAGCGTATCTGCATCATTACCACTTGCCTTTTGCGATAATTGCCACCAAAGGTGACAAGCTCTCTAAGATGCAGCAAGCAAAACAAAAACAAATCATTGCTCAAGAGCTTGCCGTTGGAGTGGACGATATAGTCGTTACTTCTTGCCAAAATAAGCAAGGATTAGATCAAGCTTTGGACAGAATGGAAGCATTGATTGCTAACGCTTAGGTGGTTATTTTGGACGATTTAGTTCTAAAATAACATAAAAAATATAATAATATTGCAAAATATATAATCAATAATTATTATTACAAAGACAGCTTGAATAGTTGGCGTTAGCAAAAATTCAAATACAAATAGCACACTAAAACTTCAAAAACTTTTATGTTGCTTTACTTACGTAATGCAGATAACGCACAGGTTTGAGCAGGTTTTGAGTGATATTAGATTGATACAAAGATTAGAGAATAATATTGGAAATAGTAAAATGAAGGTATATGCAATAAGCGACTTACACCTCTCGAGTGCCTGCGATAAGCCGATGGATATTTTCGGTAGTAGTTGGGAAGGTTATTGGGAAAAAATTAAAGCCGATTGGGACGTCAAAGTTGGCGATGACGACCTGGTGCTTTTGTGTGGTGATTTGAGCTGGGGCATGTCGCTGGAAGAGGCTAAGCCCGACCTGGAACAATTAGCTTGCCTAAAAGGTACCAAAGTCATTATCAAGGGCAATCACGACTATTGGTGGTCATCGCTAAGTAAAGTTAAATCAATAGTGGACGTGAGCATACTGTGTATACAAAACGACTGCGTAAGAGTGGGCGACGTGCTCGTGTGTGGTTCGAGGTTGTGGTCACTAGGCGGCGTTGATAAGGACGATAAGATTGTCAATAGAGAGTACCTCAGACTACAATTATCTTTGGAAAAAATGGAGAAAATGAGAAAAGAGGGGGATTGGGTTGTGGCAATGTGCCATTATCCGCCTTTTGACGTCAACGTGAAGGATAATGATTTTACCCGTTTGCTGTCGGAGCATAACGTCGACGCGGTAGTGTACGGACACCTTCACGGCAAGGATTGCAGAGCGACCAAGTGCGTTGAGATAGGTGGCATTCCTTACTATTTGTCGTCTTGCGACTTGGTAGACAATAGTTTGATATTATTAAAGGAATTATAATAGGCGCAATATGAGATTGGATATGAAACTATGTCAAGAGCCTTTTGACAAAATCGGCAAGCATGAAAAGACGATAGAGTTGAGGTTGTATGATGAAAAACGTCGCTTGCTTTCCGTCGGCGATGATATCAGATTTACTTTGGTAGGCGACGAGAGCCAAACTATAGACGCTACCGTTGTAGCTTTGCACGTATACCCGTCGTTTAGGGCGTTGTTTTCTACCGATTTGTTTAATAAGTGCGGATGCAAAGGCATGTCTATAGAACAAGCCGTGGATAGTATGAGGAAATATTATACTAAGAGCGAAGAAGAGGCTTGCGGCGTTGTAGGTATAGAGATTATTATAGATTGATACAATTAGCAGCGGGGGCGACTTGATTGTCGCTCTCTTTTCTTTTGCAATATAACAAGCAACGTATTGCAAAATGTAAAGCAGATTGCATAATTAAAAACGTTTTGGGATTTTTACCACGTGCGACTTGACGGTCGCTATTTTTGTGCATTTTTGAGTATGATTAATATACAAATATAGTAGGGCAAAATAGGATTTTGGGATTCTTACCACTTTTTTGGGATTTTTACCACTCATCACCAAATTTTGACAAAAATTGCAATATTTTACGAGTAAATTTTGAAAAAATTAAAAAAATTTTTTGGATAATTTTTTGCAGAAAAAATCAATTTTCCACGCTTGAAACACAATATATTGTGCTAAAAATCCAATTTTAACACAATATATGCTTTACAAACATATGTTTGTTTTTACGTCGTGGAAAAAAGTGGAAAATAATTATTGACAATACCCAATTTTATTGTTATTATATATGTGAAGATAAAGTAAGGAGGTGCCTTATGGAAGGATTTTACGGAACTGTTAGTCTGCAAGCCGACGAGAAGGGAAGATATCGTATTCCTTCCAAGTACCGTAGTAAGTTTGGCGAAGGAAAAATTTATTATATGAAAAACGCCTCCAATTATCTCAGCATAATTTCGGAAAAAAAGTTTGATGAAATAGTAATGAAGTTGAACCCCAAGTCACACTTTGCCGAAGATATGATTACCCATGCAGCAAGAAAAATCTATTCTAATATCAATGAAATCAAAGAAGATAGTCAAGGAAGATTTACTTTGCCAAACGAATTGAAGAAGGTTGTCGGTATAGGCAAAGAAGTAGTCTTCGTAGGTATGGGTAGCAAAATAGAGATATGGGGCAAGGATAAGTGGGACGAAGAGAACAGCAAGTATGACGACACTATGACCTATGATGAAATTATTGCTCTATTGGGCGAGGAGATTACCTTTTAGTTATGGAATTCAGACACGTACCCGTACTACTAGATGAATGTATAGATGGCTTGGATATCAAACCCGACGGAATTTACGTAGACGGAACGTTGGGCGGAGGCGGACACAGCGAAAAGATACTCGAACGCCTTACGACGGGAAGACTGATAGCCTTTGACAAGGACGCTCAAGCGATAGAAAGCACGATGGTGAGGCTGTCACCTTATAGAGAAAAAATCACCTACGTTCACGACGACTTCAAAAACTGCTTGTCGCACTTGGACGAGATGGAGATAGAGCAAATAGACGGCGTATTGTTGGACCTTGGAGTTTCGTCATATCAGCTCGACAATGCCGAGAGGGGATTTAGTTACAATAGCGACGCACCGCTCGACATGAGAATGGATCAAAGCCAACGTCTCAGTGCGATAGAAGTGGTCAACGAATACGATGAAGAAGATCTTGCAGACGTCATATACCAATACGGTGAAGATAAATTAGCTAGAAGAATCGCTCACAATATAGTAGTCGCAAGAGCAAAAGAAAAAATAACGACGACGGGTGAACTTGCCGAGATAGTAGAGAATTCTTATCCTGCAAAGCTTAGATGGAAGGGCGGAAATCCTTGCAAAAGAACCTTTCAGGCGATAAGAATAGAGGTCAACGGAGAGCTTAGCGGACTAGATACGATAGTAGAAGGCTTGGCAAGACGACTAAAGGTCGGCGGAAGGATATGCGTCATTACCTTCCACTCGCTCGAAGATAGAATAGTCAAAAGGGCTTTTCAGTATCTTGAAAAGGACTGTATATGTCCACCGCATCAACCTATTTGCACTTGCGACAAGGTCAAGGAAATAGAGATAATTACCAAAAAACCTATCGTTGCTAGCGAGCAAGAATTGCAAAACAACAATAGAGCATCTAGCGCTAAGTTGAGAATAGCGCAAAAAATATAGCGAAAGGAGAAGAGATATGAACAAATTGATGGAAAGAGAAAAATACGAACAAAGCACGTATGAAAACGACGTCAACAATTTTGCATATTACGATTCTGCATACGGACAAAGCGGATATACCCAAAGCTATTACAACAATGCCGCCAACAACGGATATTATCAAAATGACTATCAGAACGATTATCAGAATAGTTATTATAATCAAGCCTACAATGCCTACAATACGTATTCTCGTGACAATAATCAATACAATCAAAGCTACAACGCAGGCTATCGTTATCAAGATAGTTGCACTCAAGCAAGCGTCGATTATGCTCGTCCACAAGAATATTCCGGATACTATTATCGGGACAACAGCGAGGGCTACGTAAGACAAAACCCTGCAATGAACCAAAACGTCAACAATAGCAATAAAACCAATGCCAAAAAGAAGTCTAAACTCAACATCAAGGCAAAAATGCTGATTTGCGTATACTTCTTTATAGTAGCCGTTATAGCAACCTTGCTGATAATCAATATGGCAACTGCCGGCACGGGTGCGGTTTCCGCAAGCGTTGAGGATAGCGTAACCTACAACGAAGAAGCTATGGGATACGCCGTTGACGCCGACGGCAACGTGATAGAATTGCAACCTATGGAAGACGTCGTACAATACGATTACGACACAAGCACAGGCGGATTTGACAATCTTTGCGATTCGATTGCTAAGGTATTAGGATAATAAGCCACCTCTCTACTAGCTAGAGAGGTATTTTTTTACAAAATCAAAAATCAATATAGTCAAATAAAGTCTAATAAATCAAATTTCTAAATAAACCGCCGACGTCTATCATAAGATATAACGATATCGGAGGTCAGCGTGGACAAAATTACTCATACGTCTATCAAAAAAAGACTGCTGGCAACTCTTTTGCTAGTGGTCTTTTGTTTTATCGGATTGGCAGCAAGATTGTTTTACGTCCAAATTATCGAGGGGGGAAGTCTTAAGGTCAAAGCGTTTAGCCAATGGACGAGAGATTTACCGATGAGAGCGGACAGAGGCGAGATAGTCGATTGCAACGGCGTTGTCCTTGCCGAGAGCAATACCGTATACACCTTATATGCACGTCCCAACGAATTGAAGGATATCAAGACGCTTGCCGTCAAATTATCATCAATCATAGACGTGGACAGCGAAAAGCTATATCAAAAATTGTCCAAAAAGGGCGTGTCGGAGATTACTGTTGCCAAGCAATTGACTCGAAACCAAATGATAGAATTGATAAGCCTGGATGTAGACGGACTTTACCTTACTGCCGACAGCGAAAGGCGATATCCGCTCGGCAACTTCTTGACGCAACTTTTGGGATTTACCAACGTAGACGGCGTAGGTCAGAGTGGCATCGAACAGTATTACGACCAATATCTCAAGGGTGTGGACGGCGCAACTTATACCCCTACCGATCTCGTAGGCAAAAAATTAGTTGGGGGAGTGACGTATTATCAAGATGGCGTCAAGGGTATGAGAGTCCAACTGTCGATAGATTCTAATATACAGAGCTTTGCACAGAGAGCTACCGTGCAAGCTCAGCTAAAATATCAAAGTAAATCTGCAAGCTGTATCGTGATGAGTGCCAAGACCGGGCAAGTTAAGGCGATATCCGTATCCCCGACATACGACCTCAACGACATACCTCGAGACGATATGGAGCTGTTGTTGCAAGGCTCTCGCAATACGATAATCACCGACGTGTACGAGCCGGGATCGACATTCAAAATCCTCACGTCGGCTATAGGAATAGAGCAAAATAAAATCAAAAATTCCTATTATTGCGGTGGCTCGGCAACCGTAGACGGACAACGCATCAAATGTTGGCGAAGCATAGGACACGGCTCTCAAAACTTCGAAGAAGGTATAAAAAACTCTTGCAACTGCGTATTTATGGACATTGCGTTGTCGGTTGGCAGTGAAAAAATGTACCAATACTTCGACGCTTTCGGGCTTGGGCAAAAGACGGGCATAGACCAAAACGGAGAGGCTAAGGGACTGTTGATTGACCGCGCCAAAGTCAAAAACGTGGACCTGGCACGTATAGGCTTCGGGCAAGCCGTAGCGGTTACGCCAATACAGCTAGCGACTGCGGTTTGTTCGGTGGTCAACGGCGGATATCTATATACTCCGACAGTGGTGGATAGTATTGTGGACGAGGGGGGAAGAGTGGCTTACAAGGTCAATCCAACGCCCAAAAATCGCACGGTCAGCGAGCAAACTTGTCAAACGCTAAAGCAGTATTTGTACAAAGTTGTTGAAGAAGGCAGCGGCAAAAACGCTAGAGTAGCTGGATACAACGTCGGCGGTAAGACGGGCACGGCACAAAAATACGAAAACGGCGCTATTGCAAGAGGAAAGTATATATCGTCCTTTATCGGATTTGCCGACGTGGGTGACGACACTCTGGTATGTCTGATGTTGGTAGACGAACCGCAGGGCTACGTATATTACGGCAGTATAGTTGCCGCACCTTACGTTGGCGCAATTTTTGCCGATATTTTTGCTTACAAAGGAATAGCTCCTCACTTCGAAGGCAACGAAAAAGAACTCAACGAAGAGATTGTAATGCCCGACCTTATGGATAAACCACTTGCCGAGGCTAGCGCAACGCTGAGAAGCCTAGGTATAGATTGCGAGATAAGCGGAGAGAGCGGTAAAGTAGTCTATCAAGTGCCTGCCGCGGGGGCAAAAATCAAGAAAAAGACAGTAGCGTTTTTTGCTTGTCAATAAAAAATAGTCTAATATGTCGAAGATTGCGAAGCTATTGCGCGGGCGTAATATAAATATTATTATAAAGATGCTTTTAGGAGGAAGATATGTTGCTAAGTAACTTGTTGGAAAACGTAGAGGTCGAAAGCGTAAAAGGAAACCCTGATATAGACGTGCAAAACGTGGCGTTCGATACCAAGGACGTAGTTGAAGGTAGTGTTTTTGTTTGCCTAAAAGGACACACGACCGACGGACATTTGTTCGTTGACATTGCCTTGGCAAAAGGTGCGGTTGCAGTCGTGTGTTGTAGAGAAGTATATGCGGGAGAAACAACGGTCGTACGGGTTGACGACACTCGTAAAGCTCTGGCGGTTATGGCGTCCAATTACTATGGAAACCCTAGCAAAAAGCTCAAAATAATTGGCGTAATAGGCACCAACGGCAAGTCTACAACGGCGTATCTGATACACAAAATGCTGAGCGATAGCGGTATTGGTTGTGGACTTATCAGCACCATGTACGTAGAATATGCGGGCAATCGAGAGCAAGCAGATATGACCACGCCCGATCCAACCAATCTGCACGCAATATTCAAAAAGATGCTAGATAGCGGATGTAAGTGGGTAGTAATGGAGATTTCTGCCCATGCAATTGCTCTCAACAAAATGCACGGCGTATTCGTAAATACGGCAATATTTACCAACCTGTCGCAAGATCATTTGGATTTTTTTGATAATTTGAACAACTACAAGATATGCAAAAAGTCATTTTTTAATGCAAAAAATATCGGTTGCGCTCTAGTCAACGTCGACGACGATTGCGGTAGGGAGATTATCAAAGAATGCAATACGCCCGTCTTGACTTACGGGTTGGACAATCCTGCAGATTGCTTTGCAATAGACTACGATCCCGGTGATGACGGTTGTAGATACGTCATCAATTTGCTGGACGAAATTTTGCCGATACACACGCATTTGTATGGCAAATTCAACGTATATAACGTGCTTAGTGCTACGCTTGCAGTCAAAATGGCAGGCGTTGACAATGAGTCAATAATGACGAGTCTACAAAAGGTCACCCCGCCTGCGGGTAGATTTAACGTCTTTCATAGCATGGGTAGAACTTATATTATTGACTTTGCTCACACCCCCGACGGCATGTATAACGTGCTCAAAGAAAGTAGAAAACTGACGAGCAAGCGACTAATAGTCGTATTTGGATGCGGAGGAGACCGCGACGTATCCAAAAGACCGATTATGGGCAAAATTGCTAGTGAAATGGCAGACGTAGTAGTGGTGACTTCGGACAATCCACGTACGGAGAGCCGTAAGAGCATTGCTCAAGACATAATTAGCGGCATGTGTGGCAAAGCGAAGCTTTTTGTAGAACTCGACAGGGCTAAAGCCATAGAGCTAGCCAAAGAATTGTCGTTGCAGGGCGACGTGGTATTGATTGCAGGCAAGGGCAGTGAAAATTATATAGACGAAATGGGCGTGAAAAAGCCCTATAGCGATATAGCACAGCTGGTGAGGATAAACGCAATTGCTATCAAATAGTTATTTCAAAATTACAATAGCATTGATTACTGCTTGGGTGTTGGCGATGCTTCTCAACCCCTTGGTGCTTGCTATTACTCAAAAACTCAAAGCGAGGCAGTCGATACTAAAATACGTGGACAAGCATTCGGGCAAAGCCGGCACTCCTACCATGGGCGGAATAATTTTTTTACTTGCTATGGCTATCACGTACTTTATATTTGACGGCACGGGACATAGCGTAGGCGCGGTGGCGGTTGTTGCCACTCTAGGATATGGATTGCTTGGTTTTTTGGATGACTTCATCAAGGTATGGAACAAGGACAATATGGGGCTCAAAGCCTATCAAAAAGTGATAGGTCAACTTGGTATAGCCGTTATAGTCGCTTTGTATTGTTATCGGTCGCAAGACATAGGCTCGTCAGTCGAATTGCCGTATTTGGGTATTGAGTGGGATTTAGGCAAATTGTACGTGCCTTTTGCCGTATTGGTATTCGTTGCAATGACTAATGCTGTCAATCTCACCGACGGACTTGACGGACTTGCGGGGAAAACTTCATTGACGGTCTATGCATTTTGGCTGACTGTTTGCCTTATCTCTTTGGCAAATTGCGTGGCTAGCGGCTTAAGCGGAGAAGCGAGGGTATATACGTCACTTAGTTATTTTGCGGCTGCAATGGTAGGCGGATTGCTTGGCTTTTTGTGGCTCAACGCTCACCCTGCCAAAATCTTTATGGGAGATACGGGCTCGCTTGCATTGGGCGGAGGACTTGCTTGTCTGGGACTTATGAGCAAAAATCCGTTAATTTTGGCATTAGTCGGCATAACTTTCGCCGTATCTTGCATATCAGTAATAGTGCAAGTTATTGCATTCAAAGCGACGGGGAAAAGGGTGTTGCTTATGGCGCCTTTTCATCATCACTTAGAGTACAAAGGCGTCAAGGAAAGTAAAATTGTCACTTATTATACCACGATTACAATCATCGCTTGCATAGTTGCAACGATTAGTTATATGGGGTAGATATGAAAAAAGCATTGATTTTAGGTTATGGAACAAGCGGAAAGGGAAGTGCAAAACTTCTGATAAACCTTGGATATGAGGTTTATTTTTTTGACGAAAGCGTCGAACGAACGGGTGAATTCGTCAATCTTGCGGGCAAGGACAGTTGGGACGTCGTCCAAGACAAAGACCTAGTCGTAATCTCTCCGGGGGTGAGTAGAAATCACTCGATAGTAGAATACGCCGAAAAGTGCGGAATAGAAATCATAGGTGAGATAGAACTAGGTTATAGGCATTGTAAGGGAGACGTAATTGCGGTGACGGGCACCAACGGCAAGACGACCACGACGTTGCTCATAAATCGTATTCTCAATTTTGCAGGCATAGAAAGTAAGGCACTAGGCAATATAGGCGAGAGTTTTGCTAGCGAAATGGCAGACGACAACGGACAAGACAAGGTGTTGGTTTTGGAAGTGTCCAGCTTTCAATTGGAGAGCGTCAAAAGCTTTAGACCTCGCTTTGCGCTATGTCTTAACGTCACGCCCGACCATCTGCAAAGGCACAAGACCATGGCTATATATACGGCTATGAAACAACGAATCTTTTGCAATCAAACACATTCTGACTATGCAATTCTCAACTACGATTGCGACGTTACTCGCAATATGGGCGACACGGTTAGAGGACAATTATACTATTATTCTCTCAGACATAGAGTAAAAGGCGTCTACGTTGCCGACGGCGAAATATACTTTTTTGACCAAGAAAAGCATAGAGTTTGTTCGGTGGCGGATACCAGGGTGGAGTCCGACTACAATTTGTCCAACGTTCTGGCGGCGATAACGGTTGCCAAATTGATGAATATCGACGACGAAACAATCGTCAAGGCAATATCTACCTTCGAGATGCCTAAGTATAGACGTCAATACATAGGACAAATCAACAACGTAAAGTTTTTCAACGACTCCAAAGCCACCAATTTTGACAGCACAATCAACGCCTGCAAAGCCGTCAAAGGCAGCGTTGCGCTGATTATCGGCGGTTACGACAAAGGGATAAGTTATCAGCCGTTTTTTGACGCTTTGCCCCAAAACGTGGGCTTCATTGCGGCATGCGGAGATAATTGTGACAGAATAATGGAATTTTTGCCACTCGTTCACTCATATCATTTTGTTAGGTGCAACCAACTCAAAAGGGCGACTTTGCTTGCCCTTGAGTCGGGTATGGACAACGTTTTGTTTTCGCCTACAACGTCAAGTTTTGACAGATATAGCGGATATGAAGAAAGGGGTGAACATTTTGACAGAATTTTTAAGGAATTATTATCCGAAAAGGACAAAAACAGTTGACGTCATACTGATAATTAGCACCTTGTTTCTTGCATTGCTTGGGTTGTTGATGCAATATAGTGCAGGTAGTTACGTTGCAACAAGGGACACGGGTGACGCATTTTATTTTGTCAAAAAGCAAGCTCTTGCTTTGGTGGTGGCAGTAGTGGCTATGATAGTTGCAACCAAGATAAATTTGCAAAAATTAGACAAATACAGTTGGGTTTTGCTAATCTTTGGTATGGTTATGCTGGGGCTGGTATTTATTCCCGGGCTCGGCGTGGAAAAATACGGCGCGACTCGTTGGATAAATCTCGGTTTCACCACCTTTCAACCGTCGGAGATTGCTAAATTCGCGGTAGCTATTTTTATTGCCTCTCAAGTGTCTAAAAAGAGTGCTGTCAGCTTCAAAAACATGCTCGTAAGTTTGTTGGCAATGGGCGTAACATGCGTGTTGATAATGCTAGAACCCAATATGTCAATCACTATGTGCGTGGGGCTGTCTTGCCTGATTATATTGTTCGTGGGCGGGGCTAAATTCAAACATTTTGCGATATTGGCTCTGCCTCTAGTCGCAGTAGTAGTGCTTTTGATAATGATAGAACCCTATCGACTAAAAAGACTGACGGCTTTTCTTGATCCATGGGCTTCGCCACTCGGTGAGGGCTATCAGCTTATACAGTCGTATTATGCGCTTGGCAACGGAGGTTTGTTCGGCGTGGGATTATTCAACAGTAGACAAAAGTATTTGTTTTTGCCTTTTGCCGAGAGCGACTTTATATTCTCGATTATATGCGAAGAGTTGGGTTGGGTAGGCGGCGTTGCCGTTATGTGCGTATATTGCGTTATCATTGTTTGCGGTATAAGAATTGCTATCAACGCTACGACACGTTTTCAAACTTATCTGGCATTGGCTATTACCGTTATAATTGCAGTACAAACCTTGTTAAATATTGCGGTAGTGACGGGTGCTATTCCGCCTACGGGACTTCCATTACCTTTTGTCAGCTACGGTGGAAGTTCGCTCGTGGTGTTTAGTTGTGCCGTTGGACTTTTGCTCGGAGTGTCAAGACAATCACAAGAGAGCGTTTTTTCTCATAAGATATACTAGTTTTGAGGTGATATGGCTCGTTATGTGATATGTGGTGGCAATATGCTAGAAGGCAGTATAAGAATTAAGGGCGCCAAAAATAGCGCACTTGCTTTGTTGTCCGCAAGTATTCTTACACAAGACGTTGTGATTTTGAGAGATTGCCCCGACATCAGTGATATTGCCAATATGTTGTCTATCCTCGGCGGACTAGGTTGTAAGTGCGTATTTGATAAAGGAACCATAACGATAGACAGTAGCACTCTCGATAGTGCCGAGATTGAGAATAACACGGCAAAAAAGATAAGGTCGTCGGTCTTCTTGCTCGGTGCAATGCTAAGTAGATGCAAGAGAGCAAAAATAGCATATCCCGGAGGCTGTAATATTGGTCTCAGACCTATCGATATACATATAGACGGGCTTAGGAAACTAGGCGTTGAGATAGTTGAAAGGCAAGAAGTTTTGGAATGTGACGCTACTCACGCTCACAGCGGATACGTAAAGCTCAAAATTCCTAGTGTTGGCGCAACGGAAAACCTCATAATGGCAAGCGTCTTTTTGCACGGCAAGACAATCATAGACAACTGCGCCAAAGAACCCGAGATCGTTGACCTGCAAAATATGCTTGTGGCTATGGGCGCAAAGGTGAGCGGAGTAGAAGACGGCAGAGCGGTGATAGAGGGCGTAGAGCGTTTGCACGGCGTAGACTATACGGTTTTGCCCGATAGAATAGTTGCGGGAACGTACCTCATTGCTGCGGCTATGTGTAAAGGCAAGATAACGCTAGACAACGTGAGAGTGCAACATTTGGAGTCATTGACGTCAAAACTTGCCAATAACACTTGCAATATTACCTGCAAAGATGATAAAATAACCTTGCAAAGCAATACTTCGTTATGCAATCTACCTTCGATATCAACGGGCTATTATCCCGATTTTCCTACCGATTTGCAGTCGCAGTATCTAGCTATGATGACTATCGGTAGCGGTAGAGGTGTGATTGTAGAGAATCTATTTGAAGATAGATTCAAGGTGGCAAGTCAACTTAGACTTATGGGTGCGCAGGTAGATATCCAAGGCAATCGAGCCGTCGTTGACGGAGTCGATAGACTCCACGGTGCAACCGTCAGAGCTTGTGACCTGAGAGGCGGAGCGGCATTGGTGCTTGCAGGGTTAGTCGCTAGCGGCACTACTATAGTAGAAGATATCTATCATATAGACAGAGGATACGAAGATATGGCAACCATTCTTACAAGTTTGGGTGCCGACATAAAGCGGATTTAGAGGTACAAAATGAACAAAAGATTGACGATTATTTTTATCTCGCTTGCAGTCGTGGTACTGCTGGTTGTTTTGTCTTGCGTAATTTTTATTGTCGGTGACGTGCAAGTAGAGACGACTTCCGATTTGACTTTGACAGACGAGCAAAAGGCTTCTATCGTCAACGATAGCCAAATTGCTAAATATTCTTCAATCTTTGCCCTCAGCGAAGACAAAGCATGCGAATATATCGAGAGCAAAAATCCTACCCTCAAAGTAGTCGTGATAGAGCGAAAGGCTCCCAACAAGGTGGTTATCAATATGACGGGGCGTACGGGTATATTTGCGGTGGCTACCGAGGGAGGATACGCCGTGCTTGACAGAGACCTCAAGCGTATCAAAAATACCGACGAAATCGACGGAGAGTTTTTGTGCGTGGCTAGCGGAATAGACCTGTCTGACGTTGCTGTCGGAGGGTTTTTGGACAATGACAAATTGATTGCCATGATTAGGGCAGCGGAAGAAGTGTCGTTCGTCGGAGCTAGGTTCGGTGCGTTTTTTACTAGTATGCAAGTGGGTACAACCTACGTAGACTTGACCACCAATAAGGGTGTGATTTTTAGACTCAACGCCAGCGACAATATCGGCACGATACTCAAGCAATGCTACAATTTTTATCTCAATGCGACTAGTGACGCTCAAAAGTCGTCGGGATATATATACCTCTCCGATAGCGGTTTTAGGTACGCAAGCAATTTGTGAGCATAACGCATTACGTATTTTGGATTGTATAGCTAAAAGCCTAGACAATCCAATATTTTTTTATAATATCTTGACTAATATTTTTTTATAATATATAATGCTTTTATGGATAGAAACGTGGTCGTATTGGACATAGGTTCGGGTAAACTTACCTTCGCAGTAGGTTATAAGACTTCCGGCGGAGTGTTTATTATCAAAAATTTTGCCGACCTGAGATATAGCGGTTATTATGCCAAACAATTTGTCGAACCCGATAGATTGGTCGACGACGTCAAACAAGTCATCGTCAATAGTGGCTACGACGGCAAGTCCGACACGATTTTCGTTGGCGTGCCAACCGAATTTTTGAGGGTAGAAAATAACTCGACGTATTCGGTTTTTACCAAAGAAAGAACAATAACAAGGCAGATTGTCGACCATATGCATCAAGAGGGCAATATCTTCAACAACGATCGTCGCAGTGTCGTCATCAATTCTTCCGCCAACGATTACGTTATCAACGGCGCTCAGTCCACGCTGTCGCCTATTGGCAAGCGAGCAACGAGTTTGAGAGCTAACCTCAGTTATACCTATTGTTTGCAAGAGTTTATAGACAAAATGGACGGCATTTTGAGCGTGTGCGGTTTTGCTAAAGTCAACTACGTGGGCGGAATGCACGCAATTGCCAACCAGCTTATCCCGCAACAAGAGCGTATCAACGGGGCAGTTTTGGTAGACGTAGGTTTTGTCAACGCTTCATTCGGTTACGTCAAAGGCGACGGGCTAAGTTATCTATCGTCGATAGGCGTGGGTGGCGGTAATATTGCAGACGACCTTGCTTACGCAATGGGGGTAGAGTTTGACGATGCTTATGACTTTTTTGGCAAAATCAATCTCAATCAAGACGCTGACGACAACAGTATCTATACTATAAGGTCGGGTGGAGAAACGCTGGCATTTGGTGTTAGCGACGTCAACGAAATTGTCTACAATAGGCTTAAGACCTTTGCCGATTGGATAACCGGTCAACTTCAGGTGATGGACAAACCGCTCGATAAAGACACGCCTTTGTACCTTACGGGAGGATCGCTTACGTCGATTAGAGGTGCAATAGACTATCTTAGTAGATGTATAGGGCGACAAGTCGTGGTTTTGACGGCTGACGTACCGCAATATAATCAAGCAAAATATTCTTCGACTATCGCTATGCTAGACGTAGCGTCGGAAATATACAATTCCCAAAGTATTTGGAAAAAAATCTTTGGTTGAAGGGAGGTTTAGTTTTATGGATGATTCTGTTTATTCTTACGAAAATTCTGTCGTCAAAATCAAGGTGTTTGGCGTGGGTGGCGGAGGTAACAACGCTGTCAACAGAATGATTGCTGCGGGTATTCAAAGTGCGGAATTTGTGTCAATCAACACTGACAAGCAAATTCTTCGCCTTTCTAACGCAAAAAAGACTATTCAAATTGGCGAAAAACTTACACACGGCTTTGGAGCGGGTGCCGATCCAAAGATTGGAGCAAAGGCTGCAGACGAATCGAGAGAGTTGATAAGACAAGAACTCGAAGGCGTCGATATGTTATTTATCACTGCGGGTATGGGCGGTGGTACGGGTACGGGTGCTTGTCCCGTAATCGCCAGCATTGCCAACGAAATGGGTATTCTTACCATAGCGGTAGTGACGACTCCGTTTAGATTTGAGAATGCACGCAGAATGAAGAATGCTATCGAAGGTATCAACAATCTACGCAATTACGTTGATACGTTGCTTGTCGTACCTAATGAAAAACTACTCGAAGTACTCAGTCTAGAAACAAACATGTTGGACGCATTTATCGAGGCAGACGAGGTTTTGCGTAAGGCAATTCAAGGTATAAGCGACCTAATCGTTCAACCTGCACTCATCAATCTTGACTTTGCAGACGTTCGTTCTATCATGAAGATGAAGGGCATGGCTCATATGGGTATAGGCGTTGCCGAAGGTCCGGACAAAGCCGTAAACGCTGTCAAACAAGCGGTGATGAGTCCTATACTTGATACCAATATTGCAGGAGCAACGGGTATAATCGTCAACGTCAAGGGTGGTACAAAGATGACGCTCAAAGACGTAAGCACTGCGTGCGACCAAGTAAAAGTAGCCGTAGGAGAGGACGCTAACGTCATTTTCGGTGCAGACATTGACGAGAATATGGGTGACAAAATTCAAGTCACTCTCATTGCTACGGGCTTTGAGTCGGAGTCTATGGACAAACAAAACGTTCGCAAGAATCCAAATTCCTCTATGCCAAACGAGGAGTTCCAAAGAAGATTTTTCGGTGAGCAAACTCCACGACCAACTAATGCTCCTATCGAGCAACCTATTCAAGAAGGTTACGTGCCTAAGCCTTTAGGTTATGATAGCAATACCTATACGCCACCGACTCCTACTTATATCCCGCCAAGACCTATTGCCCCTAACCCTCCTATAGAAGAGAATAGCGGTGATAATAACAATAACAACGGTTTCAAAGGTCCGTCTTTTTTGAGAAGACTTCAAAAACGTGACTGATCGACACTAGTCAAATTTTTACAAAAAATTACTTCCGTCCGACATAGACGGAAGTTTTTTTTGACAATCTAGCTGTATAATGCGTCTATGCAAGTGTACGTTGAGGTTGTTTTGCTAGTCAATATATTGATTGGTGGCTTTATACTTGCCCTGACCGAAATGTTAGTCAAATGCAAAGTTAGCTTTGTAAGAGTATGCTTGGGGGCGTTAATCGGTGCAATTTTTGCAGTTGTTTATCCATACGTCGAGTGGAGTGGTTTGTGGCTTGTCAAAATTGCACTTGCGCTTGTAATGGTTGCGGTCGGGGCAAGATATAATAGCTTAGCTCATTATTTTTCGGCTATAATGGTGTTTTTTGCCATAACGTTTTTGCTCGGCGGAGTTGCGATAGGAAGTAGCTATATATTCGGCAAGTCGATATTCGATAGCAATGGATACGTATCGCTATTCGTCGGTTTAGGACTAGTATTCGTATTGTGCTCGTCAAGGATTATCTGGAAACACTTTGTGTTAGCTCGGCGTAAAAAGCATTTTTCTTGCCAAGTCTTGCTCGTCAACGGTGACGTAAAATTGACGACAACGGCATTTTGTGATAGCGGTAATAGATTGTATTATCGAGATTATCGCCCTGTGATGATGATAGATAAGGACGTATATCAAACGTTATATCAAGACGACGACACGCATAAAATGTCTATGAAAGTCAATACAGTCAACGGCAAAAGTGAAATAGAACTAAGAGAACTTGACCAAATGATTGTGCTGGATAGTGGCAAAAGCTATCGCAACGTAGTCGTTGGCGTAAGTAAAACACCGCTTGGCGAGTACGGAATGCTGTTACATAGTGAGATATAGGAGGGATTATGCTCAAAAAACTATTGTATTGGTTACTTGGGGTTTTCGGTTTAGGTAATAACGTTGACTACATAGGCACGGGAGAAGTATTGCCTAATCCTTTAGACAGTGACGACGAGCTCAAAACTGTCGAAAAACTTATGAAAGGCGATGAGGAAGCAAGGAAAAAGCTTATAGAACACAATCTTAGATTGGTGATTTATATTGCCAAAAAGTTTGACAATACGGGCATCGATATCGAGGATTTGATATCGGTGGGCACAATAGGTCTAATCAAGGCAGTCAATAGTTTTAAGATGGACAAGCAAATCAAATTAGCAACCTATGCCAGCAGATGTATCGAAAACGAAATCCTCATGTATCTTCGTAAGACAGTCAAATCGAGAGGCGACGTGTCGCTTGACGAACCCCTCAACGTGGATTGGGACGGCAATACGCTTTTGCTTAGCGACGTGCTTGGAACAGATAGCGACGTTGTATCCCAAAACGTAGACCAAGAGGCAGATCGAGACATCTTGCGTAAATCGCTAGACGTACTGACTCCTAGAGAAAGGCAAATCATCAAGATGCGTTTCGGCATACTTGGTACGCAAAAAAAGACGCAGAAAGAAATAGCCGATATGATGGGAATATCACAGTCTTACATATCGAGATTAGAAAAGAAAGTCATGGGAAAACTCAAAAAAGAAATATCAAAAATGGTATAGTTTTTTGGTTTTTACCCAAAATCTATATACAAGTAAATAGCTAATCGATACTCGGTGCATAATGGTAACTACATAAGGAGGAAATATGCACAGAGTAGAAATATGCGGTCTAAACACTTCTTCTTTGCCAAAACTTAGCAACGAAGAGAGTTTGCAACTGTTGCAAGCAACCAAATTAGGCGACGATAGAGCTAAAGAGAAGTTTGTCCTTGGCAACATTCGCTTGGTTTTGTCGGTGGTTCAACGCTTTGGCAACAAGGCTTCGAGCGACGACCTCTTCCAAGTGGGAATGGTGGGGCTGATGAAGGCGATTGACGGCTTTGATAGTAAATTCAACGTTAGATTTTCCACTTACGCCGTACCAATGGTCGTGGGAGAAATTAGGCGTTTTGTCAAAGAAAGTAGTGGTATCAAAGTCAGTCGTTCTCTGCGAGATATTGCTTATAAAGCACTCAAAACAAGAGAAAATATAGAAACCAATCAAGCTCGCATACCGTCGCTAATGGAGGTTGCGCAAGAGATAGACGTACCTCTCAAAGACGTGGTGTGTGCCCTTGACGCAGTAAGCGATACTATATCGTTGCAAGAGCAAGTGTACAACGACGGTGAAGACAGTACTTCAATTATGGACCAAATAGGAGATAGCTCGCAGTCGGAAGACTTGTGGATAGATAGATTTTGCGTCAAAAATGCACTTTCCGCCCTAACCGACAAGGAGAGACAAGTGATTTTGCTTAGATATTACGGTGGCAAAACACAAGTAGAAATATCGCAAGGAATGGGCATTTCGCAAGCTCAAATCAGTCGATTGGAAAAAAACGCCTTATACAAAATGAAAGTTTTGTGTCAATGACTTTTCTAGATTTACAACCGCTCAAAAGGGCGGTTGTATTGTTTTTACGCCTATTATTTATGGTAAAATATGTAAAAAATAATAAATTTAGTAGAATATACTAAAGTTTATTAGGATTTAAATAATTCTAATAACATTTAATAATTTTAAATGCATTTTTGTATTGACAACAATTTTAATACACCTTAAAATTATATTGATAACAGAATATTATCATTGTGGAGGTGCATTATGGCAGCATTGCAATACGCTAATAACGTACCTATTGTTCCGGCAAATAAAATGCCTGTAAAAGTTGTATATGTCTAAATTGTAGTACGATATTGTTCAATGATATACTTTTACGTTAGAAAATTAGCAAAATGGAAGTATGTTGTTTAGACTAAATATAAAGATAAATGCTACGCTAAATATTGGCTATGGCAAGTGATAAACTAACAAAGGAGTGAGGAATGTTATGAGTGATACTTCTAAAAACAATAACAAACATAGCGGTGTTGTAAATTCTTTGGATAAAAAGAACTCAAATAAAAAAGTCGGTAATGTCGTTTGTTCTTTGGATAAAGACTCTACTAATAGAAAACCCACGAATACAAAGAGTACTAATAAACCTATAGTTGAGAAGCCAACCGTTGCTCCTAGTCATACTCCTGTGCCTTCTTCTAGCAATGCAAACACATCAAGTTCATATAAGTCAACAGGAAAAACTAAAAAGGCTCCAAAGCTTAATTTTCGTGCAATAGTTGCAATTTTTTTAATAATAGCAGTAATAGCAACTACTGTTACTGTTTTGCTTTCTTTAAAATTCAATGGAGTAGAATATGCCCTAGAAGGAGACCATTACGTTGTATCCAAGGTCAAATCGGTTGGTAACGTTGTTATCAAAGACACGTACAAAGATAAGCCCGTTACAAGCATATCCAAAGGGGCATTTAAGGATGCAATTGGCGTAAAGGGTGTGGTTGTACCTGACAGTGTCGTGGATATTGAAGAGGGGGCATTTGCAGGTGCGTCAAATATAGAGAACCTCACTTTGCCGTTTGTAGGCGCTAGAAGAGAGGTCGTATACGGTTATTATGACCAATACAATTTTGGTTACATATTTGGCGAAGAAGAATTCTCCGGCGGCGAGGCAACCGAACAAGTATATCTTAATCAAGAAACCGAACTAGAAGAAAAAATCGTATATTATATACCTAAATCTCTAAAAGAAGTAACGATTACTAGCGGACAAATCGCTTATGGAGCCTTTTCTAACTGTGTCAATATTGAGAGTGTATCGGTTAAAGAAGGCGTAGAAAAAGTTGGCGATTACGCTTTTCTTAACAATGACAAGCTGTCTAACTTTGTTTGCGAAAACCAAGAATCGACTATGTTAAGCAAAGATACGTTTGCCGGCACAAAATTGTATGACGAGCAAGAAGACGGAGTATTTTACGTAGGCAACGTAGCGTGTGGCTACAAAGGTAATATTGCCAACGGCGTTCTTAGAATCAAATCGGGTACCGTTAGCATTGCCGAACGTGCTTTCGATACCAATCAAGATATCAACAAAATATACATTCCCGATTCGCTAAAGCGTATCGGTGCATCGGCATTTGACAATGCAGACGGTGCTAGAGAGGTCCACATATCGGATTTGAATAGTTGGTGTCAAATAGTCTTTGACAATCCAAAAGCCAATCCGTTGACCTACGCTCACGACTTGTATCTCAATGGCTGGCGAATCGTTGGCTTGACTTTGCCTAATGGCTTGTCAAAAGTCAATTCCAACGCATTTACGGGATGTAGTATAGAGTACTTGACTATACCTAATTCTATAACCACTATTGACAGCTTGGCATTCTACAATTGCGACAATCTCACAACCGTCAATTTAGGCAATAACGTTGAGGTTATTGGCAGGTCGGCATTCGAGAGTTGCAACCAATTAGAGAGCATTGCTATACCTAATTCCGTCAACAAGATTGACGTGTATGCTTTTGCAGGGTGCTCGGCTCTGAAGACGGTAAATATTGACCACGCTTCGCCTATTACTACTATTCCTACTTGTACTTTTTGGGAATGTGTATCTCTCAAAGAATTTACCATTCCCGACAGTGTAGTTTCCATCGGAGAAAGTGCTTTTTCTGAATGCTATGCCTTGGCTAAAGTGAATTTTAATTCCAAGCTTACCAATATCGGCAAAAACGCTTTCTTCAAATGTCAAGCTTTGACTGACGCTATTCTTCCCGATAGTCTAGTAGAATTAGACGTTCAAGCTTTTTATAATTGCGCAGCATTGAATAGGGTTGTGATACCTAAGCACATATCAAAGATACCTTATGCGACCTTTGCGGAGTGCTATGGATTAACTTCTATCGAATTTTCAGAAGATATTGCTTTGACTACTATTGAAGACAAAGCCTTCCAAAATTGCAACAATGAGGATTTTACGACGATTGCTTTGCCCGATACTTTGCAAAGCGTGGGCGAGGATGCTTTCAAGAATTGCTCACATCTCACTAGCGTATATATAACCGATTTAAAAGAGTGGTGTAGCATAGAATTCAAAAATCCTGAGGCTAATCCTTTGATGGTGGCTCACGACTTGTATTTGAACGGGACTAAAGTCGATATATTGGAAGTGCCTAGCGGTGTTGATAAAATTGGCTCTGCTGCTTTTGCCAATGCAAATTTTAGCAGTGTTACTATTGCGGAAGGAGTAAAAACAATCAATCCTAAAGCATTTATTTTCTGCAATCTAAGCACGCTCTATTTGCCGGCTTCTCTTGAAGAATTGGGGTATAACGCTTTCTATGGTTGCAAAAATTTGACTTCCGTTGCTATACCGTCAAAGGTAAGTGTAGTTCAAGAAAAAACCTTTGCTAAGTGTGAAAAGCTAGAAAGCGTATCTTTTAGCAACGGTTCTCTCGCAGAAATCGGTGCCGCAGCATTCTGGGATTGCTATGCATTGGAGTCGGCAGAAATTCCTACAAGCGTGACTCAAATATCAGAGTCGGCATTTTCTAACTGCACTTCGCTTAGAACTGCTTCCTTCCCCGGGGTAACGACACTGCAAAACAACGCATTTTATGGATGCACAAGTTTGTCAACGGTAGTTATTCCTTCGACTGTAACTATCATAAGCGATAATGCTTTTTCAAAATGCTCTAGTATAACGTCACTTACGCTACAAGATGGTGTACAGACTATAGGTGTTGATGCGTTTTGGGCTTGCACGTCACTTCAGTCTGTTACGCTACCTCAGAGCGTAGAATATATCAAAGATAATGCTTTTAGTGGCTGTTATTTACTTTCTTCTTGCAATTTGCCTAATGGACTCAAAGAGATAGGCAACAATGCCTTTTACGATTGCCTGCGTGTTAGCTCCGTCTTTATACCTGCAAGTGTAACTACAATAGGATATTCGGCATTTTCTTCTCACATTTATGATAATAATCTTGTGGAAATTAATGTCGATAGCAACAATAAATACTACTATTCTCAATACAACTGCATTGTCGAAAAAGCCACTAAAACACTGATACAGGGTTGCAATACCAGCGTTATACCATCTGACGTTACTGCCATAGGGCAGGGAGCTTTTGCCGGTTGTAAAAACTTGACGTACGTTGAGATACCTACAACCGTTACTAAAATAAATGATTACGCCTTTGAAAGTTGTACCAATTTGACTATCAAATATCGAGGTTCTAGATCGCAATGGGCGGCAATTACTAAAGGTGAGAAGTGGAATGGCGAAGGAACTACGTTGGTAGATATTATTATCACCTACGACAATTAGATGCATTCTACTATAGATCGATATTTATAATTTCGTCATATCGCATACACATCCCTCATACAAATAGTGTGAGGGATTTATTTTGGGAGAATTATCGTTTTGCGAACTAAAAAATAGGGAAGTTGTCAACGTGTGCGACGGCAAAAGACTCGGTAGAATTGTCGATATGTGTTTCAACAAACTCGGTCATATCACAGGCTTTGTCGTCCCGGGGGACAAAAAAATCATCAAATGCGTCTCCGGCAACGATAGCATATTCATTCCATGGAAGTGTATCGTCAAGATAGGAGAGGATACTATTTTGGTGGAACTTGACGACGGTTTACCCCCTTGTTGATTTTGACGGCATATCTGCGTCGTAATACTTTGTCGAGCGGAGATTTTTGCTCAGTCACGTACGCTCAAGTACGCTTCTGTCGCAAAAACTCCGCTCTTCGCGTCTTACTCGCACCTATGCCGTCAAAACTATTCTAACGTACCTTTTTCTTGGAGAACTTTTCTCACACACGTACACCGAGTACGCTCGTTTCGATAAAATTACCGCTTTTCGAGTCGTGCACGCATCTTCGGCGTTTGGATAAATAGGGAATGAATTGCAACAAGTTGCATGAATTGCCTAACGGCATGAATTGCACCCAGGGCGCATTATGGAGCAATTCAATTCACGGAGCGGAGCGAGAAATCATGGCGAAGCCAATTCATGACGTCAAAGACGTCAATTCATTTATTTAGGAGAACCATTGCAACAAGTTGCATGAATTGCCTATCGGCATGAATTGCACCCAGGGCGCATTATGGAGCAATTCAATACTTTATATTAGTCTAAATATTTTACAAAATATGGACAATTCTGCCATTTTGTGCTACAATAATAAAAAATAACGTTGGAGAGTTATATGAAGTGCATTTATTGTGGTTGTCTGGACGATAAGGTCATCGACAGCCGTGTGAGCGACGATGGAACGTCTATCAGAAGACGTAGAGAATGTCTTGGTTGCGGTAAGCGTTATACGACATACGAAACCATAGAGACAACGCCTATAATGGTTGTCAAAAAGTCTGGTTGCAGACAACAGTTTTCCACCGACAAAATCAAGCAAGGTATAGTCAAAGCGTGTGAAAAACGCCCTGTCTCTATGAGTGATATAGACAAGCTTGTCAACGAAATCGAAATGAAAATTCACAACAATTTTGACGGTGAAGTAACCACGATACAGATTGGTGAGTACGTTATGGAAGGACTCAAAGAGCTCGACGACGTAGCCTACGTAAGATTTGCCGCAATATACAGACAGTTCAAGGATATCAATAGCTGGCTTAGCGAAATCCAAGAAGTGCTAAAAAGTAAAAAATAAGACGTATATCATAACCGCCGAATAGGCGGTTTTTTTGTTGTCAATGACATTTTTCGGCAAAATAGTAAAAAAATCATCCATGCAAGAATATTGTATTGCAAGGAGATTTTTTATGTTATTGAGTGCTTTGTTTGCGTTGTTTAGCAACGTCTTATTCTTTACAGGCTACGTAGAAAGGCAAAACTCATTTGCCATGCCGCTTGATGAAAAGACCGAGCAAGATTTGCTCGAAAAAATGTGGTCGGGAGATAATCAAGCCAAAGAAGAACTAGTCAAACATAATATGCGTCTTATTGCTCACGTAGCCAAAAAATATTCAGGCTGCAATGACAACGACGAACTTATCTCGGTGGGCTCGATAGGCTTAGTCAAAGCCGTCAATACCTATAGCAAGGGCAAAGGCACTCGATTTGCCACCTATGCCAGCAAGTGTATCGAAAACGAAATTTTGATGATGCTACGTAGCACCAAAAAGCTCAAAGCCAATAGGTCGCTATATGAGCCTGTAAGCTTTGACAAGGACGGCAATGAAGTATTGCTAATAGATTTGTTGAGTTTAGACGAGGAGAGTCTGGTCGGCAAGGTTGAGGCTGACATTGTCAAAGAAAAGCTGCAGTCGATAGTCAAAGAACAACTTGACGAGAGAGAATACGAAATAATTTGCCTAAGATACGGACTCAACGATATGGAACAGCTCACTCAGCGTGAGATTGCCAAAAAGTTTGAGATATCTCGTTCTTACGTATCAAGGATAGAGACCAAAGCCCTCAAGAAGCTTAGAGCATATATGAATGCCAACAAAATATCATTTTTGTAATGGATACGTATTTGACAAATAAGGAAATTAGTGGTATATTGCATTTAGAGATAGTCGGATGTTCGCAAGCTTTGCTTGAGGAAAGTCCGAGCACCACAAGGCAGAGTGCTGGCTAACTACCAGTCAGGGTGACCTGAAGGAAAGTGCAACAGAAATAGACCGCCCGCAAGGGTAAGGATGGAAAGGCGAGGTAAGAGCTCACCGTCCCCAAGGTGACTTGGGGAGCAATGTAAACCCCACTCGGTGCAAGAGACAATGACAATCGGTCGCCTGCCGGTCAGACAATCGCTCGAACGTATTGGCAACAATGCGTCTAGATAGATGAACATCGAATACAGAACTCGGCTTATAGATTATCTCTTCACCCGACGGGTGATTTTTTTTGCTTATTTTGGCGCTTATAACTCGTATAATCATCGCTAGATAATATTCTAAATAAATAATCGTCTGCATTTATTATGCTTTTTGCTTTTTAGTTTTTTGCTTACGTATTGCTTTATCGGTTGAATTTTGTCTATTTAGTTTTGACCAACTTTGATTTAGATATTATTTGTCGCAATAGTAATCAAAGCTTGATTGGTAAGAAATGTGACTTGAAATTACGATTGTTATTGACTTGCCTTATATAAAATAATATAATAAGTATATGAATACGTTATTCGATTGCATGCCCCAAAAATCGGCACCTCTTGCCGAAAGAATGAGACCTACCTCGCTTGACGACTTTGTGGGACAAAGCCACATTGTAGGCAAGGGTAGTTTGCTTCGCAGAGCTATTATGACCGATACGTTGGGCAGTTGCATATTTTACGGACCGCCAGGATGCGGTAAAACCACTCTAGCCAATATCATCGCCAACACTACAAGCAGTAGATTTGTCAAGCTCAACGCCGTGTCTAGCGGTATTGCCGAAGCCAAAAAAGTAATTGACGAAGCCAAGACCGAGTTGGAGTTATACGGCAAAAAGACATATCTTTTGCTAGACGAGTGCCATAGGTGGAACAAGGCTCAGTCCGACTGTATGCTTGCGGCGATAGAGCAAGGACATATCATATTTATCGGCTCTACTACCGAAAATCCTTTCGTTTCTATGACCAAAGCAATCGTGTCTAGATGCCGAATTTTTGAGTTTAAAAAATTGAGCGACGACGACTTAATCAATGCTATCAATAGAGCGATAACCGACAAATCCAACGGACTTGGCAACTATGATTTGAGCGTCACGCCTAAGGCTCTGAGTCACTTTGTATGGGCAAGCGACGGTGACGTGAGAGTTGCGCTCAACGCATTGGAGCTGGCATGTTGTTCAAC
This sequence comes from Christensenellales bacterium, assembly GCA_051883415.1. GTDB lineage: Bacteria > Bacillota > Clostridia > Christensenellales > UBA3700 > HGM11368. Next base: position 22,521 of record JBJETR010000028.1, on the reverse strand, counting down.
TACCCCCGACCAAGACGGTAAGATAGTCATTGACGAGGAGATTGCCTCACAATCCATTCAAAAAAAGGCGTTGTGTGTGGACGAAAGTCTATATTACGATATGATTTCGGCATTTTGCAAGTCTTTACGCGGTAGCGATAGTGATGCGGCTCTATATTGGGCAGAGAGGCTCATACAAGCGGGTTGCGATCCGATGTTGATACTTAGACGATTGGTCGTACATAGCAGCGAGGACGTCGGTATGGCAGATCCCAGAGCTTTGGTGGTAGCTACTTCGGCGTTGACGGCTTTCAAGAATCTAGGACTTCCCGAAGGCAAAATTCCTATGTACGAAGCCATTATCTACGTGTGCGAAGCCCCTAAGTCCAACAGTGTGGTGAGGGCAAAATACGCAGTAGAAGAAACGGTAGCAACCAAGAGTGACGATGAAGTACCGTATTATCTCAGGGACGCCAACTACAAGCTTGAGAAGGTAGAAGGATACAAATATCCACACGACTTTGGCGGTTGGGTGGAGCAGCAATATTTGCCCGACTCACTCAAAGACGAAAAGTTTTACGAGCCGTCGGACAATGGAGAGGAACGAGGTATGTTTCGCTCAAAGATAGAGAAAAAAATCAAAAAGAACAGGTGAATTATGTTACAAATTACCAATCTTAGCAAAAAATACGCAAACAGTGACGTCTACGCTGTGCAAGACGTAACTTTTGAGGTCAAAGAGGGCGAGGTATTCGGCTTTTTGGGACCTAACGGTGCAGGTAAATCCACTACAATCAAATGTCTTATGGGCATTTTGCCATTCGATAGCGGTAGCATCGTGCTGGACGGCAAAAACTTGCAAGAAGATCCTATTGCAGTCAAGTCAAATATCGGCTACGTATCCGACAATCATCTTATGTACGACAAGCTTACGGCTAGAGAATACGTGGACTTCATAGCTGATATGTTCAAAGTCGGCGTCAACGACCGCAAGAGCCGTGTAGATAAACTGCTAGAAATGTTTGAGTTAGGCGACGTATACGACAAGTCAATCAGCACCTTTTCGCATGGTATGAAGCAAAAGATATGCGTCATCGGTGCTTTGGTACACAAGCCTAAGTTGTGGGTGCTCGACGAGCCTTTGACGGGACTTGATCCAAAATCGGCGTTTATCCTCAAAGAATTGATGAAAGAGCACGTCAAAGACGGTAATAGCGTATTCTTCTCATCTCACATGCTCGAAGTGGTAGAGAAGGTTTGCGATAAGATTGCTATAATAGACAAAGGCAAATTGCTCTTGGTGTCCGATATGGACAAATTGCACGACAACGCAAGTCAGTTGTCGCTCGAAGAATTCTTCTTGTCCGTTACCAATGCCGATAGCGAGCCTGACGTGGACTTTGACTGATAGGAGGGTGTATGTACAACTTTTGGACTTTGACCAAATTTAACTTGTCCTACTATCTCAAGCCTCGCTTTGAAAACGCCAAGGATAAGCGAAAATTTATCGTTAGTGCGATAATCTTGATATTAGTGTTTGCCATGCCGCTTGCAATGATGGTTTATACTATCTACAACGCCGCAAGTATGGCTATTCAAATGAATATCGTAGCCGACTTTATCTCCGTTATGTTGCTTGCATCGCAGATTGCCGTGCTATTCATGGGTATGGCATCTTACCTACAAATTATGTATTTTAGCAACGACAACGAGATTCTTATGACCTTGCCCGTCAAGCCGTCGGCAATATATTTGTCTAAATTAATAGTTGCTCTTTTCAACAACTTGATTATTTCGACAATAATCATATTGCCTTCGCTCGTCACCATTGCCGTGGCATTCGTAAGACAAGGCTTCGAGTTTGGTGCGGAATATTACGTATTGATTCCGTTTGCGTTGATATTCATACCGTTTTTTCCTCTATTGATAATATCGGTGCTGTCTTTCCCTATTATGAAAATTGTATCCTACTTCAAGAAGCATCCGACTATATCCGCTTTGATAACCGCGCTATTGACGGTTGGTATCGTATTGGCGATATATTTGCCGTCCATGGCTATGGGGAACGACGTTGAAGGGGATATTGGCGGTACGCTAGTGGGCGTGATGTCCAAGCTCGGCAGATATTTTTATCCGACGTATTGTTTTGCCTTGGCTATGGTTGGCAATCAAATAGCCAAAAATCTCGCAATTTTCTTTGCGATTACCTTGGTATCTCTTGCTATCGGCGTATTGACCTCGCTATTATTTTATAGGTCTACGCTATCCAAGATGTCTGAGGGTGGTGGCGTATCGTCTAGCGAGAAGAAGGTCAAGTCGGCTGAACCAATGTCTATCAAGAAGGCTCTCGTATTGCGAGAACTCAAGGGCGTCATGAGAGACCAATCTATCGCAATTCAAACCTTTATGATGCTGATTATGGCTCCCGCAATGCTACTTATCTCCACCTTTGTTAGTCGCAATACGTCTCCGGAAGAAGGCGAGACCTTCTGTATGGGTATGTTTGAACTAGGCATGAGCTTCTTCTACAGCTTTATGATGATTGGCGGTATGAACTATATGTCGCTCATAGGTATTTCTAGGGATAGAGAACAGCTATCTATTGCCAAAACCTTGCCTGTAACGTCAAAGCAGATTCTTCAAGCTAAACTCACGCTCAGCGATTTGACGGGGCTGTTGGCTGTAGTTTTGTCGGGTATAGTGTTTGCACTCGTGTCATCTGCGGCTTGGTACAATAAGATTTTGTATTTCGTCGGCGTGCTAGCTTGTACTTGGCCGCTCAACTGCTTTTGCTTGATGCGCGACGTCAAAGCACCTAACCTCAAGTGGACCAATATCAAACAAATAAGCAAAAATAATATGGGCACACTCATACCTATGATGATATGTGTTGGCGGTGGTTTAGTCGTGATGATACTTGGCATAGTGTTGTCGTTTTTGCCTATGCAAGAGTGGCTTATGTCGCTCATTTTCTGGGCAGTAGTTGCAGTAATCGCCGTGGTATTTTTCTTCATTTTACGTTTTAGAAAAATGGACAAAATGGTTGAGTATTTTGACAAGATAGAGATGTGAGGAGAGATATGAAACATCTTAGTATAGACCTTGGAGACGTAAGAATAGGCTTGGCGACAAGCGATATTATGGGCATAATCGCTACGGGATTAGAAACTTATAAGAGAGTCGCCCCCGACAAAGACGTAGACTATATTGCCAAGCTTGTCAAAGACCTCGGTGTGGGCGTGGTTGTCATAGGACTTCCCGTCAATATGGACGGAAGTAGTGGCGAAAGAGTGCAAAAAGCCAAAGAATTCGGAGAGTTGTTGTCCGACAAGGTTGATGCAAAAATCGACTATCAAGACGAAAGATTGACTACGGTTACTAGCGAAAGAATGCTTATCGAAGCAGGCGTTAGACGAGAAAAACGCAAGCAAGTCATAGACAAAATAGCCGCAACGATCATTTTGCAGACCTATCTCGATTGTCACTCTCATTGATTATAATTTAGTTTTGTGGCTAGGATATTATTTGCAAAAAATATGTCAAATTTAGTTAAAACGTTGATATTACTATTGACAAATACAAAGTATGGATATAATATAAAATAAACTATGGAGGTGTTATATGTCAGAAGAAATGAAAGATGAAATGATGGAAGAAGACGAAATTATTACGCTTGTAGGCGACAACGGCGAAGAGGTAGAATTTAACCATATTGCCACGCTCGATTACAAGGATGATTGGTATATCTTTTTGCAACCTGTTGAACTTGGCGACCTTGAAGAGGATGAAATGCTTATTTTCAAAATCGAGAGCGATGAAGAGGGCAACGATTTGTTCGTACCGGTCGAGGATGAAGAGCTCATCAACGCAGTTTATGCAGAGTACGAAAAAGAGTTTGAGTGCAACTGTGGCGATTGCGACGACGATTGCGACTGCGGCTGCTGCGATAAAGAATAATTTTGTTTTGGCTGGACGCTCCTTAGTGGAGCGTCTTTTTTTGGATATATTTATATAAAAGCACTCAAAATTCCTTGCCAATACCGCTCAATTATGGTATACTCTCAAAAGATAAAACACCCAAGGAGTAGTACCGTGCGGTTGCTTTTTGCCAAAAGTTGCTCGATACGTAGGCTTTGGGGAAGAAAAAACAAGGAGATTTTTTTATGGCAGTAGTAACAATGAAAAGCCTTTTAGAGGCTGGCGTGCACTTTGGTCACCAAACCAAAAAGTGGAATCCTAAGATGGCTAAGTACATCTATTCTTCAAGAAACGATATTCATATCGTTGACCTTGCACTCTCGGTTGAGCAAGTTGAGAAAGCATACGCTTTCGTCAGAGACGTTGCTAAAGAGGGCAAGAATATCTTGTTCGTCGGAACTAAGAAACAAGCGCAAGACGCAATCAAAGACGAGGCAATTCGTTGCGGAATGTTCTACATGAACGATAGATGGCCGGGTGGTACTCTTACCAACTTCAAGACTATCAAAACCCGTATCGAAAAGCTCAACAAAATCAATCAAATGGAAGCTATCGGACAATTCGACCTTCTCCCTAAAAAAGAAGTTGCCGAGCTCAAAAAGCTTCGTGACAGCCTCGAGTCCGAATTTGGCGGAATTAAGAATATGAACGGTTTGCCTGGAGCAATGTTCGTAGTTGATATCAACAACGAAAAGATTGCCGTTCAAGAAGCTAGAAAACTCGGTATACCTGTAGTTGGTCTTGTAGATACCAACTGCGATCCCGACATGGTTGATTACGTAATTCCTGGCAACGACGATGCAATCAGAGCTATCAAGCTTATCGCAACTATTATGGCTAACGCAGTTATCGAAGCTAGAGAAGGCATCACTTTCTCCGTAGACGAGGAAGAAGAGAGCGAAGAAACAGTAGAAGCTAAAGAAGAAGCACCTGCAGAAGCTACTGACGCAGAGTAATAAGGAGAAATAATATGGCATTTACAAACAAAGACGTAATGGACCTCCGTGCTAAGACCGGCGTAGGTATGATGGATTGCAAAAAAGCTCTTACCGAAGCTGACGGAGATATGGAAAAGGCTGTAGAAATCCTCAGAGAAAAAGGAATGGCTACCAGCGTAAAGAGAGCAGGCAAAATCGCTTCGCAAGGTATCGTTGAAGCTTACACTCAAGGCAACGTTGCAGTGCTTTTGGAAGTAAACTGCGAGTCCGACTTCGTAGCACGCGGAGCTCAATACAAGGATTTTGTAGTAGAAGTTGCTAAATATATCGCTAACAACGACGTGGCTGACGTAGAACAAGTTAAGACCGCTATGGCTGACCTTCTTGCAGAGACTATCGCCAAAATCGGTGAAAAGATCGATATCAGAAGATTTGCAAAATACGTTGTAAGCGGTGACAGCAAGGTTGATACCTATATTCATATGGGCGGCAAAATCGGCGTTGCCGTTGAGACTAGTGCCAATGCTTCCGATGAACTCACCCACGATATCGCACTTCAAATCGCAGCCGCAAGCCCACTTTACGTAGGCGTTGCAGACGTTCCTCAAGCAGAAGTAGAAAAAGAAAGAGAAATTCAAAAGGCTACCGCACTCAACGATGAGAAGAATGCTAACAAGCCTCCTCAAGTTATTGAGAAGATGGTTGAAGGACGTATCAACAAGTTCTTCAAAGAGATTTGCTTGGTAGAACAACCTTTCGTCAAAGATCCTGCAGTTGCAGTTAAGCAAGTGCTCAAGAATGCCGGTGACGTGCAAGTTATCAAGTTTACCCGTTTCGTAATGGGCGAAGGACTTGAGAAGAAAGAAGAAAATCTTGCCAACGAAGTAGAAGAGCAAATAGCAAAAGCAAAAGCTAACAACTAATACTTGTTAAGGGAAACGATTTTGTTTCCCTTTTTTATGACAAATTAAGGGTATAAGGAGAATTTTATGTACAAGAGAGCTATAATCAAGCTAAGTGGAGAAGCTTTGGCTGGAGAAAAGGGTTTTGGGATTGACCAAAGCGTAGTAGAATACGTTGTAAGCCAAATCAAAAAGGTTACCGAAATGGGTATCGAAGTAGGACTTATTATCGGCGGAGGCAACTTCTGGAGAGGTCGTCAAGCACCAACTATGGATAGATCGGCTGCCGACCATATGGGTATGCTTGCTACCGTTATGAACTCTCTTGCCATGCAAGACGCTTTGGAAGCGGCGGGAATTCCTACGAGGGTACAAACTGCATTGACTATTACCAGAGTGGCAGAGCCATATATTCTTCGTAAGGCACTAAGGCACTTCGAAAAAGGCAGAGTAGTTATCTTTGCTTGTGGCACGGGCAATCCGTTCTTCAGTACGGATACGGGCGCTGCATTAAGAGCAGCCGAAGTCAATGCCGACGTGCTATTGTGCGCCAAGAATATCGACGGCGTGTACGATAGCGATCCTAGAAAGAATCCTGACGCTAAGAAGTTGGACGAAATCGCTTATATTGACGTAATCAAAAAAGGCTTGCAAGCTATGGATACCACGGCAATATCGCTTTGTATGGAGAATAATATTCCTATTATCGTATTTGCGCTCAACGAGCAAGATAGCATAGTTAAGGCTATAGCTGGAGAAAAGATTGGTACAATCATCAAATAATGTCTTGCATATTTGATTGATACTACTAGATTATCTGCTAATTATTTATCATAGGATTGACCTTCAAAATTTATTTTTTGAAGGTCAATTTGCTAAAATTATTATAAATTATCGGCTAAAATATAATAATTTTGTCAAATATATAATTATTCGTTATCAATTGTTGAAAAGTGTGCTTTAGCGACATTCGTGTAACAGTTACCTTAACACGATTTGTCGATATGGTATCGACGATATATTTTGCTACTATGTTTGTTATCGATAGACTTGTCGGTAAAATATTTGAGCAAATAATATTGTAAAATGCAATTATATTTGGTATAATACTATATATAATTATTTAAGGAGTATTTTATGAGTTACGAAAGTATTGAAGTATTAGAATTGTTTGACGATTACGATACAAGACTTAACAAGAGCATTGATAGTCTCAAACATGAGTTTATGACTCTCAAAGCAGGTAGAGCCAACGCTCACGTTCTTGATAAGGTAACCGTCGACTATTACGGCACACCTACGCCGCTCAAACAAGTGGGCAATATCACCATACCCGAGGCAAGAGTATTGATGATAAGCGTATGGGATATGAGTATTCTCAAAGACGTAGAAAAGGCATTGATAGCCGCTAATCTCGGTATGACGCCTAACAACGACGGCAAAAATATTCGTTTGATTTTCCCTGAGCTCACTCAAGAAAGAAGAAAAGACCTTGTTAAGCAAATCAAAGCTACAGCCGAGAATATCAAGGTTCAGATGCGTAACGCACGCCGCGACATCAATGACGGCATCAAGAAGCTCAAAAAGGACAATATTATCTCGGAGGACGAAGTAACTACGTATGAAAAGGACGTAGACAAACAACTTGCCGAAAAGATTGACCTAGTAGATAAACTTACCAAAGAAAAAGAGCAAGAAGTAATGAGCGTTTGATTGGTCATAAGACTAATCGACGTTGTGACAAAGCAATTAAATTTGTTTTTATTTTACTATCTTTTAGCGTGCTAAACGATTGATAGGGAGTATCTATGGCTGAAAACAAAAAGATTCCTACTCACGTAGCCTTCATCATGGACGGCAACGGTAGGTGGGCAAAAGAAAGACTGCTTCCTCGCAAAATGGGACATAGGGAAGGCGTCAAGGCTATGAAAAGAATGATTACCGAATGTGATGCAATGGGCATTCGTTACGTTACTTTTTATGCATTTTCTACCGAAAATTGGGCTAGACCTCAAGAAGAAATTGACGAGCTCTTTGCGCTAATCAAGAAGTTTGCCGAGGGTGAATTGCAAGAATATAGCGACAAGGGCTATAGAATTCGCGTTTTGGGCGACGTGACTCAACTACCACAGCCCACTCGAGTAGCTTTAGAAAAAATTGTCGCTACGTCCAAAAACAACGACGGAATGTGCGTCAGTGTTGCAATAAATTACGGCGGTAGACAAGAGATAGTCAACGCAGTCAACAATATTATACAGTCGGGCATAACCCATATCGACGTTGAGAGTATGAGCGACTGTATGTATACTTACGGCATTCCTAACCCCGACGTAATCGTCAGAAGCGGGGGTGAAAAGAGGCTAAGCAACTTTTTGATATGGCAATGCGCATACAGCGAACTAATTTTTTTGGACAAATATTGGCCTGATTTTGACCGTAGCACTTTAGAAGAAATATTAGCTGAATACGCCAAGAGAGATAGGCGTTTTGGCAAGATAGCGAGGTTGACTTGATATGTGGAAGAGAATAGCCACTGCGGTAGTATTGTTGGGTATAGTGCTTGGCACTTTGCTTGGTCTCAGGCAGATAGAAGTTGCATTTGCCGACCTTGTAGGTGTGCTGGTGTGCGTATTGGGTGTCTACGAGATGTATAACGCTTTGAAACAAGCCGGTTACAGTCCCGTAGGTCTTGCCTTGTTTTTTTCGGCGGCAACTATATATCCCGCAACGTATTTTTTGGGCGAAAAGGGCATCATTGCATCGACACTATTGGCGGTTATGATTGCCATAGTTTATTTTACCTTTTCTAAGAGACTCGAGCTCAAAGATTTGTTTGCAACCATGGGCATTATCGTCTATCCCGTATTGCTATTTGCACCATTCTTCGTGCTCAATCACTCGCAATACGGAATGTTGGCAATAATGCTGACGTTGCTTGTACCTATTTTGACCGACACTATGGCATATTTTGTCGGAATAACCTTCAAAGGACCTAAACTTTGCCCTACGATAAGTCCGAAAAAGACTATTTCGGGAGCAATAGGCGGTGTTTTGGGCGGAATTCTAGGCGCAATGTTAGTTTTCGTATTGTTTGACTATACTCATTGTATGTCGGCGTTCAAAAACGTAGGTATGCTTGCTTTGACGGATAGTCTGGTCAAATCGGGCATAATTTATGCCGTCATCGGACTTGTCGGCGGAGTTATTTGCGAGCTGGGTGATTTGGGTGCAAGCTCTATCAAACGCAAAGCAGGAATCAAAGACTTCGGCAAGATATTCCCGGGACACGGCGGAATGATGGATAGATTAGACAGCATATTGTTTATGCTACCTATCGTATACATAACAATCTCGCTCATTTCTAGATGACGATTTTGCTAAAATTTTTAATGATTTCGTAACGATATTTTGTAACTCAATTGTATAATCGTTGCGAAGTCATATCTAAGTATGGTTGGCTTATGGCAAAAAAAAGAGTAGTGATATTGGGTAGTACGGGTTCTATCGGTACGCAAGCCTTAGAAGTCGTTAGGCAATATCCCGACAAACTTTCGGTAGTCGGGCTGTGTTGCAATACCGATATTGAGATGCTAGCCAAGCAAATTGACGAGTTTCAACCACGTTTCATAGCAGTTGGAGACGAGCAAAAAGCACATGAATTGTCGTCAAAAATCGGCGTGAAAGTTTGGGTCGGTGACGAAGGCGTCAACACATTATCTACCGTCGAATGCGACGTCGTACTCAACGCTTTGGTGGGCATTCGCGGTCTGGAGCCGACTATCAACGCAATCAATGCGGGCAACGACGTAGCTCTTGCCAACAAAGAAACGCTAGTTGCGGGCGGTGATATAGTTATGCCTCTTGCCAAACAAAAGGGAGTAAAAATATTGCCCGTAGATAGCGAACATAGCGCTATTTGGCAATGTAAGGGCTTCGAACTAGACAAAAAAGTCAAACAAATTATTCTTACGGCAAGCGGTGGTGCCTTTAGAGATATGACCAAGGAGCAAATTGCTTGCGCCAAGGCGTGCGACGCACTCAAGCACCCTACCTGGAATATGGGTAGCAAGGTGACTATTGACAGTGCGACTCTAGTCAACAAGGGGCTGGAAATCATCGAAGCAAAGCACCTTTTCGGTGTTGATGCCCAAGATATTGCCGTATATATTCATCCTAAGAGCATTGTGCACAGTATGGTGCGTTTTGACGACGGCAGCATTTCGGCGCAGTTGAGTTATCCTGACATGAAGTTGCCTATAACGTTAGCTTTGTTATATCCCGAGCGAGGTACCGTGGACTTTTCTCCACTACAATTAGACGGGTTGAACCTCACTTTTTCTTCGCCTGATTTGGAGCGTTTTCCATGTCTTGCCATTGCTATGCGGTGCGCACGAAAGGGTGGCGTCTATCCGATAATTTTCAACGCGGTCAACGAGGTGCTTGTACCTTTTTATCTCAATAATCAAATAAAATTCTATGATTTTTCATATTATATTGAGCAGGCTATAGACAGCTTGGGTAGCAACAAGGCTATTGCAAGCATCGACGACGTATATCGTTGCGACGATATGGCTAGAAAGTTCGCCTATGAGCTGTTGAAGGAGAGATTATGAGTCTTTTGGCGGTGAGTTTTGCTCAAATAATGCAAAAAGCGGGATATTTGTTGGGTGCAATTGCTTGCTTGCTGTTTATGGTACTTGTTCACGAATTGGGACACTATACGGCAGGCAAAATATTTAAGTTCAAAATCAATGAATTTTCGATAGGTTTCGGACCAAAAATCATATCCAAAACCAACAAAAATACCGGAGAAGTATTTTCTGTCAGAGCCTTTCCTTTGGGTGGCTTTTGTGCCTTTGCGGGAGAAGACCAAGAAGCCGTGCAAGAAGGAGACTTTAATTCTAAACCGCCTTGGCAACGCATAATCGTACTCGCTAGCGGAGTACTATTCAACTATATTTTCGCAATAATATTCCTAAGTATTTTCTTTATGGGATACGGCGAAGTCTTCAGAGTCGTAGACAAGACGTACGACTTCAAAGATAATGCGATAGTGCAACAGTTCGAGAGTGGTGACGTCATAGTCGAGATAGACGGACAAAAGGCATACGCTTCTTTGGGCAACAACTTTAATTCGCTGCTTGCGGACAAGGATCAACTCGTTGTCACCGTAGAAAGAGACGGAAAGCTCGTTGACCTCAACGTCACTAAGGGCATGGTTGACAGAAGGGAAACAGCCGATGACGGCAGCGTCAAGGACGCTTCGTACTACGGAATAGGTATAGATTTGAGTGGCACTGAGATTAGCCTAAAGAAACTTAGCTTTTTTGAGTCTATAGGGCACAGTTTTGTCTTTGGCAAAGATATAATAGTTGTCAGTCTAAAGTCTATTGGCAGTATATTTACGGGTAGTGCAAAGGTAGGCGAAACGCTAGGCGGTACCTTCACCGCAATATCGGTGCTTGCTATGCTAACGCAGAGTGGATTTTTTGCTATTATATACGGCTTGGGCGTATTTTCGATATCGCTAGCCTTTATGAATATATTGCCTTTGCCTGCTCTTGACGGCTCGAGGATAGTCTTTACTCTAATAGAGCTAGTTAGGGGAAAACCCGTCAACCGTAAGGTTGAAGGAATTATACACACGGTAGGGTTGTTGCTATTGTTTGCACTGACCATACTGCTTGATATATTACATTTTGTGGGGTAAATATGACCAAAATAGTAAAAGTTGGCGGCGTTGAGATAGGCGGTGGACTAATCAGCGTACAGTCGATGACCAATACCAAAACCAAAGATATAGACGCGACAGTCGCACAAATAACTAGATTGCAAGATGCAGGTTGCGATATCGTGAGAGTTTCGGTACCCGACAAAGAGAGTGCGCTTGCTTGTCGTCATATCGTTGAACAGACCTCGATTCCTATCGTAGCCGACATTCACTTCGACTATAGACTAGCCGTAGCCGCAGCCGATAGCGGAGTATCTAAGATAAGGATAAATCCGGGCAACATCGGCGATATGTCCAAAGTCAGATATCTTGCTCAATATCTTAAAGAACGCAATATCCCTATACGAATAGGCGTCAACGGCGGTTCTCTGGACGCAAAATACAAAGATTTGCCACTAGCTAAGGCAATGTGCGAGAGTGCGCTAGAGCACGTAAGAATACTCGAAGAGTGCAATTTTGACGATATAGTTATATCCGCCAAGTCTAGCAACGTTTCGGCTATGATACAGGCATATAGGCTTATGCGCTCTCATTGCGATTATCCGTTGCACGTCGGTGTGACCGAAGCCGGCACGTATACCAAAGGGCTAATCAAGTCTTCTATAGGTATAGGCAGTCTACTTTGTGACGGCATTGGCGATACAATAAGAGTTTCCCTCACCGATGATCCTGTCAAAGAGGTTGAGGCAGGTATAGAAATTCTCAAGGCATGCGACAAGTACTCCCGACCTTATGCCGAAGTTATTGCTTGTCCTACTTGTGCAAGGACCAATATCAACGTGCAAGAGATAGCAAGCAAAGTAGAAGAATTGTGCAAAAACGTTCGTAAAAACGTCAAAATCGCCGTCATGGGTTGTGTAGTCAACGGCATTGGCGAGTCCAAAGGTTGTGACTTCGGTGTGGCAGGCGGTGTAGGCAAATCGGCATTGTTTGCCAAAGGCGAACTGATAGAGAGTATAGACAACGACCAGATTTTGCCTAGACTAGCCAAGATGATAGAAGAGTTTGAATAATACAAATCTAATATTAGATAAACAAAAGAGATAATATGTTGATAGACCAACTTAACCAACTAACCAACCACAAATATGATTTTTTGAGGCTCAACCAAGCCATAGTCGACAAAGGCAGGGCAACTGTGGAGCTTTGCTTTGTCATACCTTGGAAGATTGATAACAGTATTTGGAACGACGATGCCAAAGCCGAGATATTGCAGGCTTGCAAGCAGTTACTGCCGTCAAATCTCGAGATAGAGGTCAGATACGTCAAGACGGCAATAGATGCAGACATCATCAAAAGGCTGGTTAAGGACTACTTTATCAAAAAAAATAAAGCCTTGATTGGTCAATACGATGACAAAGAAATCAAGGTAGAAATCAATGACACTAAAGTCAAGATTATTATACCCGCTTACGATTATATATGCGATTATTGCATCAAATCAGGAGTAAAAGAAGCCTTATTAGACTATGTTAACAGCAACGTCAATGCCGATATAAGGATAGAGTTTTTGCCTATCGACAGTGCAAATATTGCCAAAATACAGGTATCCGACGAAGACGTTTTTATTGATAGAGGATTGGTAGAGGTTACAGGCAAAAAACCTATTATGGGCGGCGGAGTAGACTTAAGACCTAAGTATATATCTCGTTGCAACACCCTCAAAGCAGGCGTGTGTGTAGCCGGCAGAGTAAGTGAATTTAGTCGCATGATATCCAATAGAGGCTATATCTTCTACAAATTTACACTCAACGATTCGACGGAAAGTATGAAATGTATTGCTTTTACCAGAGGCAAAAAACACGGGGCTTTGGACTGTGTAGAAAATGATAATTGCCTTGTCGTTGAAGGAGAATTACAAGAGGACGGTTACAACAAAGGACGCATACTAAGGGTAGAAAAAGCCGACCTATGCGATATTGATTTTGATGCCATTATCGAAAATATCAAGGCTAGCAAGGATAGTGAGAAGAAGAAAAATAAGGCAACAATCAAGCCTATCGATAGCCATGCCAGCCTCAATTTATTCGATATGTCAACGCCTATTTGTCCTTTGCTTGTCAACAACGACGTCGTTGTCTTTGACTTAGAGACTACGGGTACGGACGTGAGGACTGATAGGATTATCGAAATAGGTGCTGTCAAAATCGTAGGCGGAGAAATCGTTAGCTGTTACGAAACATTGGTAGATCCTAAGATGAAGATTCCTGCCTCGGCAAGTCAGGTCAACAATATATACGACAGTGACGTGGCAGGAGCGCCTTACATAGAAGATTGCCTGGGCGACTTTATGGATTATTGCAAAGATTGCTATCTTGTCGCACACAACGGTGACGGCTTTGACTTTTTGTTTGTCAAGCGAGAATGTCAAGCTCTCGGTTATGAATTTAATAACAAAACTTTAGATACTTTGACTATGGCTCGCAAGGCTTATCCATACGGAAGCACTCCTAAGTTAAAGAATCACAAATTGGGTACGTTGTGTAAGTTTTTGGATATAGAATTAGTCGATGCTCACAGGGCATACAACGACGCCGAAGCGACGGCTAAACTGTTTATCAAGCTAGCCAACACACTCAATTTGCAATAGATAACGTGTAAAAAATAAAGTTACAGTTTTGTAAGGAAAAGGTGTATCTATGAACAAATGGTATGACGAAGAGTATAAGTTCACGATAGAAGTCGTGGGATATTTACGTGGCGAAAATTGCGAAAATTATTGTCGCAACGGTGAGGAAATAGGCGACAAATACGAGTGTACTTACGGCTGTCCCGTCAATGCCGACGGATACGGTATATGTTCCAAAACTATGAATATGCTATATCCAATCATGGAAGCCGTGCGTAGCGGAGGGGATTTGACCAATCTTGGTGGCGAAGATAAATATAGCAAAACTATAGTATGTCCCGACGGTTGCGTCATTTTTAAATTGACGGCAACGCCTCTTGGCAACGAAAATTTTTTCAAAGGCAAATATTATCAACCAAAGTAGAAATTAAGTCTGCTATAATTTGTCACAACTGCCGTATCTCATAAAAACGGCTATTTATTGATATAAATACTGAATAAATTTATTTTTTTATGCAAAAATACTTGCATAAAGCCTAAGGGTATGTTATATTATTATTGCAATTAAGTACGACTCACTTAGCGACTACAGTTTGTAGTCGCTACAATTTTATCAAAGGAGGCAATATGTCTAAGGTAATAGACTCAGTACGTAGCACAATCGAAAAAATCGTCACCGAGCACGGCATGGAACTCGTGGATATAGAATACAAAAAGCAATACGATACCATGACTTTGACGGTATTTATCGACAAGGACGGCGGCGTCGATCTCAACGATTGCGAGACAATTCATCGTGCAATAGACGAGCCGCTTGACGATATTGATCCGACTAACGGCGAGCCGTATAATCTCAACGTGTCGTCACCGGGGTTAGACAGACCGTACAAGACGGAGCGTGATTTTGTCAAAAATATTGGCAATGAAGTAGAAGTATCCCTATACAAACCAATACAAAAGCTCAAGAAGTTTGAGGCTACGCTAGAAGGATACAAGGACGGCATCGTCACACTAAATTACAAAAATCAAATATTAAACCTTGACATCAAGGACGTTGCAGTTATACGTACTGCAATCAAATTTTAGGAGGATACAATGGTAAACAGAGATTTCTTCGCCGCTCTAGACGAGTTGGAAAAAGAAAAGAGAATTGACAAAGCGGTATTTATCGAATCGTTGGAAGCAGGACTTGCATCGGCATACAAGAGAGAATCAGGCGAAGCTCGCAACGTATTGGTAGTAATCGACGAATCCAAGTTTTCTATCAAATTTTGCGCTTACAAAACGGTTGTAGAAACCGTGGAAGATGCCGAAAAGGAAATTTCGCTAGAAGACGCAAAGGCTATCAAAAGCACCTACAAAGTGGGCGATATCGTTGCTGAAGATATCACGCCTAAGGACTTTAGTCGTATAGCAGCTCAAACCGCCAAGCAAGTCATCACCCAAAGACTCAACGACCACGTCAAGAATATGGTGCTCGAGGAGATGAACGAAAAAGAGGGCGAAATTCTTACCGCTATCGTTAGAAGAATTGAGAACGATACCGTTTACGTAGAGATGACGGGTTCTCAGTTAGAAGGCGTTATGATGCCTTCAGACCAAATCAGAGGCGAAAAGTACAACGTCGGTGACGTAATCAACGTTTACGTCAAGACTACCCGTACCAATCTCAAGGGAGCTACTCAGGTATTGGTATCTCGTTCCAATATCGGCTTCGTCAAAAGGCTTTTTGAGCACGAAGTACCTGAAATTAAGGCGGGACTCGTGTCTATCAAGCATATCGTCAGAGAGGCAGGTTATCGTACCAAAATGGCAGTCTTCAGCGAAGATCCGTCTATAGACGCCGTAGGTAGCTGTATCGGTAACAAGGGTATGCGTATCAACTCTATCGTTCAACAACTCGGCGGAGAAAAAATCGACGTCATCGGTTGGTGCCAGGATCCTCTCGAATATATCTCCAGAGCACTTAGCCCTGCTAAAGTTATCATGGTTCAAGTCAACGAAAACGAAAAGAGCGCCAAGGTCATCGTACCCGACGACAAATTGTCACTTGCAATCGGCAAGGCAGGTCAAAACGTAAGACTTGCGGCTAAGCTTACCGGTTGGAAGATAGACGTCAAGCCATACAGTACGGTAGCAGACAAGTTCAACGACGGAACAATCGAGGAATAAAATGAAAGTCGTACCCGAAAGGACTTGTATATCTTGTCGAGAGCACAAGCCCAAAAATCAACTGATTAGAGTAGTCAGGGACGCCGAGGGCAATATCTCGCTTGACTTTACGGGCAAAAAGCAGGGGCGTGGTGCATACGTATGCAACAATCTTGCTTGTATAGAAAAGTGTGCAAAGAGCAAGGCTCTCAACAAGGCGTTTAAGACCAACGTATCTCAAGAGGTGTATGATGCAATCGTTGAGCAATTCAAATCCCGACAAGATTAGTTGTTACGTAGGCTTTGCAGTCAAGAGTGGCAAGATAATATGGGGACTGGATATGCTCAAGAAGAGCAAAAAACCGCCTCGTATAATAATTATTGACGGCTCAATCGGTAGCAATTCTGCCAAAGAAGCGGAATACTACGCTGCAAAAAACGACGTAGACGTATTGCATTTGCCGTCACAGTCGCTTGGGATAATGCTCAAACGAAACAACGTAAAGCTCATTGCCGTCACCGACGACAATCTTGCAAAGGCAATACTCAAAATTTCAGAATAAATCGGAGGTTTTTTTGTGACTAAACCAGAAAACAAACCAGAAAACAGAAACGAACAAATCAAGAGCGTCAAAGAGATTGATTCTTTTGTCAAAGAAAAGGTCAATCCTATGATTGTCGTGATAAGCGATGCCAGAAGAATTATTACGGAAACCAGAGCAAAACTCAACGCTATCAAGGCTCTTAGGAATGATACCAAACCGCAAGAGACTGCCGACGTTGTCGTAGAAAAAGCAACAACGCCTGAGGTTAGTGTAGAAAATCCGGTTGTTGAGAGCGACAATAAGCCTAAAGAAAACGCTAGCGAGCAACAAGCTAACTCAACTCCCGTCAAAGAGGTTGAACAAAAAACTACTAATACTACAACTCCTAGCGAAAAACCCGTTACGAGGACTTATATCAATCCACAGGCAATCAAACCCGATTATCGCAACAACAAGCCTAATCAAGGCAATATCGACGTTTCGGCTTTTGCAAGAAATAACAGAAGCGGTGCACCTCGCGGGGGCAATGCTCAAAGCGGTGGCGTTAGATCTAACTTCCAAAATAAACCTAATACGGGCAATGCAGGAGCTAGACCTACTAGGATTGAACCGATAGATTTTCCAACTACGGGTAGGGGTGACAAAAAGAAGAAACAAGCTTCTTTCGTACGCAACGAAAAGACCGACAGAGGTGGATTTAGTAAGCGTGATTTGTTCAAGAAGGGATACGCAGTAGACGGCTCTTTGCTTGAAGATAACGAGATGTCACGTTACGTCAAAGTCAAGAAGAAAAACAAGGACAACGACGCTTCTGCTCAACGCATCAAAATAGACCACGCGGTACTCAATAGCGAGATAGTCTCTATCAGAGTATTGAGTGAAAAAATAGGTGTAACAGCCAAGGATATTATCAATAAGCTGTTTCAATTAGGTAAAATAGTAACAATCAACGGCAACATTAGCTTTGAAGAAGCCGAAATGATTGCTATCGATTATAATATTGAGTTGGAACTCAAAAAGGAAGCTTCTGCAGAGGATAAGCTCAAAGAATTAGTAAATCAAGACGTCGATACAGCCAATCTTGTCAAGAGACCTCCCGTCGTTACCATTATGGGACACGTTGACCACGGTAAGACCTCGCTCCTTGACTACATTCGTAAGACCAACGTAGTTGCCAAAGAAGCGGGTGGTATAACGCAACATATAGGTGCTTATACAATAGACGTCAACGGAGAAAAGATTACTTTCCTAGATACTCCGGGACACGAGGCATTTACGGCGATGCGTATGAGAGGCGCTAAGGTTACCGATATTGCAGTCATCGTAGTTGCCGCTGACGACGGAATTAAACCACAGACGGTTGAGGCTATCAATCACGCCAAAGAAGCGGGCGTAGTAATCATGATAGCTATCAACAAGATAGACAAACCTGCAGCCAACGTCGATAGAGTTAAGCAAGAGTTGACGCAATACGACCTTATGTGCGAAGAATGGGGTGGTGACGTAATGGTTTGCCCAATCAGTGCCAAGTACGGACAAGGCGTACAAGAATTGCTCGAAGGTATATTGTTGCAAGCCGACGTATTAGAGCTCAAAGCCAACAAAAATACCAAGGCAAACGGTACTATCATCGAAGCACGTCTTGACAAGGGCATAGGACCTGTTGCAACCGTTTTGGTTCAGAACGGTACGCTTAAGGTCAAAGACTACGTTGTTGCAGGCACAACAATAGGTAAGGTCAGAGCAATGACCGACTACCAAGGCAAACAAGTCAAAGAGGCAGGACCTTCTTATGCGGTGCAAATACAAGGCTTCTCCGAAGTGCCTAACGCAGGCGATATCATGGTAGCCGTTGCCGATGAAAAACTTGCAAAACAAGTTGTTCAAGACCGTATCGACAAAGAAAGAAGCGAAATGCAAGCTGCAAGCACTGCACGCTCTTTGGACGATATGTTCAAAAACGTTACTTCCGATGAGGTCAAGATGCTCAGCTTGCTCATCAAAGCAGACGTGCAAGGCTCTGCAGAGGCTATCAAGCAATCTATGCTCAAACTCAGCGAAGAGATGCAAAATGAGAACGTCAAAATTCATATCGTGCATAGCGGTGTGGGCGCAATCAACGAGTCGGACGTTATGTTGGCGGGCACTACCAAAGCAGTAATTATAGGCTTCAACGTTCGTCCTGACGCCAAGGCTAGAGCGCTTGCCGAAAATACAGGTGTAGATATTCGCAACTACAGCATTATCTACGACGCAATAGACGACGTTACCGCAGCACTCAAGGGCATGTTTACGCCTAAATATAACGAGGTTATCATCGGTCACGCCGAAGTAAGAGCCGTATTCAAGATTAGCAATTACGGCACCGTTGCAGGTAGCTATATCACTGACGGTAAGGTTAGCAGAAACTGTGGCGCAAGGCTTTTGAGAGATAACGTCGTAATATTCGAAGGAACTTTGTCCTCACTCAAGAGAGGTAAGGACGATGCCAAAGACGTTGCCGCTGGTTACGAATGCGGTATCGGTCTTGAGAGATTCAACGACATCAAAGTCGGCGATATTATCGAAAGCTATATAATGGAAAAAATTGAACAATGAATAGAGTAGAAAGAACTAATTCCGAACTCAAAAAACAGCTGTCTGCCGTTTTGCAAGGCGGTATAAAAGATCCGAGAGTGCAAGGTCTAATCACTATTATGAAAGTAGATTGTGATTCCGACCTCACACTTGCCAAAGTATACGTCAGCGTTTTGGGAGCAAAGGGTAAAGAAAAAGAAGTAATCGAGGGGCTTAGCAACGCCGAGGGCTATATCAAGTCTTGCCTAAAAGGCAAAATCAAGCTGAGAGCGTTGCCACAGCTTAGATTTATTCTTGACGAAAATCTCGATTATAGCTACAAAATTTCCAAAATTTTGCACGAAATCAACGCCAAAGGAAGCGATAATGACGACAATGCGTGAAATAATAGCAATGGACAAATGCGTCAAGGCGTTGCTCTCTGCTTCTAAAGTTGCGATTTTTTCGCATATCAACCCCGACGGCGACACGCTTGGCAGTTCCTTGGCTCTTTATAGAGCCTTGGTTTTGCTTGGTAAGCAAGCCGATTTGTATTGCGAAAACGACGTCAAGCCTTTTTATTCTTCTATGCTTGGAGCAGAGAAGTATAACAAGCCATCGCTCGATAGCTACGACTTATGCGTGGCATGCGACTGTGGAGATTTGGGACGTTTGGGCAGTCGAAGCGACGTGTTTTTATCTACTTCCGATACTCTTAATATCGACCATCACAAGACTAACGATAGATTTGCCAAGGTCAATTTGATATTCCCTCAAGCCAGCTCGACTTGCGAGATAATGTATGATCTTCTTCAACTTGTCGATGCGCAAGCTAAGTGTATCGACGACGAAGTTGCCAAATTATTGTATACCGGCATAGTCACGGACAGTGGTGGGTTTACTTATTCCAACGTCGGCTCGCATACTCACGCAGTGGCAAGTCAGCTGCTAAAATACGGCTTTGACGCATCGAAGATTTGTGAGAAATATCTAAAATCGATTACGATGAGCAAATTTAACCTCAAAGTCAGAGTTTTGCAAAACGCTAGATTTTTCGAAGATGGCGCAATAGGCATTATTCATTTTACCCGAGAGGACTTTGCTCTAACGTGCACTAGCGAAGAAGATACAGACGGTATAATCAACAATATTCGCAACGTAGAGGGCGTACAAGTTGCCGTTGCAATAACCGATACCGCCGTAGCCAATAGTTTCAAAGTCAGCATACGTACAACCGATAGCGTTGACGCCAGCGCAATTGCATCGGCTTTTGGCGGTGGCGGTCACAAAAACGCTGCGGGTTGCAGGCTTAACGGCTTTTATGAGGACGTTAAGGACAAGCTTCTCAAAGCTAGCAAGGACAATCTATGAATTGCCTTGTCAATATCCTCAAACCTGTCGGTATTTCGTCTAGCGACGTAGTAATCAAGTGTCGCAATGCTATGTCCAAAGCCTTGGGGCATAAGGTCAAATGTGGACACATGGGTACGCTTGATCCGTTGGCAGAGGGAGTTTTGGTGCTTGGCTTTGGCAAAGCAACCAGATTATTCGAATTTATGCAGATCAAAACTAAGCGTTACGTTACCACAGTGACGTTTGGCAAGATGACGGATACTTTGGATAGAGAAGGACAAATAGTCGCCACATCACAGTTGCCTAGATGCGACCGTATAATTGATGCTGTACAAGCTTTTAGAGGCGAAATAACTCAAATTCCGCCCGCATACAGTGCCATATCTATAGACGGTGTTAGAGCTTACGATTTAGCTAGAAAAGGCAAGGAAGTCAAGCTTGAAGGTCGCAACGTAACTATATTTGATATTCAAGTGCTTGGCATCGAGAGTGAGGGGGAGTATTGCAAGAGCGTTGACGTATCTCTAGAGTGTTCGTCGGGTACTTACGTACGCTCACTTGCCAGAGATATCGCAGCCAAACTCGGAGTAGTCGGCTATATGTCATATCTTAGACGCACCTCTTCGGGACAGTATAATATAGAGGATAGCGTGACTTTAGACGACTTTATCGCCGAGCCGTGCAAGTACGTTGAGCCTTTGCTCACTACGCTATCTCGCACCATTCCTACATACGAAATTCCGCCGTCAAGTCAAAAAAAAGTGCTCAACGGAGTGCCTTGTGTCTTACAAGATATACCTCAAGGATACTGTCTATTGACGGTTGACGGACAATTATACTCGTTAGCATATACGCAAGACGAGGTTACCAAATCAAAAGTAAACTTATGGCAAGACATCTAACTCAAATTGCATACGACAAGCCTTATGACAGACCTATTACGGTTTGTTTGGGCTTTTTTGACAGTTTGCACGTTGGTCACGTAGGTCTTATCCACAAAGCTCAACTTTTGGCATACAAATACAACTGCTTGTCAGCGGTATTTACCTTTGACAACAATCCCTTTCAATTCCTTGGCAAGGACAGTCTACAAGTTTTGACGTACACCGAAAGGCTGTATCGTCTGCAAAAATTGGGCATAGACCTGGTAGTTAACGCTACTTTTGACCAAGGATTTGCCAATACTAGCCCTCAAGATTTTCTTGAGAGATTAGTAGACAAAAAAGACGTCAAAGCCATAGTTGTCGGTAGTGATTATACCTACGGCAGAGGTGCGCAAGGCAACGTAAATACTTTGCGAGAATTTTGTCTTAGCCACGGTATAGAGCTAGTTGTTGAGGATATGAGATTGCTCTCAGACGGCAACAAAATTTCCTCCAGATATCTTCGAAAACTCGTAGAACAAGCTGACCTTAAGGAGATTGCCACCCAACTAGGCACGCCGTATTTCGTAGTCGGCAAAGTGGTCCATGGGAGGGCTGACGGAGCCAAACTAGGCTTCAAAACGGCTAATATCGAATATCCTCTAGTCAAAACCAGGCTTCCTCAAGGCGTGTACGACACCAACGTAATTATAGACGGCATCTCTCTAAAAGCCGTCACCAACGTGGGCGCTCATCCGACCTTTGGTGACGACAACTATAATATCGAGGCACACGTGATAGGCTTGCAACAAGACGTATACGACAAACAAATTGTAGTTGAGTTTGTCGCTAAAATAAGAGATATACAAAGATTTGACAACAAAGAGCAGTTATCTTTGCAAATCAAAAAGGATATAGAATATGTACTTAGATAAAATCAAATTCGGTCCAAGCGG
>JBJETR010000027.1:0-50686 GCA_051883415.1 Christensenellales bacterium | reverse complement strand
AAAATGCACCTCCTTTAGTTTTCCATTTCTGTCCAACTTTTGGGGTGCATTTCACATCGGGTGTGTCTTTTTTTGATATTCACAATTACTTGATTTCAACTTCTGCGCCGGCTTCTTTGAGCTTGTTAGCGATTTCGTCAGCTGCTTCTTTAGCGATTGCTTCCTTAAGAGTCTTAGGAGCGCCGTCAACGAGGTCCTTAGCTTCCTTAAGTCCGAGACCGGTGATTTCTCTAACAACTTTGATAACGGCGATTTTGTTAGCGCCTGCTGCCTTAAGAATTACGTCGAATTCGGTCTTCTCTTCTGCTGCTGGAGCTGCTGCACCTGCTGCTGGAGCTGCAACTGCCATAGCTGCTGCGCTTACGCCAAACTCAGTTTCGATAGCCTTAACGAGGTCGTTAAGTTCCAATACGGTCATACCTTTGATTTCTTCTACAATTTTAGCAATATCTGCCATTTTTCTGTCCTCCGAATAAATATTTTTGATTTTGAGTGCTTAAATTAAGCTTCTTTCTTCTCTGCAACTTGTTGCAATGCTCTAGCGATACCAGACATTGGGCTCTGGAGCATACCGAGAAGTTGTGCAAGCAATACTTCCTTGGATGGGATTGATGCGAGTTTTCCTACTACACTACTGTCGATGAAGGCACCGTCCATCATACCGCATTTTACTTCCAACGCTTTGACGTCTTTGCAAGCCTCGCTAATGATTTTAGCCGGAGCAAGTGCGTCACCGTGAGCAAAAGCAAAAGCTGTAGGACCTTCCAATTGAGATTCGAAGCCTTCGATTCCCAATTCTTGCATCGCTTTGAGAACGAGTCTGTTCTTAAGAACTCTGTACTCTACGTTCTCGGCACGGAACTTGGCTCTGAGCGCCGTATCTTCAGCTACGGTCACGCCCTTGTAGTCAACAAGCACCATTGCGTTGCAGTTTTGGATTTTGGCTTTGATTTCTTCAATTTGTTTAGCCTTCAATTCTTTAGCTGCTGACATTGATTACCTCCTGTAAAAATGAATATCCTCTTGCCAAAAGACAAGAGGACACATAACTCTATCGTGTTATCTACCTCGGCAAGATATTAAGGATTGCTCCACTTGCTGTCTTTGGCTGATTGCATATAAATAATATTATATTAAGTTGTTTTTGTCAAACGATTTTGCTACTTATTTCGTAACGATTTTGACACCAGGGCCCATCGTGCTAGAAACGGAAATACTTCTAATGTATTGTCCCTTAGCTGCAGCCGGTTTTGCCTTGACGATAGCTTCGAACAAAGTATTATAGTTCTCTACAAGTTTCTCTGCTCCGAAAGACTTTTTGCCGAATGCAACGTGAATGATGTTGGTCTTGTCAAGTCTGTACTCAACCTTACCTGCTTTGATTTCTTTGACAGCCTTGGTTACGTCCATAGTTACCGTACCCGACTTAGGGTTAGGCATCAAGCCCTTAGGTCCGAGGATTTTACCAATTCTACCAACCAAGCCCATCATGTCAGGGGTGGTAACGCACACGTCGAAGTCGAACCAATTTTCGTTTTTGATTTTGTTGATAAGTTCTTCTCCGCCTACGTAATCTGCGCCTGCTGCTTCAGCTTCGTCAGCCTTAGCGCCCTTAGCGATAACCAAAACCTTAGCGGTTTTACCGGTACCGTTAGGAAGCACTACTACGCCTCTAACTTGTTGGTCTGCGTGTCTGGAGTCTACGCCGAGTTTTACGTGCATTTCGATAGATTCGTCGAACTTTGCCGTTGCCGTGTCTACTACGAGTTTGATTGCTTCTTCTACTTCGTATTGTTTGCTTGCGTCGATGAGTTTAGAAGCTTCGATATATCTCTTACCTGCCATATTAGCTTACCTCCTTACTCTTCTACGGTCACGCCCATACTACGAGCGGTGCCGGCAATCATACTCATTGCAGCTTCCAAGCTACCTGCATTGAGGTCTGGCATTTTGGTTTCTGCAATTTCTTTTAGTTGAGCTTTAGTCAACTTAGCCACTTTGTCCTTGTTTGGCTTAGCACTACCGCTGTCGATTTTGCAAGCCTTCTTGATGAGAACAGGTGCAGGTGGTGTCTTGAGGATAAAGGTAAAAGACTTGTCCTCGTAGATAGTCATAACTACAGGGAGAACCAAACCTTCTTGTCCTCTGGTCTTCTCGTTAAATTCCTTGGTAAAGCCCGGAATGTTGATACCGTGAGGTCCCAACGTAGAACCTACAGGAGGTCCCGGAGTTGCTTTACCGGCAGGGAGTTGCAATTTTACAACTGCTTTGATCTTCTTTGCCATATTCTTTCTCCTTATTTGGTACAAGCGAGAAACAACTCAATATTTTTGCTTCTCTCCCATTATTTACCCTTGCGGGATTTGTCTAATTAAAGTTTTTCAACTTGATTGAACTCAAGCTCAATCGAAGTTTCTCTACCGAACATTGATACCGATACTTTGATTTTTTCTACGTCGGCTTTGATTTCTTTTACTTCACCGATAAATCCGACGAGCGGACCTGCGGTAATATTGACGTTGTCGCCAACCTTGATGTCGAGGTCTTCTACGGCAATCTTCTCGAGTTGAATTCTCTTTACCTCTTCAGGCGTCATAGGAATTGGTATTCCGGAGAAATCTTTGCAGAAATCTTTTACGCCATGCGTTTGCTTGACCATATACCATACGTCCTTGGTATAAATCATCTTGATAAAGAGATAGTTAGGATATTTCTTTTTCTTTACGATTTTACGCTTTCCGTTTTTCTCAACAATTTCCTCTTCTTCAGGCATAACGACGTCAAAGATAAAATCTTGTAAGCCGTTGATTTGTACCATTTGCAAGAGGTTAGTCTTGGCAATACTTTCGTATCCGAATTGAGTCTGGATAACGTACCATTGAGGTTCATTCATGTCTATCATAATTCACCTCGTCAAGCTACGCTACTAGGATTGATAAGCAATTTTAGCAACCAGTTGCATAGTGCGTCGAAACCGGTGATTACCACCAAAAATACTAGCACTACCAACAATACTACGCCCCATCTCTTTACGGTATCGTTTGGTTTGAGCCACGTAACTTTTTTCATTTCCGAAAACATTTCCTTAAACGCTCTTCCTATTCTTTGAAAAACGTTAGGTTTTTTCGTCTTATTTTTATCTTTCTTTTGCTTAGGTTGAGGAGCAGAACCCAACTGTGCGTCTTGCAACGCTGCGTTAACTACCTCGCCTTCTACAGCAGGAAGATTTCTATTTTTCTTAGCCATACAGCCTCCCGATAACGTTATTACTTGGTTTCCTTATGAAGAGTCGTCTTGTTGCAGAACTTACAGAATTTCTTAACTTCCAATCTATCTGGAGTGTTTTTCTTATTCTTATAAGTGTCATAGTTGCGTTGCTTACATTCGGTACAAGCCAATGTTATTCTCGTTCTCATCGCAATATCTCCGTTCAAAAAAATTACACCCCATACTGAGTGCTATCCTATTCTAACACACAGTATGGTCGTTGTCAAACAATTTTTTGCTATTTATAATAATTATTTGATTATGTAATAACTATTTTCCCATATCCTCTCCAAAAGGTCCCGTTGGTGGAACTTCAGAGAGTTTGTTGTAGGTATTTGCCTTTCTGCCCTTGATTCTTTCTTTGAGCATATCTGCATTATCAAATTGGTCTTGATATATAGGTGCAAAAGAAGGCATCAGCTTCTTAGAAGCGGTTTTCATAATTCCGCCCGCCATCTTGACGGTGCTTGCAGGCATAACCTTCATACCAAGGCTCATTGCGTGTGCCACGAAGTCGGTTACACAACGAATCTTGCGACACCTCATTGCTCTAACTATGCGTTTAGCGGCAGTAAGCGCGGTAATACCTACGCTCTCTACCAAGCTGTCGGCTTTGTTACTGCTCTCTCCCTCTCTTGCCTTATACAAGTCGGTCTTGACAGGTCCCGGCATAACGCAAGTCACCGACACGCCGTAGCCTCTCAACTCTTGCGCCAAAGCATTGGTAAAGCCCCATACGCCACCCTTGGTAGCGGAATATATGCTTTGACCGCCAAAAGGCAAAATTGCAGACGCACTCGCCACGTTGACTATGCCGCCGAATCTGCTCTTTTTGATAGTAGGTATCATAGCTTGACAGCCATAGATTACGCTCATAAGGTTGGTATTGATAATCTTGTCCAGCATTGCGTCGTCGAGGTTATCAAAGGCGCCGAAAGGCTGTATCATACCTGCGTTGTTGATAAGGATATCGGTCATAAAGCCCATATCCTCAAGTTCCTTAGCAAAAGCTCTCCACTCTTCTTGTGAAGAAATATTAAATCTGCGATAACTGAATTTGTCGCCTAGTTCGGCTTTGAGTTCGTCAAGTTTGGCTTTGTTTCTTGCCACGCCCATAACGTTGCAGCCGTACTTTTTGACCAAAAGCATAAGTACTTCTTTACCCATACCGGTAGAGCAACCCGTAAGAACTACGTTTCTTCCATAAATCCAATTTCTTTTAGACATACATATCCCCTTTTGTATTTTTCGCTATTATATTGTATATCAAAATCTTTTCATAGTCAATAAAAACTTTCCAAAATGATAGTTACGGCTACCCTCTTCGTCAAATAATACTATCACAAGCTATTGTTGAGCTCGTATTATATTATCAATATATTATTAGATTTTGCCTCAACCGTACGACGAGGATTGGCTGTATACTCTTCGTTATTTATAGATAGCCCATAGACCATGCGGTATTGCTTTGTAGAGTACAAAAAAAGACACCTCTTGCAAGGTGTCTATTTTTGGTTTTGTCAGTCCGATTATTTCATAATCTTGGATACGACGCCGGAACCAACGGTTCTACCACCCTCACGGATAGCGAAACGAAGTCCTTCTTCGATAGCGATAGGAGTGATAAGGGTGATATCCATCTTAACGTTATCACCAGGCATAACCATTTCTACACCGTCTTCAAGTTTGATAGTACCGGTAACGTCTGTAGTTCTGAAATAGAATTGTGGTCTGTAACCGTTGAAGAACGGAGTATGACGTCCGCCTTCTTCTTTGGTCAATACGTACACTTGAGAAGTAAACTCGGTGTGTGGATTGATAGAACCTGGTTTGCAGACAACTTGTCCTCTTTCGATACCCTTTCTGTCGATACCACGGAGCAATGCGCCTACGTTGTCGCCTGCGTATGCCTCGTCGAGGAGCTTACGGAACATTTCAAGACCGGTAATGGTAGTATCAACGGTTGGACGGATACCAACGATTTGAACCTTATCTTGAACCTTAACCATACCACGCTCTACTCTACCGGTAGCAACGGTACCACGACCGGTGATGGTGAATACGTCTTCTACAGGCATAAGGAATGGCTTATCGGTATCTCTCTCAGGAGCAGGAATCCAGCTATCTACAGCGTCGAGCAATTCGCCGATACAAGCGCAAGCTGGATCGTCGATTTTGCCTGCGGTTGCAGCTTCCAAAGCGAGGAGAGCGGAACCTTTGATGATTGGGGTGTCGTCTCCAGGGAAACCGTACTCGGAGAGCAAATCTCTGATTTCCATTTCTACCAACTCGAGCAACTCAGCGTCGTCAACTTGGTCAGTCTTGTTCATGAATACTACGATGTAAGGCACGCCTACCTGTCTAGCAAGCAAGATGTGCTCACGAGTTTGTGGCATTGGACCGTCGGTAGATGCAACTACGAGGATTGCGCCGTCCATTTGAGCAGCACCGGTAATCATGTTCTTTACGTAGTCGGCGTGTCCTGGGCAGTCAACGTGTGCGTAGTGACGGGTTGCGGTTTGATACTCAACGTGAGCGGTGTTGATTGTGATACCTCTTGCTCTTTCTTCTGGAGCCTTATCGATTTGGTCATATCTCATTTGCTCTGCAAGACCTTTAGCGGCACAATACATAGTAATAGCAGCCGTAAGAGTAGTCTTACCGTGGTCTACGTGACCGATAGTACCAATGTTTACGTGTGGTTTACTTCTTTCGAATTTAGCCTTAGCCATTGTTATTAGTCCTCCTAGGAAAATAATTGATTTGTTATTATATTTTTTATTTTATAATTTTTTTAGAGATTTGTCAATAGCTTTTGAAACTATCGACAAATAACGCATTAGTCCTTCTTGTTTCTCTCACCGATAATCTTATCGGCAACGCTCTTAGGAACTTCCGCATAGTGGTCAGGTTGCATAGAGAAGTTACCTCTACCTTGAGTACAGCTTCTCAAAGTGGTTGCGTATCCGAACATTTCTGCAAGTGGAATTTCGCAATCAACGCTTTGTACGCCGTGGTTAGCGTCCATACTCTTGATAGTGCCTCTACGTCCGTTGATGGTACCCATAACGTCGCCGAGGTAGTCTTCAGGAGTCTCTACGTTAACCGACATGATAGGCTCGAGTAGTACAGGCGATGCCTTAGCACAAGCGTCTTTGAACGCCAACGAACCTGCAATCTTGAACGCCATTTCGGACGAGTCTACTTCGTGGTAGCTACCATCCATCAAGTCAACGTTGAAGTCAACCATCTCGTATCCTGCGAGATAACCGCCCAAAGCAGCCTCTTTGATACCTGCTTCAACGGCTGGGATATATTCCTTAGGGATAGAACCGCCGACGGTCTTGTCCACAAAGGTAAAGCCCTTACCCGGTTCGTTAGGCGACATAACGATCTTACAGTGACCGTATTGTCCCTTACCACCCGACTGACGCTTGTACAAGCCTTCTGCGTTGACAGATTTGCGAATAGTCTCTTTGTAAGCAACTTGTGGGCTACCTACGATAGCGTCAACCTTAAACTCTCTAAGAAGTCTGTCTACGATAATATCGAGGTGCAACTCACCCATACCGGAGATGATGGTTTGTCCCGTCTCTTGGTTGGTGTAGGTCTTGAAGGTTGGATCTTCTTCTGCAAGCTTTGCAAGAGCCATACCCATCTTTTCTTGACCTGCCTTAGTCTTAGGCTCGATAGCTACGCTGATAACAGGCTCAGGGAATTCCATGCTCTCGAGTACGATTGGCTTGTCGATGTCGCACAAGGTGTCACCCGTGGTGGTATCCTTAAGACCAACGATTGCAACGATATCGCCTGCGTAAGCCTCGTCGATATCGGTACGGCTGTTGGAGTGCATTCTCACGAGACGACCTACTCTTTCTCTCTTGCCCTTGGTGCTGTTGAGCACGTAAGAACCCGAAGTAATCTTACCGGAATATACACGGAAGAAAGCCAACTTACCGATGAACGGATCTACGGCAATCTTAAATGCAAGTCCGCTGAATGGTGCGTCGTCGCTGGTTTCACGAGTCATAATCTCTTCTTTGTTGTCTACCGCACAACCCTCAACGTCAGGAATGTCGAGAGGAGATGGCAAGTAGTCGACGATTGCGTCGAGCAACAACTGAACGCCCTTGTTCTTGTATGCGGAACCGCAAAGAACAGGTGTCATTTCCATAGCCAAAACGCCCTTACGAATAGCTGCTCTGATTTCGTCAGGAGCAATCTCTTCACCCTCGAGGAACTTCATCATCAACTCTTCGTCGTACATAGATACGGCATCGAGCAAGTTTTCTCTTGCCTCGGCTGCTTGTTGCTTGAGGTCCTCAGGAATTTCTCTTCTTTCAAACTGCTTGCCTTCTTTGTCGGTATAGACGATTGCATTGTTTTCCACAAGGTCAACCATACCTACGAAGCTATCCTCTTTGCCGATTGGCACTACGATAGGCACTGCGTTTGCTTTAAGACGGGTTTTCATCATCTCTACCGTGTGGTAGAAGTCAGCACCGTCTCTATCCATTTTGTTGACAAAAGCGATTCTTGGAACTTTGTACTTGGTAGCTTGACGCCATACCGTCTCGGATTGTGGTTGTACACCGCCTCTTGCGCAGAATACTGCAACGGCACCGTCAAGTACGCGCAAACTTCTTTCTACCTCTACGGTAAAGTCCACGTGTCCCGGGGTATCAATAAGGTTGATTCTCTTGCCCTTCCATTGAGTGGAAGTTGCGGCAGAAGTAATGGTGATACCACGCTCTTGTTCCTGAACCATCCAGTCCATCGTTGCGCTACCGTCGTGCACCTCACCGATTTTGTGAGTAAGACCGGTGTAATACAAAATTCTTTCCGAAGTAGTAGTTTTACCGGCGTCGATGTGCGCCATAATACCGATGTTTCTGGTATTTTCAAGTGAATATTCTCTTGGCATACTTTTCTCCTATAATATGTCGGTAATTACCAACGATAATGTGCAAAAGCCTTGTTAGCTTCAGCCATTCTGTGCATATCTTCTTTCTTCTTCACAGCGTTACCCGTGTTGTTATATGCATCCATGAGCTCTGCGCTTACTCTCTCTACCATGGTCTTTTCGCCTCTCTTGCGAGCGAACAAAACCAGCCATCTGATAGCCAAAGTTTGACGACGAGCAGGTCTGATCTCCATTGGAACTTGGTATGTCGAACCGCCTACACGACGAGCCTTAACTTCGAGTACAGGCATTACGTTTTCCATTGCTTTGTTGAAGACCTCCATTGGATCAACCCCCAACTTAGCTTGTATCATATCAAACGCACCGTAAACGATTTCTTGAGCAATTCCCTTTTTGCCGTCAAGCATAATTTGGTTGGTAAACTTGGTCACTACCTTGCTACCGTACACAGGATCAGGCAATACGTCTCTTACAGGGACGCCACTTCTTCTTGGCATATACTTTTACCTCCTTGTTATTTTTGAAAATTCATCTACAAATACAGCGACTTATTTAGGTCTCTTGGCGCCATATTTAGATCTTGCCTGCGCACGTTTTGCAACGCCTGCAGTGTCAAGTGTGCCACGTATAATATGATATCTTACACCTGGCAAGTCTCTTACTCTACCACCCCTGATCAAAACCACACTGTGCTCTTGCAAATTGTGTCCGATACCCGGAATATAAATAGTACCTTCCATACCGTTTACAAGTCTCACTCTGGCAATCTTACGAAGCGCGGAGTTAGGCTTCTTAGGCGAAGTAGTCGTAACCGAAAGACATACGCCTCTCTTTTGAGGGCATTTGTCCATGATTGGCGCACCACTCTTAGCAACCTTATCCTCACGGCCTTGCTTGATTAACTGATTGATTGTTGGCATACTGCGTACCTCCTGTATTTATTTGATGAGCTTCCAAAAAAACAAGGAACTCTTCATTGCGTAATGTTGTGCGAAAATACCGCATACTTATAGCATTTTACTCTCGCAAAAAACATTTTACACATATTTATCTATCAAGTCAAACGATTTTATACCAAATATCTATTATAAATATAATAAAAACCATATTTAAAGCATATTTTCTGCTTATCCATATCAAAAATTGTTGTCATTCAGAGGCTTGCTTGCAAGCCGTGGGAATCTCTATCCACTTGTCATTGCGTTGCGTGCATTTTGCGTTAGCAAAGAGTATTGCTTGCAATACTGTGGCAATCTCAATCCACTTGTCATTGCGTTGCGTGCATTTTGCGTTAGCAAAGACGTAGCGTGGGAATCTCTATCCACTTGTCATTGCGTTGCGTGCATTTTGCGTTAGCAAAGAGTATTGCTTGCAATACTGTAGCAATCTCCTCTGCTTAAAAAAGCCTCCTTTGTGCAAAGGGAGGGGCTATGTCCAACAAAAAGCACGCTACTTATAATCCGTAGCGTGCAATTTCCAAGTATCATAGTATGTTAGAGTTTACTCTTCGTTTTCTTTTGCCTCTTGTAACAATCTCAAGTATATTTCATAGACATTGGAGCTTTTTTCTTCATCGTCTTCCACTTTCAGAACAGCTTCGCCTTCTTCGTCTTCGTCTACTCTAAAAAGAACTGCCTCGTCGTCATTGATGCCGTCGATATGAGTAATCGGTTTCAAAAAAGCGTACAGCTCGTCCTCTCCATAAGGAATAACCGCTATTTGTTCGAACTCCAACGGATTGCCATTATTATCGTACATAACAATTGGCATGTCATTATTCTCGTCCAACAATACGTCCAACAAGTCTACTCTAACGTACTCCCTCCCAGTTTGTGATTCGTCAAAATTTTCCATACTCTTTCCTCCCTGCCGTTGTGGCTATTAGTGACGTGGTGCTAACAGTATTCGCCCCTTGTTCTAAGACAACACGTTATATCACCTATGAGTATTTTATCACTAAAACTAATACTTGTCAATACAAATTTTAGATATTGATTATAAATATTTTGCCTAATCCTTGGTGCGTTTGTGTGGGAATTTCGGCAATTAAAACATTCTTTAGTCATATTGTCGATTTACATAGCGTGCACGTAGGCAGGGTTGTTTTAACAAAATTCATAAGCCTAAGTAGTATTTTATTCTATACAAAAAAGGTGCTTATCTGCACCTTTCATCGACATATTATTTGTTTATTCATTTTTTATTGCCGTAACCTTACCTGTAACGTTACCAACGTAAAAATCCTTAAACCATTTGTCTTCAGCCTTAAATTCCATCGTAAAATTATAGCTAATCAAATCATCAAGATCGACGTCGATGTCTAGATTATACGTACTATATTCTTTATTCTTCGACGTACCTCCATGTTCTACTGTTCTATTATACAAAACGTTATTATATTCGTCATATAGTCTGACAAAAATCCAACAATTATCTTCCTCTCTCAGTTGATAGTTGATACAAATGTTGAGCGTATCATACCCTTCCTCTTTGAGTGTAGATATCTTTTCTTTTAATTGAAAGTTGGCGTTACAAGTTTTTCCACTTCCTCTAACCTTAAACTCTCCTTGTTTAATAATACTGTCAAACACGACCTTTGTGTTTTTCTTCGACGAATCGGATTTGTTGAACGTTATGTCATCACCTAACGAAGAACAAGCAGTTAGCAAAATGCTTGTTATGCATAATAATAATATCGTTGCAATTATCAGATACTTCTTCATTGTCGTGCCCTCTTTTACATTACTATGTATTATATTATCATATGGTATTTTTATTGTCAATAAAATTTTTTATATTGCTTATTATGTCTTGATTTTTTCAATTGTTTTTGTAGTTTTATATTCTTACAAAGCATGACAACGTCGACTTATTAGCAACAAAAAAGCACGCTACGTATCTATATAGCATGCCTTTAATGATATAAGACGTACCAACACGCCTTCCTAATTCTTACTCTTCTGCATTGGCATCGTCCACCAATTCGTCATATACCGCAAACACCTCGTCAATGATTTTGGCGTCGGTTACCAAAGAGAGGACTTCACCCTCTTCAGTCTCGATTATTTCGAATACCAACCCCTCGTTTTCGCCTACGCCCTCTATCTTATCCAACGGAAGCAAAATAAAGTAAGTTTTGCTTTTCATCGGTATAGTAGCAATTTGATCAAATCTGATATCCTCGCCATTTTCGTTGCGAAGTATGATAACGTCGCAATTGTCTTCATCAAATAGTTTGTCTATTATGCTTTTCTCTTCCATAATTCTCTCCTTTGGGTGAGATTGGTTTTATCAACCAATAATAACACCCTTATTTATTATATCAGCAACGTCAACAATTAGTCAATACCCCAACAAAAAACGCATATTTGATATGCGTTAGTCTGTGATTTTGACGTTGGCGTTGGCATCTAGGCTAATGTCGCTAGCCGAGCAACCGCAACGTATCATATTGTAGGCTTGCGAGGCAATCATTGCGGCGTTATCCGTACATAGCCCTAGCGGAGGATAAAACACTTCTATCCCCTTGCTCTTAGCTCTTTGCGCCATTTTGCTTCTCAACACTTGGTTGGAGCCCACTCCACCCGCAATCACCAACGTCTTCACTCCCTTATCCACCGCGCAGGCAATGGCATTGTTGACCATAATGTCGGTAGCCTTTTCTTGGAAGGAGCAAGCAAGATCGGCTGGGCTATACTCTTCGCCCTTTTGTTCTTTGTTGTGCACGTAGTTGATGACGGCAGTCTTGATACCGCTATAAGAGAAGTCGTAGGTGTGCTTGTCCTTGAGGGGTGTAGGCATCTCAATCACGGGCTTGCCTTGCTCGGCGAGTTTTTGCACCTGAGGTCCCCCGGGGTATGGCAATCCCAAAACTCTTGCCACCTTGTCAAAAGCCTCTCCGCAAGCGTCGTCTTGCGTGCTACCCATAATCTCTATCTCCGTCAAACTCTTGACGTAAGTTACCGCAGTATGCCCACCGCTGGCAATAAGGCACACGAATGGGGGCTCGAGGTCGGGCTTGGCAAGATAATTGGCAGCCACGTGCCCCTTGATATGATTGACGGCTATGAGAGGTTTGTCCAAAGCGTAAGCCAAGGCTTTGGCATAACTCACACCCACCAGCAAGGCTCCCAAAAGTCCCGCACCGTATGTCACGGCAATGCAATCTATATCGTCAAAGGTCATATTCGCATCAACCAGGGCTTGCCTTACCACGTTGTCAATCGCCAAGGTGTGATTGCGAGAAGCAATCTCCGGCACCACTCCGCCAAAACGCTTATGTATCTCTATCTGCGAAGCAATTACGTTGGCAAGAACAACTCTATCTCTCGTCACGGCGCACGCCGTTTCGTCGCAAGAAGACTCTATGGCAAGCACGACAAGTCCTTGCTTGTCCTTCAAACTTTTTAGTTTTTCGTTGGCTCTCTCTAGATGGTTCATTGCTTTTTTTATATGTTTAATTGGTCTTTTTTAGATAATCTATAATAAATCCCTCAATTTCCCCGTCCATAACGGCGGCAATGTTGCTGGTTTCGTAACCTGTACGGTGGTCTTTGACCATGGTGTACGGACAAAATACGTAGCTTCGTATTTGACTGCCCCACTCAATTTTTTTGATTTCGCCTTTGAGCTCCAATTCTTTCTCTTGCAATTCTCTCTCTTGCTTTTCGATGAGCTTAGACATCAGCATTTTCATTGCTTGTTCTCGGTTTTGAATTTGGCTTCGCTCGTTTTGGCACTGCACGACTATACCGCTAGGCAAGTGGGTTATACGCACGGCACTATCCGTCTTGTTGACGTGCTGACCGCCTGCGCCTCCGCTTCGATAGGTATCGATTTTCAATTCTTCGGGTTTGATTTGGATATTGGTGTCGTTTTCTACCTCGGGCATAACTTCCAAAGACGAAAAAGACGTATGTCTTCTTGCGCCTGCGTCAAATGGAGAAATTCTCACCAATCTATGCACTCCCTTCTCGGCTTTGAGGTAGCCGTAGGCGTTTTCGCCTTCTACGACGAAAGTCACGCTCTTGATACCCGCTTCATCACCGTCTAGCTTGTCTATGACGTTGACCTTGTATCCCTCACGCTCTGCGTATCTCGTGTACATTCTAAAGAGCATGCTCGCCCAATCTTGCGCCTCCGTACCACCTGCGCCTGCGTGCAAAGTAAGGATTGCATTATTGGCATCGTATTTGCCCTTTAGTAAGGTTTCGAGTTTTAGCGTCTCTATGTCGTTTTCAAGCGATTTGATTTCGCTGTCAATTTCTTCGGCTTCTTCGTCGCTGTTGCTTTCGATACTCAGCATTATCAGCACTTCCACGTCCTCGAGTCTAGAAGCAAGTTTGCCAAAGCGATTGAGTTTACCTTCCACTCTCGCTAGTTGTTTGTTGACCTTTTGCGCACCCGCAAGGTCGTTCCAAAAGTCGTCCGCTCCTTGCTTAGCCGTCAGGTCTTTCTTTTCTTCTTCTAATCCCTTGACGTTGAGGGCATCGCCCACTTCAGCCAATTCTTTTTTTAGTACGGTCAGTTGTTGTTTTGCGTTGTCTATTACTATCATATTTTCCTTGTTTTGTTTCGCAATTTTCGCCACTATTTCATACTTACGACGTAGCGTTGGTGACGATTAGGCATTGTACTCGGCTTTTATATTTTGGCGACCTTTGCACAATGCTATCGGGTTGCTAAGTTATATCATTTGTAGAGGTTTTATTGATTTTTACCGCAACAGTTTTTGTATTTCTTTCCGCTTCCGCAAGGGCAAGGATCGTTACGATTGATTTTTGCTCCCTCTCTTACGAAAGTCTTTGGTTTGCCACCCGCCGTCAAGTTTTTTTGTTCGGTATTAGCCGACTTACTGCCGATGGTGATGTTGGCTTTGGTGGCTATCATCACAATATCGTTTTGGATATTCTCTACCATTTGGTCAAACATCTCGTAACCCTCTTGCTTGTACACCAAAACGGGATCTCTTTGAGCGTACTGCACTAGGCTAATACCTTGCTTAAGCTTATCCATCTCGTCTATGTGGTCGGTCCACTTGTTGTCCACTACCGACAGCAATATATCTCTCTCAAAGTCCTCATAGGTAGGTACGTTGATCTGACGTCCTTGCTCTTCTTCTTGAGTTTTGATTTGTTGTGCAATCTTCTCGAATTCGTCTATTTTTGCTTGATATTGCTCGGTTGCCACTTCTACGATTGCTTCTACCAAAGCCTCTTCGTTGTCGTGTTCTACTATATAGTCGGGAGTGACGAGAGCCGTACCTTCGGCAAGCAAATGCTTCTCCAATTCTTTGTTAAAGCTATCATAATCCCACTCTCTGTGGTCAATCTTGTAGTCCACAAAGCCTGCCACCAATCTTTCGGCAACGGCTTTCATCATAGCCAAGATTTGTTCATGCACTCTCATACCGTCCAGCACCATACGGCGTTGCTCGTAGATAATCTCTCTCTGCTTATTCATCACGTCGTCATAGCCAATGACGTGTTTTCTTATAGAGAAGTTTCTATCCTCGACTCTGGCTTGAGCGTTTTCTATTTGTCTGGTGATAATTTTTGCCGATACGGGCATATTCTCGTCCATAGCAAAACGTGCAACTACGGCTTGCATTTGTTCTCCACCGAACAGACGCATGATATCGTCTTCCATAGATAGATAGAACACCGAAGAGCCAACGTCGCCTTGTCTTCCGCTACGACCTCTAAGCTGATTGTCAATACGGCGAGATTCGTGTCTTTCGGTACCTATAATTCTAAGTCCGCCCGCACCAATTACCTCTTGCTTTTCTTTTTGGCACTCTTCGTTGAATGCATCGTAATACTTCTTGTACTCTGCTTTTGCCTTGAGGATTTGCTCGTCGTCGGTCTTGGCAAATGACAAGGCTTCTTCGATTATATCGTGAGGATAACCGAGATTTTCGAGCTTCTTCTTAGCCAAAAATTCCGGATTGCCACCTAGCAAAATATCGGTACCTCTACCTGCCATATTGGTAGCCACGGTAACTGCACCGCATCTGCCCGCTTGTGCCACGATTTCTGCTTCGAATTCGTGATTTTTTGCGTTGAGCACGCTGTGCGGAATGCCCGCTCTTTTGAGCAGTTCCGACAGTTTTTCACTCTTCTCTACGCTAACCGTACCGATAAGTACGGGTTGCTTTTTGTCGTAGCACTTCTTGACGTCGGCAATAATTGCGTTGTATTTTGCTCTAAGATTGACGTACAACAGGTCGTCCTCATCCACTCTTGCGATAGGCAGATTGGTAGGGATAACAACCACGTCAAGATTGTATATCGACTTAAATTCCGTCTCTTCCGTCTTAGCGGTACCCGTCATGCCCGACAGCTTTTTGTACAATCTAAAGAAGTTTTGGAAGGTTATCGTCGCCATAGTCTTGTTTTCGGCACGAACGTTGACGTTTTCTTTGGCTTCGATTGCTTGATGCAAGCCGTTGGAGTAACGTCTACCAATCATCTTTCTACCCGTAAACTCGTCGATTATTATAACTTCGCCGTCGACAACCAGATAATTGCTATCTCTCTTCATTATGAGATTGGCTTTAAGGGCATTGTCAATATAGTGCTTGAGCGATTGATTCTCGTAGTCGGCAAGGTTTTCGATATGAAAATATTTTTCTGCTTCTTCCGCACCCAAGTCATTGAGAAAGACCGTCTTGTCCTTTTCGTTGACTTCGTAATAGCGGTCGGCAATCGACTCGTATTCTTCCCCTTCTTCCAAATTCTCCTTAGCTTTTTCGTCCTCTTTGACAGCCTTGTCGTGTTTGACTATCAAAGACTTGACGAAACGATTGGCTTCTTGATAGTTTTGCGAGCTCTTTTCGCCTCTTCCGCTGATGATGAGAGGGGTGCGAGCCTCGTCTATCAAGATGCTATCCACCTCGTCGACGATTGCAAAGGCAAGCTCTCTTTGCACGCATCGGCTTTTTGATTTTGCCATGTTATCTCTAAGATAATCGAAGCCGAGTTCGTTGTTAGTGGTGTACATAATATCGCAGTTGTAGGCATTTTGCTTTTGTTCCGTCGTCATATTAGAGAGGTTGATTCCTACGGTAAGTCCAAGGAATTTGTATACCTTACCCATCCATTCGGCGTCTCTTACGGCAAGGTATTCGTTGACGGTCACCACGTGCATACCCTTGCCATTCAAAGCATTGAGGTATGCCGGCAAAGTAGCCACCAAAGTTTTACCTTCACCCGTACGCATCTCGGCAATTCTTCCTTGGTGCAAAACAACGCCTCCGATAAGTTGCACACGATAGTGTCTCATGCCAAGCACACGACTGCTCGCCTCTCTAACTACGGCAAAAGCCTCGGGCAACAATTCGTCAAGGGTTGCTCCGCCCTCTATTCTACTCTTGAATTCGTCGGTACAAGCTCTCAGCTCTTCATCGCTCATTGCCTTGTACTTGTCTTCAAGCGACTCAATTTCGTCCACGATTTTTGATATCTTTTTTAGTTCCTTATCGTTATAACTCGGAAACAACTTGCTTAGCAGTCCCATTTTTGCTCCTCGATTTTGAGTTTATTTCAATTTATAATATTATCATCTTTACCGTTTTTAGTCAATAATTATATTTATATAAACGGCTCAAAGGCTCGGCTTTTACCTACTCATTACAAAGTGCGACAAAATCCGCCTAACAAAAACGGACAAGTCGCCTCGTCCGTAACTAATTTAATAGATTTAAAATATCTTTCAACAGCGTCAGTCGTTTGCCAACGGAAGGTCGTTGCCGTTTCTTCTCTTTGCTTGGGCAATAAACTCTACCAATCGCGTATATCTCTTGGCAGTATAATTGTTGGCGACCATCTTGGCAATTGACTCGTTGGAACCCACAATCACCGCCATTTTCTTTGCCCTTGTCAAAGCCGTATATAGCAGATTGCGAGTGTTGATTTGGTAGTGTCCGCCCGCTAAGGCAATCACCGCCACGTCAAATTCACTGCCTTGCGACTTGTGCACCGATATAGCATAGGCAAGACTCAGTTGGTCAAAGTCACCTTGACAATACTTGACTCTCTTGCCGTCGTCGTATATCACCGTCATAGACGGTTCGCCGGGCAAAACACTCTCCACAACGCCTATTTCCCCGTTAAATATCCCCACGCCTGCGGTATTGTCGTATACGTTCACCCATTCCATCTGATAGTTGTTGATGACGTGTATCACCTTGTCACCTGCACGGTAAGCACAATTGCCCACTATCAACTGTTGCTTGCCGTCAGTCAAAGGATTGAGGGCATTTTGGAGTTGTTTGTTAAAGTTTTCTACGCCTGCTATGCCCTTTTTCATAGGACAAAGCACTTGGATATCCAACGGCTTTATATTAGCAAATACCGGCAACCTCTTAGTCACCATAGACACAGCATTGTCGAGAATTGTCTGTGGCGACGACTGATTGTCTACAAAAAAGTCCTTGCTCTTGTTGTCAATGACAGGCATTTTGCCTTCGTTGATAAGGTGTGCGTTGCTGACGATTTTGCTGTCCTCGTCTTGACGATAGATATAATTTAGATAGCTGACGGGCACTTCGCCACTTCGTATGAGGTCGCTGAGCACGTTACCCGCACCCACGCTAGGCAGTTGGTCTTTATCGCCCACCAAAATGAGTTTTCCGCCCGTCTTTATCGCCTTAATCAAAGCATTGAAGACGTATTCGTCACACATGCTCACTTCGTCAACGATGACCACGTCGGCTTCGAGCTTGGTATTTTCGTTGTAAGTAAAGTAGCCTTTGCCGTCCTTAAAATCCAAGTCAAGCAGTCTATGTATCGTCTTAGCTTCTTGCCCCGACGCTTGCGACAAACGCTTGGATGCTCTTCCCGTAGGAGCGCACAATTCAACCTTGAGATACTGGCTTCTGGAAATCTCTAGTATGCACTTGACTATGGTAGTTTTGCCCGTGCCGGGACCGCCCGTAATGATATTTACGCCCTTATTGAGGCAGTTTTTGATAGCGTTGATTTGGTCGGGATGAAAGGTTATGCGATTGGCTTGCTGATAGCGATCTATGAGACGCTGAGTGTCGCCTATAGGCTCGCCTGCCTCTTTCATCAACTGCACGAGCTTATATGCGATAGAATTTTCCGTTAGAAAATTGCGAGTGAGCATAACGCCCTCGCCCTCGTCACTATCAAAAATAGCGACTTTGCCCATAATCTCGCAGTCCGACACCTTTTCGTCAATCAAACTTATATCGTCGATGCCAAGCAACCGAGCGACTTCGTCCACCAATTTGTTCCTAGGATAATAAGTATGACCGTTTTTGTCGGTTTGACTTTTTAGTACGTAATTTATGCCCGCAACGATACGGAAACGGCTATCCTTTTCAAAGCCGATTTTCAT
Organism: Christensenellales bacterium; assembly: GCA_051883415.1. Classification (GTDB taxonomy): domain Bacteria; phylum Bacillota; class Clostridia; order Christensenellales; family UBA3700; genus HGM11368. The sequence goes on along the minus strand of JBJETR010000027.1, from coordinate 32,133 downwards.
GGCGATTTTGTCGGCGGTAAGGAAACCCACGCCGTCAATATCTTCCACCATCTGATAAGGGTTGGCTGTCAATACGTTTTTGGTTGCGTCTTGATAGGCTTTGTAAATCTTGATAGCAAGATTTAGCGATACGTCGTAGCCTTGCAGATACACTATCACGTCTTGCATATTCTTGAGCGATATGTATTTTTCATTTATTGCCAAGGCTTTTTTGAGGGACACGCCCCTAACGTTGGCTAGTTTTTGAGGACTGCACTCGATGATATCCAACGTTTGCTCTCCAAACTCGGCTACTATCGCCTTGGCAGTCACCTCGCCTACGCCTACGAACAATCCGCTTGACAGGTATTTAAAAATAGCTTCTGCCGACGACGGCTTGACTATCTTGACTCCACTTACGCTAAACTGCTCGCCAAATCGTCTATCCTCAGTCATTTCACCCGTCAATTCTACGTTTTCGCCAACGCTGACGGGCGGAAAAATACCGACGGCAGTCAATATTAAACTGCCGCCGCAGTCAACGCTTATTACGCTATATCCGTTTTCCGCGTTGGTATAGATTACGTCTAAGATACTACCCTTGACAATCATTTGCTCAATCTATCGGCTACCTTTTTGATTTCTTCAACCTTGTCGGTTTCTTCCCATCTGAATCCGCAGTTCTCTCTACCAAAGTGACCATAGTTGCTAGTCTTAGCAAACTGTGGTTTTCTAAGTTCCAACTGCTCGATAATTGCCGCAGGTCTTAGGTCGAATACCTCGTCTACAATCTTTGCTATACTTTCGTCACTTATTTTACCCGTACCAAAGGTGTTGATTTGGGTTGCGACGGGCTTAGCCACGCCTATTGCGTAAGCCACGTCAAGCTGACACTTGTCGGCAAGTCCGCTGGCTACGATATTTTTACACACGTATCTTGCCATGTAGCAAGCACTTCTGTCCACTTTGGTAGCGTCCTTTCCGCTAAACGCACCTCCACCGTGTGGACAATATCCGCCGTAGCTGTCTACGATAATCTTTCTACCCGTAAGTCCGCTGTCGCCGTGAGGTCCGCCTATTACGAATCTACCCGTCGGATTGATAAATATCTTGGTATCCTTGTCAATCAACGTACCGGGAATAACCTCGTCAATGACTACTCTCTTGACGTCGCTTCTTAGACGCTCGATATCCACGCTTTCATCGTGTTGGGTAGATACTACGATGGCTTCTATTCTTGCCACTTTGTCGTCGTGATACTCTACGCTTACTTGCGCTTTGCCGTCGGGACGGAGATAGTCTAGCAAACCCGTCTTACGCACCTCAGTAAGTCGTGCCGTCAACCTATGTGCCAAAGATATCGGCATTGGCATAAGTTCGGGCGTTTCGTTGCAAGCATAGCCGAATACCATACCTTGGTCACCCGCACCGATAAGGTCGTATTTGTCCTCACCGTGAGCTTTGTTCTCCACGCTACTGTCCACGCCCATAGCAATGTCGGCAGACTGCTTGTCGAGTCTGATTATGACCTCGCAAGTATTGCCGTCAAAGCCCTTGGACTCATCATCGTAGCCTATCTCGAGTACGGCTTGACGCACTACTTTTTCTAAATCAACTACCGCATTGGTCGTAACCTCCCCCATAAGCAACGCAAAGCCCGTGTTACAACACGTCTCCGCTGCAACTCTGCTCATTGGATCTTGTGCCAACAAAGCGTCCAACACGCTGTCGGATATTTTGTCGCAAACCTTGTCGGGATGTCCTTCGGTCACGCTCTCGCTGGTAAATATTCTTTTAATCATTTCGTTCTCCTACAAAGGAGCCACTATCGACATAATCGACAGTGGCTCGCTTTATGTCTTCTATCTTTCAAGTATATCTTGCGGAATTTAGCACCTTAAAATTCAGGTTGCTGTGCCTTCACAGGGTCCGTCCCTCCGACACTCTCTATAGAATACGTTATTTAGTTGTATTAGTCCTCGATATCGTTTTCGATTGCGAACTTGTCTTGGATTTGGTCCTCAACGATTTCGTTGTCACCGCTGTTAGAAGGCAAAGCAACGATATTGCGATATCTCTTCATACCCGTACCTGCAGGGATTAGTTTACCGAGGATAACGTTCTCTTTGAGTCCTCTTAGGCTGTCTATCTTGTTGCGGATAGCGGCTTCGGTAAGCACTCTTGCAGTCTCTTGGAAGGACGCTGCCGACAAGAATGACTCTGTTGCCAAAGACGCCTTGGTTATACCAAGCAATACTCTCTTGGAGATAGCAGGTACACCGCCCTCTTCCAATACTCTTTGGTTCTCTTCCTCAAACGTATGGAGGTCGACGAGTTCACCGGGGATCATATGCGTGTCGCCTTGCATCTCTATTCTTACCTTACGCAACATCTGTCTTACGATAATCTCGATATGCTTTTCATTGATGTCTACACCGGCTTTAGAATAGGTCGCCTTGACTTCTCTGATGATATATTCGAGCACGCCGTTGACGCCCTTGGTGTTGAGAATGTCAGGTGGGTAGATGCTACCTTGAGTCAATGCATCGCCTGCTTCTACGATATCGCCCTCTTTGAGCGCTACGCCGTTTTTCTCAGCCAACTTTTGGTTGAAGGCATACTTATATTCGCATGGTTCTCCACTCTCAGGGGTAACGGTGATGATATGCTTCTCTTCGTTGATACTGATTTTACCCTTAATTCCGCTGACAACCGCTATACCCTTAGGACGTCTTGCTTCGAACAACTCCTGAACACGTGGAAGACCGCCCGTAATATCGCTATCCGTTGCTACACCACCCGTGTGGAAGGTTCTCATCGTAAGCTGAGTACCCGGCTCACCGATAGATTGAGCTGCAATGATACCGACTGCCTCACCGAGTTTGACAGGATTGTTGGATGCCATATTCTTACCGTAACACTTAGCGCATACGCCGTGTTTTGACTTACAAGTCATAACGGTTCTTACGTGTACTTGGGCAACTCCGCAAGACTTGATAACGTCTGCCATATCGGCGGTAATCATCTCGTCCTTAGCGCAGATAACCTCGCCCGTAACAGGATTGATTACGTCGTCTATTGCAAATCTACCGTCAATTCTTTCTACAAAGTCTTTGAGTGCTGTGCTATAGTCGTCGTCGGTCATCTTTTGAGTACGCATTGGTCTAACTACTACGATACCCTTGGTGTCGCCACAATCTTGCTCGGACACGATAACTTCTTGCGCTACGTCTACAAGACGTCTGGTCAAGTAACCCGATTCTGCCGTCTTAAGTGCCGTATCCGCCATACCTTTACGTCCACCGTGTGACGATATGAAGTATTCGAGTACAGACAAACCTTCACGGAAAGAAGCCTTTACAGGGAGTTCGATGACCTTACCAGATGGATCTTGCACTAGACCTTTCATAGAGCACAACTGCGAAATCTGAGATATGTTACCACGCGCACCTGACTTAGCCATCATCCAGATTGGATTGAATCTGCCAAGTGTACCCTCCAACTCTTTGTCGATTTCTTCTTTGGCTTTTTTCCAAATCTCGACTATACTCTCATATCTCTTTTGCTCGTCAATAAGACCTCTCTTGTAGAGCTTCTCTTGCTTTTGCACTGCTTCTTCGGCTCTTGCGATAACTTCCTTTTTGTTCTTAGGCACGTGCATGTCGAATACACTAGTGGTTATTGCGCCGATAGTAGAATACTTGAAGCCTTGAGCCTTGATTTTGTCAAGGATAACCGAAGTCTCGGTTGCGCCCTTGTATTTGAAGCATCTCTCAACGATTTTGGACAATTCCTTTTTGCCTACCGTCGTGTCGATTTCCAAATCGAGTTGTTGCTCAGGCGTTTCTCTTGGCACGAAGTGCAAGTCTTGAGGAATAGCGGTATTGAAGATAATTCTTCCGAGAGTGGTGTTGAGAATCTTGGAATATTTTTGTCCGTCGATTACCTTTTCTACTCTCACTCTAATCTTAGATTGCAATTCGATTTGTTTATCTTGATATGCCATCAAAGCTTCGTTGGCGTTGCGGAAGCATCTGCCTTCGCCCAAACCGCCGTCCTTGTCGATAGTCAAGTAGTAACTACCGATAACCATATCTTGCGATGGCGAAACGACTGCCTTACCGTCGGAGAGCTTGAGGATATTGTTGGTAGATAACATCAAAAATCTTGCTTCTGCTCTTGCCTCAACGCTGAGTGGTACGTGAACTGCCATTTGGTCACCGTCGAAGTCGGCGTTGAACGCACCGCACACCAACGGATGCAACTTGATTGCTCTACCCTCTACCAATACAGGCTCGAATGCTTGTATGGAAAGTCTGTGCAAAGAAGGTGCACGGTTGAGAAGTACAGGGTGGTCCTTGATAACTTCTTCCAAGATATCCCAGATGATGAGGTCTTGGGCTTTGGACAATATCTTCTTGGCAGCCTTAGGGTTTTGGCACTTGCCGTACTCGATAAGCTTTCTCGTTACAAAAGGCTTGAATAGCTCGAGCGCCATCTCCTTAGGAATACCGCATTGGTACATTTTGAGTTCCGGTCCTACTACGATAACCGAACGTCCCGAGTAGTCTACACGCTTACCCAGCAAGTTTTGACGGAAACGACCTTGTTTACCTTTGAGCATGCTGGTGAGAGATTTGAGTTCTCTGTTGCCTGCTCCCGTAACAGGCTTACCTCTTCTACCGTTGTCTATCAAAGCGTCGACGGCTTCTTGCAACATACGCTTTTCGTTGATGATGATAATCTCCGGAGAGCCCATCTCTATCAACTTCTTAAGACGATTGTTACGGTTGATGACACGACGATAGAGGTCGTTGAGGTCGCTGGCAGCGTATCTTCCGCCGTCGAGCGGTACCATTGGTCTAAGTTCCGGTGGCAATACAGGCAACACGTCGAGTATCATCCACTCAGGTCTGTTGTTGCTTATTCTGAAAGACTCGATGACTTCAAGACGCTTGACAGCCTTAATTCTTCTTTGTCCTTGGGTGGTTGCAACAATATCCTTTAGTTCTTTAGACTCTTTGTCAAGGTCGATAGCCATGAGCAATTCTTTGACTGCCTCGGCGCCTCTACCCGCCTTAAAAGAACCTTGTCCGAATTTGTCAATCGCCTCGAAGTATTCTTTGTCGTCGATGACTTGCTTGACGAGGAAATCGGTCCTACCCGGATCAATAACTACGTATTTGCTATAATAAAGCACGTGCTCCACGTCCTTAGGCGACATATCGAGCGCAATGCTGATACGGGAAGGCACACCCTTGAAGTACCAAATGTGCGATACGGGACAAGCGAGTTCGATATGTCCCATTCTTTCACGACGCACGATTTTTTTGGTAACTTCTACACCGCACTTGTCGCAAATAACGCCCTTGTATCTTACACGCTTGTACTTTCCGCAATTACATTCCCAGTCTTTGGTTGGTCCGAAAATTCTTTCGCAGAACAAGCCGTCCTTTTCAGGCTTTTGAGTTCTGTAATTGATTGTTTCAGGCTTGGTGACTTCACCATGCGACCAAGACCTGATTTTTTCCGGAGATGCTACGCCTATCTGAATAGAATCAAAATTGTTTACTTCTGACATATCGTACCTCCTTACTCTTCGTCCTTGTTGTCAAACAAGTTGCCGAAAATTGCGTCGCCGTCATCGTCGTCTTCGCCCATGCTGAGCAAATTATCCATGTTGAGATCGACGTCTTCTCCGCCACCGAGACCGAACAAGTCGGTTTCTTCAAGTTGGAACGGATCTACTTCTTCTTTTTCTTGTTCCTTCTCAGGCAACAATTCGCTCTCGTCCTCTATCATTTCGCGGATGCCGATTTCTTCCTTATTTTCGTTGAGAACCTTGATATCGAGTCCCAATGCTTGGAATTCTTTGATGAGCACCTTGAATGATTCAGGAGTTCCCGGTTCTGCGACAGGCGCACCCTTGACGATTGCTTCGTATACCTTTTGTCTGCCGTTGATATCGTCCGACTTGACGGTCAAAATCTCTTGCAAAATGTGCGCTGCGCCGTATGCCTCCAAAGCCCAAACTTCCATTTCACCGAATCTTTGTCCGCCGAATTGCGCTTTACCGCCGAGAGGCTGTTGCGTAACGAGGCTGTAAGGTCCGATAGAACGAGCGTGGATTTTGTCGTCTACAAGGTGGCAGAGCTTGAGCATATACATATAGCCCACGGTGACAGGGTTTTCGAACTTCTCACCCGTTCTTCCGTCGAACAACTCCAACTTGCCGTGTGCAGGTAGGTTGTTTTCGATGAGCAGTTGCTTGATATCTGCTTCCGTTGCGCCGTCGAATACAGGGGTTGCAATCTTCCAATCGAGAAGTTTAGCGATAAGTCCGAGGTGAACTTCCAATACCTGACCGATATTCATACGAGACGGTACGCCCAATGGGTTGAGCACGATTTGCAAAGGAGTTCCGTCAGCCATAAAAGGCATATCCTCTCTTGGCAATACTCTCGATACGACGCCCTTGTTACCGTGACGACCTGACATCTTGTCACCTACGCCGATTTTACGCTTTTGAGCAACGTATACTCTTACGAGTTTGTTTACTCCAGGTGGCAACTCGTCTTTGTTCTCTCTCTTGAATACTTTGACGTCTACGACGATACCGTATTGACCGTGAGGCAGCTTGAGGGAAGTATCTCTCACTTCTCTTGCCTTTTGACCGAATATCGCTCTGAGCAATCTCTCTTCAGGCGAAAGCTCCGTCTCTCCCTTAGGAGTTACGCGACCAACTAAGTAGTCGTCGCTGTGAACTTCTGCGCCCACCATAATTATACCGTCCTCGTCAAGATACTTGATAGAGTCTGTACTTACGTGAGGGATATCACGAGTGATTTGCTCTTCGCCAAGTCTTGTGTCACGACATTCTATCTCGTACTTCTCAATGTGAATAGAGGTAAATACGTCGTCTTTGACGAGGTCTTCGTTGATAAGTATAGCGTCCTCGTAGTTGTAACCTTCCCAAGACATGTAGCCTACGAGAATGTTGCGTCCGAGTGCCAATTCTCCGTTTTGAGTAGAAGGTCCGTCTGCAAGCACCATGCCTTTGATGACCTTTTGTCCCTTGGTCACGATAGGCTTTTGGATAATGCAAGTGCCTGCATTGCTCTTTTCGAATTTTTGAAGTTTGTATTCTTCCTTGCCTCCGTCATCGGTAGCGACTACGATTCTGTCAGCACTTACGTAATCAACGACACCGTTGCTCTTAGCGAGAACCATAACGCCGCTATCGTGAGCAATCTTAGCTTCGATGCCCGTCGCAATGATAGGAGCCTCGGGCTTGATGAGCGGTACTGCCTGACGCTGCATGTTAGAGCCCATCAACGCACGAGCCGCGTCGTCGTTCTCGAGGAATGGGATAAGCGAAGCCGCTACGGATATAACTTGCTTAGGCGAAATATCCATAAAGTCAACGTCTTTGCGAGAATACTCTGCAATCTCATCTCTAAAACGGCAATTTACACGTTCGTTGACGAATACGCCGTTGTCGTCCAACTCTTCGTTGGCTTGCGCAACTACGAATGCGTCCTCGTCGTCGGCTTGCAAATATATAACTTCGTCGGTTACTTTGCCTTCGCCCTTGATTACCTTGCGGTAAGGAGTCTCGATAAGTCCGTATTTGTTGACTTTTGCAAAAGTCGCGAGCGAAGAAATAAGACCGATGTTTTGTCCTTCAGGAGTCTCGATAGGGCAAAGACGACCGTAGTGAGTATAGTGTACGTCACGCACGTCGAAGCCCGCTCTCTCTCTGTTAAGACCGCCAGGTCCCAATGCGGAAAGCTTACGCTTGTGGGTAAGCTCGGCGATAGGATTGTAGTGGTCCATAAATTGCGAAAGCTGTGAAGAACCGAAGAATTCTTTGATAACTGCCGTCACAGGCTTGATGTTGATAAAGCTTTGAGCCTTGCAGTCATCGTCCTCTTGGGTAATGCTCATCTTCTCTTTGATACCCTTGTCAAGTCTGGTGATACCCGTGCGGAATTGAGCATATAGCAACTCGCCTACGGCTCTCACTCTTCTATTGGCAAGGTGGTCGATATTGTCGGCTTTGCCAAGTCCGTGAGAGATGCCGAGGTTGTAAGATACGCCTGCTAAGATATCGTCAAAGGTAACGTGCTTGACAAACAAATCTTCGACGTTGTCTGCAATAGCTTGAAGAAGTGCGTTCTTGTCGGCATTTTCAGACATAAGTTTTTTGAGCACAGGATAATATACGTCCTCGAGCAAACCCGCCTGCTCTGCGGTAATACCGAAGTATTCTTCAAAAGACTTACCTTCAAAAGAGAGCGCATTGATATCCACTGTCTTGTTGCCGATAACTTTGAAGTGTTTGCCGTCCGGAGCAACGACGATTGCTTCGTTGACTCCTGCATTTTGGAGCTTTCTAGCCTCTTCTACGCTGAGAACTTGTCCTTTGGTAGCCAAAACTTCGCCCGTCTCGCTATCTACGATATCCTCAGCCAATTCTAGTCCCGCAATTCTGTTAGCTATAGAAAGAACCTTGTTGAGCTTGTATCTGCCCACACGCAAAAGCTCGTACTTCTTAGGATCAAAGAGCAATCCTCTAATATGTTGGTCGATACCGTCTTGGTTAGGAATTTCGCCCGGCTTGAGCTTCTTATATAGCTCGATTTTGGCGTCCTCAGCCGTCTTGGTATTGTCCTTTTTGATGGTCTCTCTAAGCATAACTTCGTCGCCGAAGGTAGCAATGATTTCTTCGTCGGTCACCAATCCCAAAGCTCTAAGCAAAACGGTAGAAGCTACCTTACGGTTACGGTCTACGTATACCCACAAAATATTGCTTGCGTCTTGCTTAAACTCAAGTCTTGCACCGCGGTTAGGCATTATAAGAGTAGAAAATCTCTCTACGCCGTTGCGGTCTTTGCCGTCAGACGTAGTGTATACGCCAGGGCATCTGACAAGCTGGCTGACGATAACTCTCTCCGAACCGTTGATGATAAAAGAACCGTTGTCGGTGATAATAGGAATATCCCCCATAAACACGTCTTCTTCCGTCATTTCTCCCGTCTCTTTTCTGACAAGTCTAACCTTGACCTTGAGAGGCAACGCATAAGTAGCGTCTCTTTCTTTGCACTCTTTGATACTGTACTTAGGCGTACCTTCCAAAGAATAGCCGAGATAGTGCAATTCGAATCTTCCCGCTCTATCGACTACAGGCGAAAATTCGTTGAGAATATCTCTGATACCTTCGTTGATAAATTGCTTGTAAGATTCTTTTTGCAGTTCAATCAAATACGGAATTTCGAGCACGTCTTTGATCTTGGAAAAAGACATTCTCTCGTTGTTGCCGCACTTGATTTTATGAATTCTTTGAGGCATATCAAACCCTCCTTAAAATATTTTCGTAATAATTGGCACAACTATATAATAAATATAATAACGCATAGTTGCACGATTATAGATTTTAGCACAAGCCCACAAGCAAGTCAACGCTTTTTTATAAAATAAACGTAAATTTTTAATTTTTGCGAGTATTATATCTAAATTGGCTATATAAGACAAAAAACAAAACCAACCTATCAGCAATGAAGATAATATCTTCTTACGTAGAGAAGATTTTCGACGTTATATTGCCCCATATTGCAGGCAACACTCCTCAACGTATAATCGACACTCTCTTACCCAAAATTCAATCGTCATATTGACAAAAAATTGCTCACCACGTATAGATTGGTAGTCTAAAAACGCTAGTGCAAAAGAAGAATTTTTTGCGATTTTAGATTGTAAAATTTTTGTAAAATTTTTAAACAAGGTAAAATTTTTGTAAAATTTTAACCACTAAAACTAAAGTATAAAAATTATAGTAATTATTTACTATGACAAATACCTCTCAATAAAAAAATTAAAATAAACGCCAACTTCGAAAATATTATAAATTATTCGTCATAGGCGTATTGTAAGGTAAAAATTTTTGTATAAATATTGGATAAATATTGATATTATTTTTTATTATGATATACTTATTAGTACGTAATATAATATCTATCAAAAGAGAATTGCTATGAGATTGGACAAATTTTTGAAAGTATCGAGAATTATCAAGAGACGCACAGTTGCCAACGAAGCGTGCGACGCTCAGAGAGTGCAAATCAACTCTCGCCCTGCCAAAGCAGGTACGCAAGTCAAGGTAGGCGATAGAGTAACGCTGTTCTTTGGTGACAAGACCTTTAGATTTAGGATACTCAAGGTAGAAGAAACAATCAAAAAACAAGACTGCACGGACATGTACGAGGTGTTGACCGATGAAAATTAACGCAATATTCCCTTGTGGCGGAGCTTCGACGAGAGCGGGGCTCGGATATAGTAAACTTAAGTTTAATATAGGCGGTATGCCACTGCTCTGCAAAACTTTGACAGCCTTTTGCAGACAAGACGTGTCAAGACTGATTATCGCTTGCGCAGATGAAGACAGAGAGTGGATAGCCGAGGCAATAGACAACGTTGACGCCGACATTACAATATGCAAGGGCGGTGACAATCGCACTGCTTCGGTACGCAACGCCCTATCTTGCATAGAGGACGACTGCGACCTGGTTATCGTACACGACGGTGCAAGACCTTTCGTCAAAAAAGCCTTGATAGACAGGACTATAGCTTGCGCTATCAAATGGGGCAACGGCGTGGCTGCCCTACCCGTGTCCGACAGCCTACGCATAGTAGAAAACGGACTGAGTGAGGCGGTAGATAGGTCTAAGTATTGGGCAGTGCAGACTCCTCAAATATTCGATGCAAAAAAGTTGAAGGAAGCTTATGCTCAAGCCCAGCTCGATGATAAGACTTTCTCCGACGACGCCTCTCTATACGAAGAGTATATAGGCAAAATTTACCTCGTTGAGGGCGATAGCGACAATACAAAAATCACCTATGCCAGCGACCTGTCCAGATTCGTTCCCGAGACCTTCTTTGCGGGTTGCGGTTGGGACACCCACCAACTTGTAGAAGGTAGAGCCCTAATACTCGGTGGCGTCAATATACCTCACGACAAGGGACTGCTCGGACACAGCGATGCCGACGTGTTGACGCACGCAATCATGGACTCACTGCTCTCCGCCTCTCACAACGGAGATATAGGCAGACTCTTCCCCGACACCAACCCTGCTTTCAAAAATATATCTAGCATAATATTGCTAAAAAACGTGCTTGGACTACTAAAAAGTCAAGGCTATAGAGTTGGCAACGTATCGGCTACGATTATGGCACAAAAACCACGACTTGCCGAGTTTATCCCTATAATCGAAGAAACGCTAGCCAAGGCGATGGATATCGACGTCACCAGAGTTAGTATAACCGCAACCACCACCGAAAAGCTTGGATTGGTCGGTCGAGAAGAAGCTATTAGTTGCAACGCCTACTGCGCCCTATATCAAAAATAGTTGAAAATCTACCCATATAATGGTAAAATAATAATATGGACGAAAAGCAAGTGAAAAAATCAGAATTGATATTCAACGATATCTTGATGATATTGATGACGATTGTCTCCTGCGTGGGGTTTATTTGTATACTCTTCGTTGGCGGGTTCGTTGGTGTGACGGGTGCTTTTTATCTCGTCAAAAGCTTTGCCTTTGAAGGAACCAAGACCATACTCGGCGGTATAACAATGAGCGTCCTTGCTTTGCTCACTTGCGCAATAATGATTTTCGCCGACTACCATATAGCCAAAACAACGGTGCAAGGTATGGAGAAGTATCTGGAAGATAGGAAAAAATAATATCGGTTTTGCAAACTTGCCCCGAACAAGTAAGTTCTTATAAGAGATTTTTAGACAATCTAAAAGACTAACAAAATTTCGTTAGTCTTTTTTGATTACAAAATCAAAAGAGATGAACTGATTAAAGTCAATTTAACCAAAATCGTGTCTATCGCAAAATATTTTATTCTCTTCTAATGCACATATTATTTCTTCAATTTTTATGAAACAGTCACAATCTAACAACCTTTCATCTTCAATGATACGTTTGATTTGCAATAATACTTGATAACTTCTAATCTCTACTATTTCTTTTAGCGTCTTATCATCTATACAATCAAGTTTGTAATCCTCATTTTGCAATCCACTTATTAACAATTCTCTCCATAATTCCATAAGAATCCCCCCTATACTCAAATTGGGGATTATATCCCCTTAATAAATAAGATTATAATCCCCATAATATAGAATGTCAACATAGGGGGTTAAAATGTTTAAATTCGATAGATTATTTTTAACAATGGATAAAAAGGGCGTTTCCACATATAGGCTTAGAGAAGAATGTGGTATCGATAGCAAAACAGTGCGTAGATTAAAAGCAAATCAAAACATTGAAATGAAAACGCTTGATAGAATTTGCTCATTTTTGGATTGCAAAATAGAAGACGTGGTAGAGTTTATAAAAGATTAAAATTAGAGAGTGTCTGCGAGCATGCTTGCTTTGCTCACTTGCGCAATAATGATTTTCGCAGACTACCATATAGCCAAGGCAACGGTGCAAGGTATGGAAAAGTATCTGGAAGATAGGAAAAAATAATATCGGTTTTGCAAACTTGCCCCGAACAAGTAAGTTCTTATAAGAGATTTTTAGACAATCTAAAAGGCTAACAAAATTTCGTTAGTCTTTTTTTGATTTACAAAATATGCAACTATATTTCCAAAAGTATATGAACTTAACTTTAATCATCATATTCGTGTTGAAAGCCGCATTTTGCACAAATATATAAATGTTTCTTTTTCCCCAAAGCTCCTGCCACTAAACCAACCGGTCCAAGCAGAATACCTCCTATAAGTGCTTTTCCGCCCGAAAAACCTTTTTTGGCATCATCAACATGCTTCCACTTGGCTTTTTCGCCACACATCGGACATTCTTTTGGTGCTTTCATAATAACCTCCTCAATTGTAAAAAAAGTGCGCCTACCGAAGTAAACGCACAAAAACGCAGACTCCGATAGTCGCCAAACTAACTTCACGCAAAATGGTGTAACCACAATAGCACAAGTAGAATCTGCATTTTATCAAATTCAATGGTACTATTGTGAGAAAAACAGATATAATTATCTATAAAAAGAAAATTACACCATAATTCCTACGTTTATTTAGTTAGTTTGGCATAACTAATATAACATAAATCAAAAGATTTATCAAGCAGTTTTGAATGAGTAAAAAACTCGACTCATAAAGTCGAGTAAAATATTCTATTTGTTATACCATCCCTAAGTACAATTCACTGTTGCGATATATATATGCACAAAACAACCCTTCCACCACCTTTGGTGGTCCCCCTTCCCTTACACAGGGACGGCTTTTAATAGGATTGAGATTCCCACGCTACGGCTCAAGAGCCTACGCTCGGAATGACATAATTATTTTGGTTACGCTATACCGCAATGACATTGCATAATAATTAGCAAAGGGACGGCTTAATAAGATGAGATCCCCAATGTGCACAACTTAATGACAAAACAATCCCCCACCCGATAGTTGTCGGGAGCCCCCTTTGCACAAAAGGGCATTTTTATATGGTGGAGATTGTCACAGCCTGACGGCTTCACAATGACATATTTCTTTTTGCACAAAGGGGCATTTTTATACGGATGAGATTGCCACAGTATACTGCGTATACTTCGCAATGACATAGGTGAGATTGCCACGCTCAAAATATTTCGCTCGGAATGACAAAACAATTGAGCTAGGGCTCGCAATGACATACTATTTTGCTAAACGCCACGGCAATGACATAAAAATTGGGATTGCCACACTCCCTTCAGTCGTTCGCAATGACAATAAAATACCGTCTATGTTTCACCGCAATAGCATTGTGGCTTTAGTTGGACACCAACATTTGCAAGGATGAGTTCCCAAGAGATACTTACACGTTGTCTATCTCTCTATCTATTATCTTTTTGCTCTTGCGTAGGAAGAATAAGCTGAAGAACAAACTCAAGGCTTCGGCAACCGTCAACGACCACCAAATGTTGTCTATGCTACCCGTCTTGGCAAGAAGCCATGCAACGGGCAAGGCGATGACAATTTGACGAGAAAGCGACATAATCAAGCTGTAGAAGGCATTGCCGATGGCTTGGAAAAGTCCGCTCATGACGATATTGAAGCCCGCTATCAAGAAGGACACCGACAAAATTCTTAGTCCTACCGTGCCTATAGCCATCATATCGTCAGACGCCTCGAATAGCGTAAGCATAATCTTAGGCATGCTTTGCATAATGATAAATCCAACCATCATTATACCGACGGCAGCCAAGACGGATATCTTGACGGTCTTCCAAATCCTAGGCTTTTGCTTGGCTCCGAAGTTGTAGGCAACGATAGGAATCATAGCGTTGTTGATACCGAATACCGGCATAAATACAAAGCTCTGCAGTTTGAAGTATATGCCTAAGAATGACGTAGCAGTATTGCCTATGAGGCTGCTCTCTGTGTTGAAAGCAAGCAGTATTTGGTTGAAGCCAAAGACCGTGACCGAGGTAATAGACGCCATAAGCATGGACGGTATAGCCACCTTGTATATTTTGGCAAGCAGCTTACCGTCGGGTATCATACCCCTGATAGATAGTTTAATCTCCTTATTAAGGCATAAGTTGAAGACCAATCCCGTGAGCATTGATAGTATCTGACCGATTACCGTAGCGACTGCGGCACCCTTAACTCCCATTGCGGGCGCACCGAGATAGCCGAAAATAAATATCGGATCAAGCACGATATTGGTGACTGCTCCCACCAATTGCATCGCCATAGACAACAATGTTTTGCCCGTGGCTTGCAATAGTCTTTCGAAGGTTACCTGGAAAAATACGCCGACGGATATAACGCACACGATGACAGTGTACTCTGTACCCATATCGACTATTGACGTAATATCGGTCTGTATTTCAAAATACTTGCGAGCAAACAATCCGCCTATCAATGCCACGACCGCCGTGTTGACGATAGCAAGCAACAGTGCGTTGGACGCCACTTTGTTGGCTCTATCGAAGTTGTGTTGACCAAGCGACTTGGATAGCAAAGAATTGACGCCCACGCCCGTACCTACGGCTATGGCAATGATGACGTTTTGGATAGGAAAAGCCAGCGACACCGCCGTCAAAGCGTCCTCGCCTAGTTTTGCCACGAATATGCTATCGATAACGTTGTACAACGCTTGCACCAGCATGGATATGGCTATTGGCAATGCCATAGAAAACAAAAGCTTACCTATTGGCATCGTGCCCATTTTGTTAGGTACTAGTTGTTGCGTTTTTTCCATTTCTTTCACCGCTAAATATCATAACATACAAGATAATATTTGCAAACGAAAAACAGCCCCAAAATTAAAAAAATCACCGCACTAGGCGATGACTTAACTGTATTTGACTTATTTGACCAATCCTTGGACAAACTCGCTAAGATATGGATTGAGATAACTCTCTATCTTACCATTGTCCATTGCTTTAGCCAAGATTGTATCTATCGGTACTCTGTCAAATAGCGGAATATCGTACTCTTGGCAATACTCTTCTAACTTACTCTCGCCAAATATGTATTCTCTGCGATGACAGTCGGGGCACTCGTAATATGCGAGGTTCTCCACTGCACCGAGGATAGGTACGTTCATAAGCTTAGCCATATTGACGGCTTTGGACACTATCATCGACACTAGTTGTTGAGGTGAAGTGACGATGACTATGCCGTCTATTGGGAGCGATTGGAATACCGTGAGCGGTACGTCACCCGTTCCCGGTGGCATATCGATGAACATATAGTCCACCTCTCCCCACGCTACGTCCGTCCAAAACTGCTTGACCGTGCCCGATATGAGCGAGCCACGCCAAACCACAGGTTGGGAAGGATCGTCGAGTAGGCAGTTGAGCGACATAACCTTGACTCCGTCCCTACTTACGAGAGGTATAATGTTGCCGTCTTGACCGTAAGCTTTGTCGGTGATACCAAATGCGGTCGGAATGGACGGTCCCGTTACGTCGGCGTCCAAAATAGCCGTCTTGTATCCCATTTGGCTAACTTTGACTGCAAGTAGCGAGGTGATACTCGACTTGCCAACTCCGCCCTTGCCACTGACTACCGCAATCACTTTTTTGATTTTGGAAGCCGAGTTGGCGGGTGCTATAAGATTGGCGGAGTCGCACTTAGATTGGCAACTCCCGCAATCATGATTACATTGTGACATATACTACCTTCTTTCGTTTTGCTTATGCATTTATAGGCACATGCCTATGACATATTTATTTTAGCATTTCTAATATTGCTTCTTTGGACTTAACTCCAACGGATTGAGCAACCACTTGTCCGCCCTTGAATACGATAAGCGTAGGTATGCTCATTATGCCAAATTTGATTGCAAGTTCTTCTTGCTCGTCAACGTTGACTTTGCCAACCTTAAGCCCGGTATATTGCTCTGCAATCTCGTCGACTATTGGAGAAAGCATTCTGCAAGGACCACACCAAGAAGCCCAAAAGTCTACCAATACAGGCACGCCGGCTTGCACTACTTCCTTATCAAAATTGTCTTTGGTTATCGTTGTTATTGCCATATTGACCTCCAAATAATTTGCTCTATATAGCAACTATATCATATTATAGAGTTTTTATCCATACTTTTTTATTTTTTTTGATAAAAATCTTGTTTTGTGCTATACTCAATTTAGGTGAATTATGGTAGACGTAATTATTATCGGCAAAGGTCCGTCGGGAGTATCGTCGGCATTGTATACGGCAAGAGCAGGACTTAAGACTTGCGTAGTGGGTACCGACAAGAGTGCACTCAAAAAAGCCGACCGTATAGAAAACTATTATGGCTTCGAGAGCATTAGCGGACAAGAATTGTTGCGTAGCGGCGAAAAACAACTATCAAGATTGGGCGTAGACGTGGTAGACGGCGAAGTGTTGGACGTGGCGCTAAGCGACGTATTTATCGTGACGACAACTAGCGGAATTATGACTGCAAAAGCCGTGATTATCGCAACGGGTGCACCTCGCAACACTGTCAAAATAGAGGGACTAAAGAGGCTTGAAGGCAAGGGCGTAAGTTATTGTGCAGTATGCGATGCATTCTTCTATCGCAAAAAGAAGGTTGCCGTGCTAGGCAACTCGCACTACGCCTTGCACGAGTACGACGCTATCAAAGGCGTGGCAAGCGAGGCTACTATTTTGACAGACGGCAAACCTTGCGACGAGGACTTTGGCGATGCGACCGTCATTGACAAAAAAATCAAAGCACTTACGGGCGACGATAGATTGCAACAAGTTGTATTTGATGATGACACCACATTAGATATTGACGGACTATTCGTTGCTCTAGGGCAAGCCTCCGCCGACGTGCTTGCTCGTAAAATCGGCGCTGTAAGCGACCAAGGCTTTATCGTAACCGACAAAGACATGATGACCACCGTACCAGGCTTGTTCGCTTGCGGTGACTGCGTGGGTGGTCTGATGCAAATAAGCAAAGCCGTCAGCGACGGTGCAATAGCGGGTACTAGTGCCGTTAGATACGTCAAAGCTAAGAAGTAAATATATATCAAAAATTATCGTTTAGATAAATAAAAAATGGAGATAACTCGATACATATCTCCATTTTTTGTTTATAGTCTTAACGCAGCGACTTTATTCTTCGTCAAGCGACCTGTACAAAACAGGAGGCTTACGCTTGTGTGCCGAGGCGTTGAACATCCTCTCAAGTCTAGGCTCAAGTGTGCCCTGTGCTCTCTCTACGGCGATATATCTGTCAAGCTCTTTGTAGGTAATGCCGAGCTCCTTTTCGTCTGTCTGACCGTCGTATAACGATGCCGAAGGTGCCTTGTCGATGATAGACCTAGGACAGCCTAGATACTCTAGCAACTCGTATATCTCGCCAACGGTGAGGTCTGCGATTGGATTGAAGTCGCATGCACCGTCACCCCATTTGGTAAAATAACCAACGAATCTCTCGCTACGATTGCCCGTGCCTGCTACGAGTCTGCCCTCTGCGGCAGCTATAGCATATAGCGTCGTCATGCGAAGCCTTGGCACAATATTGACGATAGCAGCATCGTTGAGTTTTGCAACTCCTTCTAATTGCGAGAGCATCTGCGCTCTAACAGGCGTGAGGTCTACGACTCTCGTCTCTATGTCGAATTTGGTAGACAATTCCATTCCGTCTTGCTTGTCTACGGTATAATTACGCTGACTAAAACAAGGCATAATTACGGCTACGGTATCAGGACAAGCCATCTTGCACAAAATGCCTACGAGTGCGCTGTCTTTGCCGCCGCTGTTGCCGAACACGATGCCCTTGGCTTTGCTATCCTCGAGCACCTTGCGGATAAATGCTACTCTTGCTTCTACTTCTCTCTTTACGTCCATAATACGCCTCCTAAAAATAGCATACAACCAGCCCGTCAAATTGTCAAATATATCAAGTGTTTTTTTGCGAAAATACACCCCTAAAGGGGTGTATCTTAGGGACTTACGTCCTCTTGGGGGAATTATGAATGCCTTATAGTGCGAATGCGGTTGTTTCTGCCTCGTCATCCTCTTCGCCGTAAGGGTGTTTGTCGTATCGGTGTCCGTTACCAAAATCGTATCGGTAGGTCTTCTCTCCCGTAACGGCATCTATCTCTACGCGTGCCTCACACTTGATAACTTCGCCGTTGTCGTTGACCTTGATTTCGATATACTCGTTGCCGTTCTCATCGACTTGCACCTCGTATTTGATAATCATCAAGCTGTCTATGCCTTTTTCTTTGAGGCTAACTTCCGTCTCACCCTCTTCGCTCTCTACCTCGAGGCTAAAGGTCTTGACGATTTGTCCGCCCTCTACTATTGTGTAGTCGAATTCTTGCTCGTCCTCTTCGATTTCTTGAGCAAATCTCACGTAGTTGTCGGCATCGATTCTGGCTACGAACTCAAACTCGAATTCTCCCTCTTCCACTTCTCTCTTGCCTTCGAACTCGTATCTTTGGTCGCCTATTACCATTATGCCAAGCATAGCAAACTCTTGTTCTTCTTCCTCCGCAGTCGCATCGCTATGCTCGCTGTCTTGGGCGATTGTTGCGTTGACAACCGTAGCGTCTTCCTCTTCATCTTCCTCTTCGTCTTCATCTTCTTCGACTAGAAGTGTTTCGTTGTAGTAAAGAACGTATTGCTTGCTCTCTCCAAAAGACGTGGTGGTGATGACGTTTTTGATGGCGTATTCTGCTATATCACTCTCCTCGAACACGCTCTCCGCCCCGCTGCCTATAACGTTTTGAACGACGGTCATATAATAGTTGATTTTGTCGACTAGTTGTGCTTGGTCGCCAGGCTCATCTTGCTCGGCAAGGGCAAACGCCATTGCACCGACTGTCGGCGTGTTGATACCCGCCATCAGGTTGCCGACCGACACGGCTGACATGGTCACCAAGTCGCCTTTGGTCATAGTCTGCACTATTGGCGTCTCGTTTTGCTCGCCCGAGTTTTGATTGTCTGGGACTTGAATCTTGGCACAGCCGACCAACATACTAGCTCCGATGATAACGGTAAGTAAAAAGGTTATTAGTTTTTTCATAAGCATCCTCCTCTTAGTGCTTGTTTGCTTATATAACAAACTTGCAAAGGATTTTGCCAAACTTTTCAAAAATTTTTTTGCAAAAATTTCGTTGAATTTAATCTTCCTTCTTGGACTCTTTCTTGTACTGCTGTTTTATATTATCCCAATAGTCTTCTAATATATCTTCTATATCGTCAATCTCGTCTTCCAAATCCTTAAGCACTCTATCTACGTGTCGTCCGAATGATTGCGAATTTACTTCGCCCAAGTAGCAATAAGTGGAGCCAGGTTCGAATAGAGCGTTGTACTCGGCTATCGTAGTAGCTAAGTCGACTACGACTGCGTCTTCATCGTCTTCGTCCTCTTCGTCTTCATCTTCCTCCTCATCGTCCTCGTCTTCTTCGATACCGCCTCGCTCCATGATTTCCTCTATCCTATCTACGAGGCGTTGGTACATCTCAACTTGGGCTTGAAGATTGAGATAATCTTGGTCGTTTTGCAATTGTTGCTTGTATTGCTCGAGTTGACTCTCCGCCTCGATAATGCCTGCTTCCTCTAAGTCTTCGAGGATATCGTTGAGGTCGTCAAGACTGAGTTTGACAGCCTTTTTTACGCTCATACCCGACGCTTGACACACCTTTTGAACCAACGCCATCTTGCCTTGGGATACGCCGTATTTTTGCGCAAGGCTCCGTATGGTTTCATCCGCCGTATCGACTACGTTGGCGTCGATAGAATTGGCTTGAAGATAGGTGTCTATTTTGCCTAGCAAATCTTGACCTAACGCTCGCTCTTTGTCCTTGTCGTCGCCCGCAATCGTAAGATTGACATCGCCACCCGACTGCAAATAACCAAGCTTCCACGATAGCATGATAATGCGGTCACACGCATCTTCCAAAGACATACCTACTAGGCTCTCGCCGTACAGCACGATTGCACCGTCCTTGTTGTGAGGCTTTACGGCAACGACGTTGTTATTCTCGTCCAGGGTGATTGCAAAGCTTGGATTGATATCTATACATACGTAAGTGTTGGTGGATAGAGCAACGGGGGCTTTTTGCCCGGACGAAGAGAATAGCCAAAAACCAAATCCGCCTATCAATGCAATACACAAGCATGTGGCAACGCATGCCCATGCGACTCTTGAATAGTTGAACTTTTTTGCGTAAGTATCTTGACTACGTGCAGGAAGGGACTGCTTTAGTTGGGCTTTGATACTTCTATTCTCTTTTGCGGTTGGTAAAACAGTGTTTGCTTGAGCTCTCAGTTTCTTTTTAATATCCATATTTTTCACCCTCCTTCGTCAGTTTTTCTTCTATAATTTTTAGTGCGCTCTTGTACTTGTAAGTGACCGTCGATATCGGCAAAGACAGCATCTTGGATATCTCTCTCCTCTTGTAGCCCTCAACGACGACTAGCACCAATATCAAATAACTCTCTTGGTCCAGCCATTGCTTTGCCAAGCCGAATAAGTCGCCCTCGTTCCGTTCCTCGCTAACCCCGCTATCGTATTTTTGGTCGCCAAAGTCGCTGAGTATCACTCTTTTGTTTTTGTTGTAACTATTGTAGGACAGATTTCTCGCTATTGTCGTGAGCCACGCCATAAAGTTGGTACTGTTGTAACCGGCAATCGACCTAATCATTTGTCTATACGTTTCTTGCATTATATCCAACGCACTCTCTCGATTGTTGAGTATACCAAAAGCAACCATAAATACTACCTTATGGCTGACGTCGTATATGTAGTCGAAGGCTTTAGAGTTGCCCAAGGCAAACTCTTTGACTTTTTTCTCTAGTTTTTCGTTTTTCATCTTTCCCCTGATATTAAACAATCAAAAAAGCCTTTTTGACAACAAAAAATAAAAAAATTTGCACTTTTAAGAAAAAATTAATTGTTTATTCAAAATTCAACCTGCAGCTGCCTATACGGCATACCGCAAGTTGAATCTAATTGCGTTACGTCTAGTTGCTGTCCTTTGCCCTGCGGTCGCCAACGTTGTCGAAACATACCGCAAAGGCTACGGCGAGTCCCGCTTGAGAAGAGTCAACTACGTCAACCAAAATATTGTCGGTCAAAGCTAAGAATTTGCCACGCTTGAACTCTGCAAGTTTGTTGCCGTTGACAAAGACGGTATAATGAAACAACAATCCGTCCTTTTGGATTTCTATCTCATCCTCGCTGTCTTTGACCTCGTACTTGCCTACGGAAAAGTACTTTTGGGTGACGGTGGCAAGCTTATTCTTTTTAGCGTCCTTGATATAGACGGTGGTGTTGAAAAATCTAATAAGTTTGTTGTTGACGATAAAGAGCAATTTGCCCTCTTGGTCGTAAATCTTTTTGTATTTGGTTGGCGAAAGAATTCTACCCTTGACCTTGTACAAAACTTGACCGCTCGAGTCGGTTACTGTAGAACTACCGCCTATTGTCATCAATTTGTTTTTGAAAAAAAGTTGCATAATTTCCTCCTTATTTTGCCACTTTGATAGCCGTAATAGCTACGGCAATCGCTATGGTTACAATCCACAAAAAGACTTTGAGAATTTTGTTGCTTTTGATACGCCTTTGCAAACGTTCGTTTTTGCTAAACTCGTTGTCGATTGGGGTGACACAGGTGTCGCATTGCCAAACGTTGCGGCGAGTGCCGTTGTCGCTAATACCTATCTTGACTTGCAGATTGGCATCACGGGTGGTATCTACGACAAAGCTGCACCTAACGTCAAAGTAGTTGTTGCCATAGCCACTGTCAAAGATGCCGAATACGCTGATGAAAAAATAAAAAATCGACCAGAGCCACCACGTTGGCGAAGCAAGCTCGTTGACGTTGAAAATCTCGACTTTTGTCTTATCCTCATCGGCATGATAGGTATAAATCATATTGCCCGTCTTGTCGGACTTACCTTTGAGAGAACGTCCGTTGACCGATACTTGCACGGCGTATTTTTTTAAACTTCTGACTTTGATTGTAAGTAGGCTCATTGCATCATCCCCACTATTCCGCCTGCTACGAGTGCCCAGGTAATTCCCGCTACTATCGCCAAAACTCCGCTGGCGACAACCATCTTCTTGCGATTGGTCTGCAGAATAAACATAACGGTGGCTAGTACCGCTACGATAGTCATAATAGGCAGCGAATAATCTACTATCTTGACGACAAAACCTGCAATCTCGGTGACGTCTGACATAGACGAAAATAGCCCCGATATAAAGTCGGGCGCAATTAAGAATATCAGTCCCAAGGTAAAACAAATGGCAAGCAACACAACCAAACCGACTATTAGCATATATAGTGCGGTAACGAAAGGCGATAATAGACAAATAAGCGATAATACGCCACTTGCTATCGTAAGATTGAAAAATATCTTCCCGATATGTCCGAATCGAGCTTGCAATAATGATTGGTCCAAATCTTCACCTCAAACTTATTATAACATTAGTAATTATAATGTCAATAAACTATACAAAAAAATCGTCTACAAAAACACTTTGTAGACGAAAAAGTCGATACGTATCGAGATTTTAGTTGTTGTCGGACAATAGTCGTACTAGTCTATCCGCTGCCTCGCGAGTAGCTTCTACACTGCCAAAGGTGGAAAATCTAAAATAACCTTCGCCGCACTTGCCGAAGCCTTCGCCCGGAGTGCCGACGATTTGAGCTTCATTGAGAAGAAAGTCGAAGAATTCCCAGCTTCCCATGCCATTAGGGCACTTTAGCCATATATAAGGCGCATTTTTACCTCCCGTATACCACACTCCAACCTTATCCAAGGCTTGCATGATACACTTGGCATTGTTTTTGTAGATATCTATATTGGCTTTGATTTGCTTTTGTCCCTCCGGCGTAAATACCCCAAGTCCGCCTCTCTGAATGACGTAGGATACGCCGTTGGTCTTGGTGGTGCGGTTGCGTACCCACATTGCGTTGAAGTTGAGTCCGCACCGCTCTAGTTGCTTAGGTATCACGGTGTAGCCGAGTCTGGTACCCGTAAAGCCCGCCGTCTTGGACAATGAACATATCTCTATTGCGCAAGTCCTTGCTCCTTCTATCTCAAAAATACTGTGAGGCAAGGTTTCGTCCTCTATAAAAGCCTCGTACGCCGCATCGAAGAGTATGATTGCATCGTTGGCATTGGCATAGTCTACCCACTGCTTGAGTTGCTCCTTGTTATACACCGCTCCCGTCGGATTGTTGGGCGAGCATATATAGCAAATATCGGCTTTGACAGACATATCGGGCAAAGGCAAAAATCCGTCGTCTTGCCCCGAGGACAAGTGCACTATCTTTCTACCCGCCATAATATTGGCGTCTACGTAAGCGGGATAAGCAGGCTCTATAATTAGCGCCGTGCTATCTCTATCGAAAAGGTCGAGGATATCTCCCAATTCGTCGCTTGCACCACTAGAAACAAACACTTCATCGGCTTCTACGTGCACCCCCCTACTGCCATAATACGTCGCTATCGTTTCTCTCAACTGCGGAGCGCCTACCTCGGGCATATATCCGTGGAAAGTCTCCTTATGCGCTTGGTCGTCCACGCCTTGATGAAGAGCCTTGATAACTTCATCGCATAGAGGAAGCGACACGTCGCCTATGCCAAGTCTAAGCAAGGTTTGGTCGGGGTGCTCGGCAAGATAGGCTTTGGTCTTTTGCGCAATGCGAAAGAATAGATAAGAGTCTTTGAGGTTGGCATAGTTCATGTTTGGTTTAGTCATAGCGTTTCTCCTTCATATACGAATTGGGCAGGTCCTTTCATCTCTACCCTCCAATCTTTGTTTATCTTGATGAATAAGTCTCCGCCGTCAAGCGTAACTTTAATCCACTGTTCCATTGATACGAGTCCTTTTGCTACCGCTGCCGCCGTACTAGCGCAAGCGCCCGTTCCGCAAGCCATAGTAATACCGCTGCCCCTCTCCCAAACGCGCATACGCAAGTGGTCGTAGGACAACTTTTGGACGAACTCGACATTGACTCCGCCTACAAAAGTTGAATCTTTTTCTACGATAGGACCTATCTTATCTACAGGTTGGATTTCTACGTCGTCAACGAAAGTTACGGCGTGCGGATTGCCTACCGATACGGGCGTAAAGGCGATATCTCTACCAAGCGGTGCAAGTGTGATATCTTCGTTGCAAATTGCCTTGCCCATATCCACCGATACGCTGACGACCTTGCCGTTTTCCACCGTCAAATCGAGTGTCCTTATGCCCGACAAAGTCTCGATTTTTAGGCTCTTTTTGTCGGTGTAACCTTTGTCGTAAACGTATTTTCCCACGCATCTGATGCCGTTGCCACACATCTTGGCTTCGCTGCCGTCGGCATTGAAAATACGCATCTTAAAATCGGCAATCTCCGACGGCGATATGTAAATCATTCCGTCCGAGCCTGCACCAAAGTGTCTATCGGACAATTTGATAGACAGCTCTTGTATATCCTCGGGAACTTGTCCGAATACGTAAAGATAATCGTTGCCAAGTCCGTGCATTTTTGTAAAGTGCATATTTACCTCCTTATTCCGCACGTGCGGTAGTGCGACCGCGCCCTAGGCGTCTATGGTCGATATGCCCATCGTCGTCTCTTCCAACACGTCGAGCAAAACTTTGACCGTGTCGAGCGACGATAGCGTCGTGATATTGTTCTCTATAGCGCAACGGCGAATTGCGGCACCGTCCTCGTAGTGTACGCCCGACATGACTGCCCTCGTATTGATGACGTAACTGACGTAGCCTGCCCTGATAGAATCGAGAATTTCTTGACTGCCTTCGCTGAGCTTTCTTCTTATCCTCGTGCGAATGCCGTGTTCTTTGAGGAAGTTTGCCGTGCCCACCGTAGCTTCGATATTGAAGCCCATTTTGTAAAATCTTGCAACGAGTGGCAAGGCTTCTTCTTTGTCCTCATCGGCGAGCGTAACGAGCACCGTGCCGTAGTTTTGCATATGCACGCCCGAAGCGACCAAGGCTTTGTACATAGCTCTATGCAACTTGTCGTCGTAGCCTATTGCCTCGCCCGTAGACTTCATCTCGGGGGAAAGATATGAGTCCATGCCCTTGAGCTTGGAGAAAGAAAAGGCAGGCGCTTTGACGTACCAACGTTTTTTCTCACTCGGATATACCGTATCTATACCTTGTTCTTTGAGCGACTTGCCTAAGATTGCCAAGGTGGCTATATCCGCTAAGGCATAGCTTGTAGCCTTGGACAAAAACGGTACCGTACGCGAAGAACGAGGATTGACTTCGATAATATATACGTCGTCCTTGTCGTCTACGATAAACTGTATGTTGAAAAGTCCCACGATGCCTATGCCTTTGCCAAGACGAACGGTGTAATCTATGATGGTCTCTTTGACCTTGTCGGATATGCTAAATGTAGGATAAACGCTGATACTGTCGCCCGAGTGCACGCCCGTCCTCTCGACGAGTTCCATTATACCCGGAACGAAGACGTCTTGTCCGTCGCACACGGCGTCGACTTCTACCTCTTTGCCCCTGATATACTTGTCCACCAAAACAGGCTTGTCTTCGTCTATTTCTACCGCCGTCTTGAGGTAGTTGCGTAGCGCCTCTTCTTTGGCAACGATTTGCATAGCTCTACCGCCTAACACGAAGCTTGGTCTTACTAGTACGGGATAACCTATCTCTCTTGCCGCTTTGACGCCCGCCTCAACGTTGGTCACCGCAGTACCCTTTGGTTGCGGAATATCGAGTTGCTTTAGCAGCTTCTCAAAGCTATCTCTATTCTCCGCCCTATCTATCGCCTCGCAATCGGTGCCTATAATTTTGACGCCTCTGTTTTGCAACGGTGCGGCAAGGTTTATTGCCGTCTGTCCACCCAGCGTGGCGATGACGCCGAAAGGTTGTTCCATTGCTACGATATTGAGCACGTCCTCTACGCACAACGGCTCGAAGTAAAGTTTGTCAGCCGTGGTGTAGTCGGTGGATACCGTTTCGGGATTGTTGTTGATTACTATCGCCTCGTAACCGTATTGTTTGATAGTCTTGACGGCGTGGACGGTGGAATAATCGAACTCTACGCCCTGTCCTATACGGATAGGTCCGCTACCCAGCACGATTATCTTCTTGCGGTCGGACACGATGGATTCGTTTTCTTGTTCGTAGGTAGAATAGAAGTAAGGCACGTAGCTCTTGAATTCCGACGAACAAGTATCTATCATTTTGTAGACGGGAAGAATGGCGTTTTGCCTACGCATTTCGAAAACTTGACGTTCGTCTATCTTCCACAATCTCGCTATTTCGATATCGGAAAATCCAAACTTCTTGGCACTATATAACGTAGAGATATCGAAAGGCTTGTCTACAAGCTCTCTCTCCATAGCCACGATAGAATTGATTGCATTGAGGAAAAACCTGTCAATCTTGGTAATTTCGGCAATTTTTTCTACCGTTACGCTCCTTCTAAGCAGCTCCGCAATTGCGTAAATTCTATCGTCGGTGCCTTTGGCAATATAACCGAGCAATTGCTCCGTGTCGATACATTCCATACTCGACTTGGCAATATGATATAGTCCTATCTCTAAAGACCTTATTCCTTTGAGCAAACTTTCCTCGAAGGTTCTGCCTACGCTCATCGTTTCACCCGTAGCTTTCATTTGCGTACCGAGAGTGTTGTTGGCATCGGTAAATTTGTCGAAAGGAAAACGAGGCATCTTGGTAACCACGTAGTCGAGCGCGGGCTCGAACGCGGCACAAGTGTTGGCAAGTGCGATTTCTTCGAGGCGCATACCCACGGCAATCTTCGCCGATACCCTTGCTATAGGATATCCGCTTGCCTTGCTCGCCAATGCCGACGAACGAGATACTCTCGGATTGACCTCGATTAGATAATATTGGAAGGAGTCGGGATCGAGCGCAAACTGCACGTTACAACCACCCTCTATCTTGAGCTCTCTAATAATTTTCAATGCACTGTCTCTGAGCATTTGATACTCTTTGTTGGTGAGCGTCTGAGACGGACATACGACTATACTGTCGCCCGTATGAATGCCCACGGGATCGAGGTTTTCCATATTGCAGACGGTGATTGCCGTATCGTTGCTATCCCTTATGACCTCGTATTCTATCTCTTTGAAACCCTTGATGCTCTTTTCTACAAGCACTTGTCCGACGGGGGACAGAGCCAAAGCGTTTTTGAGTATTGCCTCGCACTCTTGAGGGGTGTCGGCAAAGCCTCCACCCGTTCCACCCAGAGTGAATGCAGGTCTAAGCACTACGGGATAGCCTATCTCATCTGCGATTCTCAGTCCTTGCTCTATATCGCAAGCAATCTCCGACGGCAAGACGGGCTCGCCGAGTTGAGTGCACAGCTCCTTAAAAAGTTCTCTGTCCTCTGCTCTCTCTATGCTTTCGCTCGCCGTGCCTAGTAGTTTGCAACGACATTCGGCAAGCACACCCTTCTTTTGCAGTTGCATTGCGAGGTTGAGTCCCGTTTGTCCGCCGATACCGGGGAGAATAGCGTCAGGTCTTTCGTAACGGACGATTTTGGCAATATACTCAAGCGTAAGCGGTTCCATATACACCTTGTCGGCAATAGACGTGTCGGTCATAATGGTTGCGGGATTGCTGTTGCAAAGTATTACCTCATATCCCTCTTCTTTGAGAGCAAGGCAAGCTTGCGTGCCTGCATAGTCGAATTCCGCCGCTTGACCTATGACGATAGGTCCGCTTCCTATCACGAGAATCTTTTTGATATCGCTTCTTTTAGGCATTTTTGTTCTCCTTGACGATGGCTATGAATCCGTCGAATAGATAGCCGCTGTCGTTTGGTCCGGGGGCACTCTCGGGGTGATATTGCACGCTGAATACCTTGTCGCGCAAGTTACGCATACCCTCAACCGTGCCGTCGAGCAAGTTGACGTGGGTAACTTCTAACCCCGGGCCCTGTAAACTATCCCTATCAACCGCATACGAGTGGTTCTGGGAAGTGATTTCGATATGCTCGGTGACAAGATTTTTGACGGGATGATTGCCACCGCGATGTCCGAATTTTAGTTTATACGTCTTGCCACCGTAGGCAAGCGCAAGTATTTGATGTCCGAGGCAAATGCCGAATATAGGATATTTGCCGATAAGACTCTTGACAGTCGATATCGTCGCTTTGACGTCGGTGGGATCACCCGGACCGTTGGAGATAAAAACTCCGTCGGGTTTGAGCTCTTGGATACGGCTTGCCGTAGTGTTCCAAGGTACCACCGTCACGTCTATTCCCCTAGCGTTGAACGACCTGATGATATTTTGTTTGATACCACAATCTATTGCCACTATATGCAAGTCGCCGCCTACAGCATATCTCTGCTCTTGCGTGCGACTGACCTTGGCAACCGCATCGGTAGCGACAGGTGTATTGCGTATAATCTCAAGACCTTCTTCTACGCTCGTATCCGCCGAAGTGATAAGACAACGCCTACTGCCGAGGTCACGGATAGAACGTACTATCCTTCTTGTATCAACTCCGTATATACCGACGATACCGTACTCCCGCATTGTTTGTCCCAGCGTCTTGCAACTCCTAAAGTTGGAGGGTAAATCGTTGTAATCTCTCACCACTAGTCCGCTGATTGTCGGCGTAGCCGTCTCGAAGTCGTCCTCGTTGATACCGTAGTTGCCTATGAGAGGATAACTCATAACTACCGTTTGGTAGGTGTACGACGGATCGGATATAATCTCTTGATATCCAACCATAGAGGTGTTGAAAACCAATTCGCTCACCACGTCGCCGTCCTTGCCAAAGGAATAGCCAAAATATCTACTGCCGTCCTCGATAATTAGTTGTTTGTCAAATGGTTGCATATATTCCTCGTTTGCAATTGGTTGATTTTTTAAAGTTTTTTCTCCGACAATTTTTGCTCAAAACGGTTTTTGTCTCCTTCGTCGGGCACCGTCGTTGCGTATTTGCCGTCAAAACAAGCCGAACAATACTCATTGCTACCGACAAGGCAAGCCAAGTCTTGTATCGGAAGATATCCAAGAGAAGTCACGCCTATCATTTCGGCTATCTCTTGCACGGAGTGCTTGCATGCAATGAGGTGTTGTTGCGAGTCGATATCCGTGCCGTAATAGCAAGGATACAAAAACGGCGGCGCCGATATACGCATGTGTATTTCTTTTGCACCGGCTTCCCACAACAATTCCGCTATTCTTTTGCTGGTAGTGCCACGCACGATAGAGTCGTCTATCAGCACCACTCTCTTGCCCTCGACAGCTTGTTTGACGGGTGACAATTTGATACGCACCTTGTCTAGTCTATCTGCCTTGGAGGGAGATATAAAAGTTCTACCGATATATTTGTTTTTGATAAGCCCTATGCCGTAAGGTATGCCCGATTGCATCGAATATCCAAGTGCGGCGTCAAGTCCCGAATCGGGCACTCCTATCACCACGTCTGCCTCGACGGGATAACGCTCGGCAAGGATTGCTCCCGCCCTAATTCTTGCTTGTTGCACCGATACGCCGTCTATGACGGAATCGGGACGAGCAAAATAAATATGTTCGAATATACACGTTTTACGTGGCTTGGTATTGCAATGCTCGGTATAAGATTTGACTTCGCCGTCACAAAACACCAACATTTCTCCAGGTGCTACGTCCCTGACGAATTCCGCACCCACTGCACCCAATGCGCAACTCTCCGAAGCAACTACCCAACTTCCGTCAGCCGTCTTGCCAAAGCATAGCGGTCTAAAACCGCGCGGATCTCGCACCGCAATAAGCTTGGTGGCAGACATCAGTACGAGAGAATAGGCACCTTCGAGCTCGTCCATTGCGAGGCTGACGGCTTGCTCTATCGAGCTTGCTCTAAGTCTTGCACCCGTCACTATATAAGCTATCGTTTCGGTGTCGGAAGTCGTGTGGAATATCGCACCGCCTAGTTCCAATCTATTGCGCAAAGCAAAAGCATTGCTGAGATTGCCGTTGTGTGCTATAGCTAGTCTGCCCTTTTGGTGATTGACCTCGATAGGCTGACAGTTGTTGCGTGTGGCAGCTCCCGTAGTGCCGTATCTGACGTGTCCGACAGCCATTGTGCCTTGGGGAAGCATATCGAGCTTGTCCTTAGAAAAGACCTCGCTCACCAATCCAACGTCCTTGTGAGAATAGAATAAGCCGTCGTCGCCTACTACTATACCCGCACTCTCTTGTCCTCGATGTTGAAGGGCGTACAACCCGTAGTAAGCAACGTTAGCCACGTTTTTTCGTTTAGGAGAGATTATACCGAACACCCCGCATTCTTCGTGCAAACTCATCTCTTTGCCTCCGATCCGAAGTCTATCGACGCTTTAATAAAGCCCTTGAACAGAGGATGCGGATGATTAGGTCTACTCTTAAACTCGGGATGGTATTGAACGCCTACATAGAAAGGTCTGTCGGTAAGTTCGACCGTCTCGACCAATCTACCGTCGGGCGACAATCCCGAAAGGGTGAGTCCGCCATCTTGGAATGCTTGTCTATATTCGTTGTTGAACTCGTAACGATGACGATGACGTTCGTTGATTACGTCTTGCCCGTAGCATCTCTTCATCGTAGTGCCGTCCTTGATATTACAAGGATAACTGCCAAGGCGTAGCGTTCCGCCCTTGTCTATGTCGTCGCTTTGTCCCGGCATAAAGTCGATGACCTTATTCTTGCACAATTCGTCAAACTCGCCCGAATTGGCATCGGTTATACCCAACACGTTGCGAGCGTATTCGATGACTGCGATTTGCATGCCGAGGCATATACCGAATAGAGGCATGCCGTTTTGTCTTGCATATCTGACGGCAGTTATCATTCCCTCTATGCCCCTGTCGCCAAAGCCGCCGGGAACGATTACGCCGTCTACGTCGCCCAACTCTTGCGCTACGTTGGACTCGGTGATAAATTCCGAATCTACCCACTTGACGTTGACCTTAGCACCGTAGTCGTAGCCTGCGTGTCGCAAAGCCTCAGCCACCGAAAGATACGCATCGTGTAGTTTGACGTATTTACCCACCAGCGCAATAGTGACGCCGATATTTCTATTTTTGATTTTGTCTATCATCTCTTCCCACTCGCCCAAGTTAGGCTCGGGGGTTTCGAGTCTTAGTCTTCTGCATACAACTTGCGAAAAGCCCGACTTCTCCAACATAAGAGGTGCTTCGTACAAGTTAGGTAAGGTAAGATTTTCGATTACACAATCGGGAGTTACGTTGCAAAAGAGTGCGATTTTGTTGAAAATTTCCTTTTCCAACTCCTCGTCGGCTCTAAGAACGATGATGTCGGGGTTGATACCCATGCCCTGCAACTCTTTGACGGAGTGTTGGGTTGGCTTGGACTTGTGCTCGTCCGAGCCCTTGATGTAAGGCACGAGAGTGACGTGTATGAAGAGCGAATTTTCTCTGCCTACCTCAAGCGATATTTGTCTTACCGCTTCCAAGAAAGGTTGCGATTCGATATCGCCGATAGTGCCGCCAATCTCGGTGATAACCACGTCGGCGTCGGTCTTTTTGCCTACTCTATATACGAATTCTTTGATTTCGTTGGTTACGTGTGGGATAACTTGCACGGTAGAGCCGAGGTATTCGCCTCTACGCTCCTTGTTGAGAACGTTCCAATAAACCTTGCCCGTGGTGAGGTTGGAATACTTGTTGAGGTCCTCGTCGATAAATCTCT
>JBJETR010000026.1:0-14667 GCA_051883415.1 Christensenellales bacterium | reverse complement strand
ACTTGGTGATTTGTTTGCCCGCTTCTTCTAAGGTCGTGCAAACCTCTTGCATCTCCTGTGGGAGATAGTCTATACAAGTGTCAAGTCCTATGACGGAAGGGTTGCCCGTCAGTTGAATTTTGTCTATTAGTTGGTCGATAATCATCTTATGTCCTCACTTACGTATTTTATTTTTCCGCCTACGACGGTGTATTTGACTTTGCCCTTGACAACGAAACCGTTGAAAGGTGTGTTCTTGCCCTTAGAATAAAACTTGCTACTGTCAATCGTGTACTTGGCGTCAAGGTCGACGAGCGTCAAGTCGGCAAGTCCGCCCACCTCGATTTGACCGTAAGGTATGCCCACGATACTTGCAGGGACAATAGTCATAAGCCTAGACAACTTGTCGAGGCTCATAATTCCGCTGTCAACAAGGTAGGTGTAACACAAGGCAAAAGCCGTCTCTATACCCGATATTCCGTTGGCGGCAAAGTTGAACTCGCAATTTTTGTCCTCTTTGGTGTGTGGTGCGTGGTCGGTAGCAATGCAGTCGATTGTACCGTCGGCAAGTCCCGCAATCACGGCTTGCCTGTCCTTTTCTTCTCTCAGTGGCGGATTGACCTTAGCCATAGTGTCGTAGCCTTCGACCAGGTCGTCCGTACCCGCAATATAGTGCGGACAAGTCTCTGCCGTAACTTTGACTCCCCTTGCCTTGGCTTCTCTGATGAGTTGCACTCCGCTCGCCGTACTTACGTGCGCTATGTGCACGCGTGTATCTAACATCTCGGCGAGTATTATTTCTCTAGCAATCATCACGTCCTCGGCAGCACTAGGTATGCCCTTGAGTCCAAGTCTTGTAGAGTTGTAGCCCTCGTTCATAACCCCTTCGTTTACGAGTCCCTTGTCCTCGCAATGACTGATGAGCAGTAGATTGAAGTCCTTGGCGTATTCTAGAGCCAATCTCATCATCTGAGCAGTGGTTACGGGTTGTCCGTCGTCACTCATTGCAACTGCGCCCGCACTCTTCATCTTGCCCATCTCTGCCATAGTTTCGCCCTTGAGCCCTACGCTTATTGCACCTATAGGATATACTCTAGCTTTGTCGGCTTCTCTCGCCCTGTCTATGATATATTTGACGATATAAGGGTTGTCCGTCACGGGCTTGGTGTTAGGCATACAGCATACGCTGGCGTATCCGCCCGCAACAGCCGCCATACTGCCCGTGGCAATGGTTTCTTTGCCCTCAAAGCCCGGCTCTCTCAAGTGGGTGTGCATATCCACGAATGCCGGCAACAAGGTCAAGCCGTCGGCTTGAATTATTTGGCATCCTTGGGTAAACTCGTCTATTTGACCTATTGCGACTATTCTGTCGCCCTCAATCAATACGTCGGCTTTTTTGCCTAAAACATTTGCGTTTTTGATACAAAGTCCCATATTTTACTCCTTGCAAAGCATTTCTAACAACGCCATTCTCGTAACCATTCCGTTAGTCACTTGCTCGTCCTTGACGCATATCGGGCTGTCAAGTACGTCATGCGACAGCTCTATCCCCCTGTTGACAGGTCCCGGATGCATAACCACCGCTCCCTTGTTGGCAAGCTTCATACGCTCTAAATTGATGCCGTAGAACTTGTTGTATTCTCCCGCGCTTGGGAATAGCCCCTTCTGTTGTCTTTCTAGTTGTATTCTCAAGCCCATAACGACGTCGCTACCAACGAAGGCTTCTTCGATATTAGAGCAAACTTTGCACAGCTTACCCATTTCTTTAGGAATGAGCGTAGCCGGTCCGTATACTTTGACCTTAGCCCCCATAGTCGCCAAGCCTTCGATATTGCTCCTAGCCACTCTGCTGTGCTTGATGTCGCCTACTATAGCTACACTCAAGCCTTGCAGACTACCGAATATCTCTCGCATGGTGAACATATCTAAAAGCGCTTGCGTCGGGTGTGCGTGCATTCCGTCTCCTGCGTTGATGACGCTAGCGTTGACGTGGTCGGCTACCATCTGCGCCGAGCCTGCTACCGCATGCCTGATGACTATTGCCGCCGGCATAAGCTTATCAAGAGTGATTGCCGTGTCGATAAGGTTTTCGCCCTTCTGAACGCTGGAACCCGCCGTGGACATGCTTATCACTTCCGCACCTAGGTTTTTGCCTGCCGCTTCGAAGGAGCATCTGGTGCGGGTAGAGTTTTCGAAAAACATGTTGACTACCGTCTTGCCCGCAAGGATATCCTTGGGTGGCGTGCCTCTTTGCATAAGTGCCTTGAACTCCTTAGCTCTGTCAAGAAGTGCCGTAAGGGTGTCCTTGTCTACGCCTTTGAGTTGTAAAAAATCTTTGATTGCCATCGTTATCTCCCGATATTTCGTCCGCCTATAATTTTGCGTATGTTGGTATATAAATATAATAACATAACATTGGCGTGTAAACAATAAAACATGGACACTAAATTTACATTTTTTGCCTTGCAACCTTAACAATTACTTAAAATATATAAAAAAGCATTTTCTTGCGTAAATTTTTGATAAAAAAACAACCGCCCGCATTTGCGGACGGCTGTTTTTGATTAAGATTACTCTTCGCTGATTGCGTCCACAGGACAGCCTGCAGCACAAGTTCCGCAACTGATGCAGGTATCAGCATCGATTACGAATTGGGTATCCCCCTCAGTGATTGCGCTAACAGGGCAGTTCTCTGCGCATGAACCGCATTTGATGCAAGCATCGCTGATAACATATGCCATAGTCATAATCTCCTTTGTATTGTTGGTGACTATATAATATCACATAATTTCGGGTTTGTAAACACATTGCGAAAACAATGCAAAAATTATTCTTCTCCGAGAGTGTCCGAATCGTCGTCCTTGTCCTCGACAACCTTAGGCTCGCCTTTGCCTATTACGCTAAATTCGCCCACCTTGTAGTATTCTTGCGTTATACCGTCGTCCTTTTGGATAGCTACCTTGATTCTCTCTCTCAAAACGTCGGTTTCTACCACCTTGCCTATTCCCTTGTCAACCTTGACGCTCGCTCCCACTTTAGGCATAACCTTAGACATAGCGACATAGTAGTCGTTCTCGTATTTTAGACAGCACATAAGCTTGCCGCACATTCCGCTGACTTTGGTAGGATTGAGGGATATGTTTTGATTTTTTGCCATTTTGACGGTGGCTTTTTCGTTGTGAGAGAGGCAAGTCAGACAACAACATTCTCTGCCACACATGCCCATTGCACCCTTGATTTTGACGTCGTCACGCTCATAGATTTGTCTAAGCTCGATACGCATCTTCATCTCGCCGGCAAGGTCCTTGACCAATTCTCTAAAGTCAACTCTGCCGTCGGCGGTAAAACTAAATACCACCTTGCTTCTATCAAAGGTGTACTCTGCGTCGACAAGGTGCATTTTGAGTCCGTGAGCCTCTATCTTTTTGTTGCAAAGTGCAAAAGCCGACGCCTTTTTGTCAAGGTTTTCTCGGTGACGCTTCTCGTCCTCTTTGGTGGCTTTGCGTACTACGGGCTTTAGCTCCCCCACTATTTTGCTTTCGTCAACCTCGGTGTTGGCTTGACCTATCTTAGCAAACTCGAGTCCCCTGACCGTCTCTACGATGACGTTGTCTCCTACGTTAAACTGCTCCGACTTGGGATCGAAATAATAAATTTTACTTGATGCGCCGAATCTGACGCCTACTATAATCGGCATATATATTTTACCTCCAAAATGCCCATGAGCAATCTCTCTTGTATAACGTCCTTTCGGCAGTTGCTCTCGAGTCTTTTTCTACTATCGCACACCAATCGGTGCACGTTGACAATCATTGCGTTGTTAAAAGTTTCACTCAACGCCTCCACGTTACGCAAGTCTTGATCTTGAATATCATACTTCTTGCCGTTGAGCATATTTAGCATTATTTGAAGTATAATCTCGAGCGCATCGAGATATACTTTGAGTTCGATATCTTTGCTATTGATCATTGCCATTGCGTCAATGACGTTTTTGGACGATTTCATCGTCAAAAGCACCTCTATCATAGTGGAAAATGCCGTGACAAACTGCTCGTCCGATACAATCTTTTCCGCCCTTCCAAGACTGCCCAACGCACATATCGTGGCTTTGCGTGCCACCTCGTCGTCTGCCCCCTCTTGTTGAAGAGCAAGGGCAATGGTCGCTTGGTCAAACTTGTCTAAATATAGCTTGTTTGCCCTAGATTTGATGGTGGTCAGCACCCCCGACGGTTTGGTCGTGCCAAGGATAAAGACCACGTTGTCACAAGGCTCTTCCAGAGTCTTGAGCAAGGTGTTTTGTATCTTGGGTTCTATCCGGTCAAAAGCGTCGATAAGCATAACTTTATAATTGCCTTCGCCTATGCTGTAATAGGCATTGGCAACAAACTCCCTCACGCCCTCGGCGTTGTATTGGGTAAGTCTGACAAGCTCGGTGTGAGAATCGTTGTCTACCCTAATACAGCTGCGACACCTTCCGCAACCCCCCTCGTCACACAAAACCAACCTCGCCAAAAGCGTGCATAAATTGCTGCACGCCACTTGGTCGTCGCATATGAGCATATAGCAATGCCCCAACATGCCGTGAGCCTTGTCGGTGAGCATCGCCTTATAAGGTTTGCTTTGCATAAGTAGCTTAGAATACTTAACCATCTGTCTTCTCTCGTCTAGCCAACTATACCTCGTTGTCGCAACGTGCTTATTATAGCTTCGTGCACTTGTGCTATTTCTCCGCCGGCGTCTATAGCCACGATACGGTCGCTATATCTCTCGCATGCAATCTTGTATCCACGATACACCTCATCGTGAAATGTACGATTTTCTTGCTCTATTCTGTCGTCCTTGTCCGCCCCGCCCTTGCGTGCAAAGCCTAGCTTAGGCTCCAAATCCAAGAATATCGTTAGGTCGGGCATAACGTCGCCACACGCCAAAGCGTTGAGCGAATCGACGTAGTCCTCTCCCAAGCCTCTCGCCACGCCTTGATAGGCAAAGGTGGAATCGGTAAACCTATCGCATACGACGATTTCTCCCCTATCCAAGGCAGGTCTGATAACTTGCCCTATCAGCTGCGCTCTCGACGCCGAATACAACAACGCCTCGCATTCTTTGGTCATGCCCACGTTGTCGGTGGACAATATTAGCTTGCGTATCTCTTCGGATATTTTGCTTCCCCCCGGCTCTCTCAAAAACAACGCCTTGACGCCATTGTCTTCGAAGTAGTCTCTGAGTAAAGCAATCTGGGTGGACTTGCCCACTCCTTCGCAACCTTCAAACGTGATAAATCTTCCTCTTTTCATACTCACCTATTATTGTAGCACAGCTACCCTCCCGTTTACAAGACCAAAAAGACACGTGGCGTTGGCTGTGATATATTCTGCGGTTGTTGCGTCTATTATCTCTCCCGCCCTTACTATCGGTACCCCCGGCGGATATACACCTATCTCGCAAGCGCTTACCTTGCCCTCGCATTGGCTTAGCTCAACAAAAGTAACTCGTCCCTCTGTCCTCGAAGCCCTATTAGGTTGAGGCGGTTTAGGCAAAACCCCCGTCGCCTTTTGGGTAGGTGCTACCGACAAAGCCTTGACAAAAAGTTCGAGACTATTGTAGTTGTACGGCGTAACGATGAGCACCATCTTGTCAAGATACGTCATCTCTACTTCGATGCCTCGCCTCGACAGCCACTCGACGGTAAAACTCGCATCGTTGCCATGGCTTTGCAATACCAATCGGGTGGGATCGTCGGTAGGCACAATCCTCCACTCTCCTATCTCACCACCCAAGCTCTTGATTGTATCAACAACGGCTTGGTAATATCGCTCTCCGTTGGCAGTCATCTCTCCGACCGCCCAATCCATACTCTGCATAGTGAGATAGCTTGGCGATGAGGTATGGAAAACGTTGCGATAATAGGTGGCAAGGTCGACAAGATTGCTATCCGTCACGTTGAGCACGCTCGCTCCGCCGTAACAAGGCAGAGTCTTGTGCATGCTATGCACGCAAAGATGGGCGTAAAGGCTTGGACTGTCCGGCAAACAGTCGGCAAATGCAAAATGTGCTCCGTGTGCCGAATCTACCCAAAGTATGGCGCCGTGCTCGTCTGCCATTCTTCTTAGCTCGGCTAAATCTTTACATTTACCGAAATAATTAGGTGAAGTTGTGCAAATTGCCGACACGTATCGAGTTTTTTGCATATAATCGCTCAACTCATCGAGGTTGTTATACTCTCTGACTTGCAACTTGTGCAACAAGACGCCGTTCCAAAAAGCCTTGTGCATTTCGCCAAAGACAACAACCTCTCCTTTTAGTTGCGACAATATCCCCAGCGAAGCCAAAATAGCGGTAGTGGAGCCTGTGGTAAAGATAAGACTTCTATCGACTTCGTATGCCTTGGCAAGGTCGGCTTCAAGCTCGGCAATCACGCCTTGTGGATTGAGAAGGTTGTCGGCGACTCCTATCTCCGTCACGTCGTAAGGGCATGCGTCCCAAATTCCACCCCTCAGGTTGCCACTGTGTCCAGGCATGTGAAAGCGTGCTTTTGATGCGTCGATATATCCTTGTATAGCGCCTAGTAGCGGTCTGTCTTTATCTTGCATATCACTCAAAAAAGGCAGTCCTCGGACTGCCGAATTTTATTTGTTTGGTTTCATCGTCGGGAACAACAAAACGTCTCTGATGCTTGCTTGGTCGGTAAACAACATCACCAATCTATCTACGCCGATGCCTAGTCCGCCCGTAGGTGGAAGTCCGTACATCAATGCGTTGACGTAATCTTCGTCCATCATTTGAGCCTCGTCGTCGCCCTTCTCTCTCTCGGCTACTTGAGCCATAAATCTTGCCCTTTGGTCGATAGGATCGTTGAGCTCGGAGAAAGCGTTGCCCATCTCTCTCGACGTGATGAAGAACTCAAATCTCTCGGTGAGTCTGTTGTCGCTTGGCTTGCGCTTAGCAAGTGGCGAAACCTCAACGGGATAGTCGAGAATAAAGGTTGGTTGAACGAGATGTTCTTCTACCTTCTGGTCGAATACTTCGTATAGCAGCTTGCCCCACGTCAAGTTGTCGGACAACCCTACGCCTGCCTCTTCGGCTTGCTTTTTGAGCGTATCTACGTCGTCCGTTGCGTCAAAGTCTATACCCGTAAACTCTTTGACTGCCTCTACCATGGTCATCTTCTTCCAAGGTCTTGCCAAGGATATCGGTGTGCCTTGGTACTCTATCTCGGTCGTGCCTTTGGTAGTGAGCGCAATATGCTCGTATAGTCTCTCGGTGAGCTCCATCATATGATGATAGTCGGTATATGCTTCGTAGAGTTCTACCGTGGTAAACTCCGGATTATGCTTAGTGTCCATGCCCTCGTTGCGGAAAAGTCTACCCATCTCATATACCTTCTCAAATCCGCCCACGATGAGTCTCTTGAGATAAAGCTCGGGCGCAATACGCATGAACATATCGATGTCCAAGGTGTTGTGGTGGGTGATAAAAGGTCTTGCGCTCGCTCCGCCCGCAATAGTGTTGAGGATAGGAGTATCAACCTCGATAAAGCCCTCGCCGTCTAAGAAAGAACGTATAGCGCTGATAATGCGACTGCGCATAACGAAAGTATCTTTGACCTCGGGATTGGCAATGAGGTCTACGTATCTTTGACGATATCTAAGGTCGGTGTTGGTAAGTCCGTGGAACTTCTCGGGCAACGGCAACAACGATTTGGATAGCAATACCATCTTCTCGGCGTGAATGGAGATTTCGCCCATCTTGGTAGTGAATACCACTCCCTCTACGCCCACAATGTCGCCTATGTCGTATTTTTTAAATTCGGCATAGTTTTCTTCGCCAAGAGAGTCTCTGCTGACGTAAAGCTGAATGCTTCCCGTGCCGTCGAGCACGTGTCCGAAGCTTGCCTTGCCCATAACCCTTTTGGAGATAAGACGACCTGCTATACGCACCTTTTTGTCGGCGTACTCGTCATAATTATTCTTGATGGCAAGGGCATACGCATCCTTGTCGAATTTGACTATTTCGAAAGGATTTTTGCCCATAGCAATAAGATTGTCGAGTTTTTCTCTGCGTGCCTTGAGTATGTCGTTTAAATTTTCTTGTTCCATCTCTATGTCCTTCGGGTAGTTTATTTTTTGATTTCCAAAATTTTGATTTTGTAAGAGTCGCCGTTCTTGATAACTACGTCGACTTCTTCGCCTATCTTGCGTCCCAAAATAGCTTGCGCAAGCGGCGACTCGTTGCTGATAATACCGTCCTCGATAGACGCCTCGGTGTGTCCGAGAATTTGATATGTGAATTCTTCTTCCATATCCATATCGTAGAAGGTGACGGTGTTGCCAATGTTGACTACGCCGTCTTGTCCGTCTTTGCTGTCGATGATAACGGCGTTCTCGAGTTGATACTTCATCTCGTCGATAGCACGCTCGAGTAAATCGTACTCTTCTTTTGCCGATTTGTACTCCGCATTTTCGGAAAGATCGCCGTACTCTCTAGCCTCGGCTATTCTAGCAATAAGTTCTCTTCTTTTTACCGTTTCGTATTCTTTTAGTTTTTGCTCTAGTTTGTCCCTTCCTGCTTGAGAAAAGATAAATTCGTCTGCCATAACTTACTCCTTATACGTTGTTTTTCGTTCTATAACTTAGCACCAATAGGCTCTCCGACATCGATATGTTCTCGATAGAAACGTAGTCGGGTACCTCTAAATCAATAGGTGCAAAATTCCAAATGCTCTTGATGCCGCAGCTTATTATTTTGTCGGCAACGCTCTGTGCCGCAGACTTAGGCGTTGCAATAACCGCCATATCTACCACGTTGTCGTTGACGTAAGATTCGAATTGCGACATGTTGTAAACCTTGATACCGCCAACGGCGTCGATGACGGGATTGGAGTCAAACATTGCTCTCACTTTGAATCCGTACTTCTCGAAACCTTGATAGCCACCCAACGCTCTGCCTATGTTACCTGCGCCGATTATGACTACGTTGTAATCGTGGTCAAGTCCTATTATAGTTGCCAGCTCTTGCTTGAGTTTGGCTACGTCGTAGCCGTATCCTTGCTGACCAAATCCTCCGAAATTGCAAAAATCTTGCCTTACTTGAGAGGCGGTGATGCCCAACATCTTAGCCAATGCGTTGGAAGAAATCTTAGTCACTCCTTGGTCGGAAAGATTTTTGACTGCTCGGTAATACTTAGGCAATCTCTTGACAACTGCTTCGGAAATAACTTTTTTTTGCATAAAGCCCCCTAAAAATATTATAATTATTTTAATCGTATAACCTAGTTTTGTCAAGTCCTTTTTTGAAAACAAAAGCCACTATAACGTATATTCGTTGACAATTACGACAAAATTTGCATACAATATAGTTATGAAACTTTGGATACGCCTATTAGAAGATAACAAATTGATAAAGGACAAGATAGTCGTTTGCAACAACGTCGGCAACGTGGACGACCTCGAGGAGGTAATGCGAGATATATGTCACAGCCTCGATTTGCCTACCCCGATAGTACTGCCGACACACTATCGTAACTTCATAGACTTCCATAACGCTAAATTCAAAAAAGACGATTTTGTAGAAAGTCTTGACGGCGATATATTGATAGTAGAGGACTGCAAAGAATAGCAGTCCTCTACTTATAAAAACTCAAAAAACTCGATACGTGTCGCTAAAATCGTATATCAGCCTGTCTATTATGCTAAATCGCAACGCTCGGCGTGATAGAGGTTGAATATGGCAAAGGCAACTTGATACACTATCGATATGATTATCATAGATACTAGGTTCATACCCCTGAGCATAGGTCCCGTCAAGCTGAGAGCCGACATAAATTCGAGATTGATAAACATGCCCACGTAGCCTACGTAGACGTAGCCGAGCAACGTCTCCAAGTTGGCAGCGAAGATACACGCCAATATCGCAAGTGCCAATCCGCTGCCCTTCTTCCACGTAAGGTTGCACATAAACGCACCGAATTGGATATACGCAAACAGAGCAAACAGTCTGAATACTATCTGCAAAGCAAGATATCCCATATACGGCATTACACCGACTTTGGTAGCGCCTATGACGTAAATCACCTTCTTGGCGGCAACCCCGAATTTGATCATTGCAACCACCTGAGCAAACAATATCAAGGCGATAAATACCAGCGCACTGATACACCAAACGCTGAGCACCTTGGCACCGTACATCTTTTTTCTGCCGACAGGTCGCAAAAGTTGCATTTTGAGAGTGCCGTCGGACTTTTCTCCACCCCAGCTTTTGCATATAATTATTACGGCAAAAAGCGTGATTATTCCAAACGCCGAGTCGAGAACTGTGTCGATATAGCCCGCACTGTCAAAACCTATTTGTCCTGCTATAACGTAATCCGCCGCACGTAAATTGCCTGCTTTGAGGTATTTGAGGTACGCCAAAGTTGCCTTGAGTTCGTACAACGAGGTATCTAAAAGCCCGTTCTTGATAGCGGGAGTATAATTGGCAATATTCTCTTCTAACATCGCTATCTCCTCGTCTATCGTCTCCATATCGATATTGATATCGAACGCACCGCCAAAATCTTGCAAAATCTGATAACTAAAGGTAAGCAAGAGCGCTAACGCTACGAGCACGCCAAGCAAAATAAATATCTTGCCCTTTCTGAATATTTTGTAACACTCGCCCGCAAAGGCATTGGAAAAGCTCTTCATTTTACCGTCTCCATATAAATCTGTTCTAGCGTTTTCTTCTTGGTGTTGATAGAAGTAATGGCTACGCCTGCCCCAACCAACGCCGCCGTAACGTCGCTTATTTGTTGTTCGGACGTACATTTGACGTAGACGTATTGGTCAACAATCTTGACTTGTATGCCCTCCAACTCGCCGACGACTTGTGCCGCCTTGACAACGTCGCTACAAGTCATGCGCAATATAATCTCGCTGTTGTCCTTTTGAAGATTGGTAAGTGTGTCGACGGCAATGAGTCTACCTTGCTTCATTATGCCAACCCTGTCGCACAATTCTTCAAGCTCCGACAAAATGTGCGAGGATATGAGTATGGTCGTGCCGTATTCTTTGGCTAATCTACGTAAAATATCTCTCATCTCGATTATGCCTTGAGGATCGAAGCCGTTGATTGGCTCGTCTAGCAACAATACCTCGGGAGAGTGCATTATAGCTTGTGCAATGCCGAGCCTTTGACGCATGCCCAAAGAATAGGTGGAAAACTTGGTGTTGATACGCTCCTTCAAGCCCACTATCTCCACAACCTGGTCTATCCTTGACTGTGGCAAGCCGCCGCCAAGCTTGGCAAGCAACCTAAGATTTTGCATGCCCGTCATATCCTTGAAAAGCGTTGGCTCTTCTACTATTGCGCCTACCCTTGACAAGACTTGTTCGCTATCCTT
The DNA here is from genome assembly GCA_051883415.1 of Christensenellales bacterium. Taxonomy (GTDB): domain Bacteria; phylum Bacillota; class Clostridia; order Christensenellales; family UBA3700; genus HGM11368. The sequence goes on along the minus strand of JBJETR010000026.1, from coordinate 3,311 downwards.
GGCACTATCGTATCCGCATATCGTCACGCTACCGCTGTCGGCTCTGGTCAGCCCGAGCATAAGCTTGATGAGCGTGGTTTTGCCTGCGCCGTTGGAACCGACAAGCCCGAAAATTTCGCCTTGCTCGATATCCAAAGTCACGTTGTCGACAGCCGTGATACGTTGCCTGTCTAACTTGCTATCCGTTTTGTTTTTGGTCTTATACGTCTTGGTAAGACCATTGATTGATATAATTGCCATTTGCCCTCGTTGTGGTCGAAAACTTGGTTGCACACTATATTTTGTATACAAAAAAACTTTTCGACAAAAGACTTGATATTTTTGATAAATATGGTATTATTTTATATACCGCAGTTTGATTGTAGCACAATTCTATCGCTACTTCAAGGAGTTTTATGAATTTTTGCACCACCTCGGCAACGCTGGACGACAACGGATATACGTTGCTGAAAAACAAGTTTATAACCGATTATATGCCACTGTGCGACGAGATACAACTAAAGGTGTACCTCTACGGCTTGTATTTGTCCACTTGTCCGCTGTCGGTCGACAACAGCGTGGACAATATGTGCGCTACCCTCGAACTGCAACAAGAGGACGTGGAAAAGGCTTTTTTGGGGTTGTCGGAACTCGGACTTGTAAGCTTGACGAGCGTTATTCCGCTGTCTATCAAGTACAACACCCTCGTGCAAGCAGGTTACAAAAAGCACTTTAAGGCGGAAAAATACGCAGAATTTAACAGACAACTCGAGAGCATCTTCGGCGAAAACCTTACCCTTCCTTCGCACTATCTTCCATACTACGAATTTTTGGAAGAGAGCAAAATGGCGCCAGAAGTATTGTTGATGATTGCTCGCTATTGCGTAGGTATCAAAAACGAAAAAATCAAAGCCAACTACGTCATAGCCGTAGCCAAAAATTGGCTGAGCGAGGGCGTGAGAAGCATCGAAGACGTGGAAGCACGCATAACCATGATTGAGCTGACTAGCGAAGGACTGAGAGCAGTAGGAAAAGCCCTAAACAAAAAATCGGAAATGAGCGTGGACGACAAAGACCTATATATCAAATGGACCAAGAATTGGGGCTTTGAATTACCAACGGTGCTAGCAGTGGTCAAGTCGGCAAAAATCAAGACGAGTATGTCTAAGCTCGACGCAACGCTGGACGAGTGCTTCCGCAACAACGCCATAAGTCAAAGCGAAGCGGTGGCTTATATCAAAAACAAGCAACACCTCAAAGACCTCGCCATTGCCGTCAACAAAAACCTAGGACTATTCTACGAAAACGTGGAAAGCGTGGTAGAAAAATATATCTCGCCTTGGCTTGCCAAAGGCTTGGAAGAGGAGGCGATTTTGCTGATAGCGGAATACTGCTTTTCCAATTCCGTTCGCACTCTCGAAGGTATGAACCACGTGGCAAATAAGTTCGTCAAAGAAGGTAGACTGAGCGTGAAAGCTATCAACGAATATCTGTCCGAGCTTGCCAATATCGACAAAACTATCGCCAAATTGTTGGAGGCGTGCGGTACTTCTCGCAACGTCATCAAAGCGGATAGAGAACAATACGCCGTGTGGAAGGCTTGGGGCATAGACGATGAGATTATACTCTACGCTTGCTCGTTGAGCGTAGGTAAAAGTTATCCGATGGGCAACGTACATTCTTTGCTATCGCGTTGGCGACAAGCGGGACTCGACAGCCTAGACTCAATCATGGCGTATAGCCCGAACACTACTAATAAAACCAATAACAACTTCAACGAAAGCGACAAAAAATATAGCAAAGACGAATTGTCGTCCTACCTCGGCAGTATCGATGACCTGGGAGATCTTGTATAATGAATAGAAGACTGACAACTAAACTCAATACACAATTTAGCAACAAACGAATCAAAGCCGAAAACGACCGTTCGGTCAGATTTGCTAAAGCTATGCAAGATAAGGATTTTTGCGAGTTGTATACTGCCAAAAGAAGCCTGGAAAATGAACTAGCAAGAAGAAGCGCATACAAGTTGGACGCAGGCGACCTCAGACAACGCTTGGACGACACTACTAAAGCCTACGATAAGTACGTTGCAAGCCAAAATATCGACCTTGATATACACTACCAATGCCCTCATTGCCAAGATACGGGTTGGGTGGGCGACAAGCCTTGCAGGTGTTATATGGACGCTTATTGCGAATTGTTAAAAAAAGAAGCGTTGATTTCTCCTCTTCCCGACTTTAGATTTGAGGATAATAATTTGGAAGAATTGGCTCAAAACGTCAAGATGCAACAGCTCTATCCAATATTCCAAAAATTTTGTGACAATTTCGATAATTCAAAACTGCGTTCCGTCTATCTCTCGGGAGCAGTGGGCGTGGGCAAGACTTCCCTGCTCTCTTGCATTGCCAACAATTTGATAGAAAAAGGCAAGTACGTAGTGTACGTGACGGCATTCGATTGGAGTAGAATAGTTCTCGCAAAACATCTATCCAAAAACGATGCGCTCAGCGAGTTGTACGACAGTCTGTTGCAATGCGATTTGCTCATCATCGACGACCTCGGCACTGAGCCTATGTACAAAAACGTGTCGCTCGAATACTTTTTGTCAATAGTGGACTGGCGTATAGGTCACGGCAAAAAGACGATTTTGTCCACCAACCTTACGGGCGAACAATTCGTCAAGCGCTACGGCGAAAGAGCCTTTTCTCGCATTTGCAACAAGGCTTACGCCTACGCTACCTATATTGACGGAACAGATTTGAGAAAAATAAAGCCAAAACATTGACAAAGCGAATTTTGTCCTATATAATAAGTGAGCAAACTAAATTGCTGCTATGGCTCAGGAGGTAGAGCACGTCCTTGGTAAGGACGAGGTCACCGGTTCAAATCCGGTTAGCAGCTCCATATTAGCACCTATGGAAAATCCATAGGTGCATTTTTTGTCGTGCTAACCGGTTGCCGAAATAACGTGACGCGATTGTATAACAATCGCTATTCCGTCGCTACGCTCCTTACAAATCCGGTCCCAGCTCCATATTAGCACCTATGGAAAATCCATAGGTGCATTTTTTGTCGTGCTAACTTTGACGGTGAAGAGGCGAGCAAGACAAGGAGAGTGAGGACGGCGTGAGGGAGCATACTAATGCGTATGTGACCGAACGCACCCACAAACTCGACACAGTATTGCGAAGTATATACGCCGTCAAATGCCGAAATAATGTGACGTTCGCTATGCTCACTATTCCGTCGCTACGCTCCTTACAAATCCGGTCCCAGCTCCATATTAGCACCTATGGAAAATCCATAGGTGCATTTTTTGTCGTGCTAAC
>JBJETR010000025.1:0-3309 GCA_051883415.1 Christensenellales bacterium | reverse complement strand
CGGTATTGCCTGCTCTAAGAGCGTCTGCTATCAACATATCTTTGGTTATTTCCATGATTATTCTCCTTTACAATATTGTTATAGATATTTATATTATATATTATTTTTATATTTTTTACAAGCGACTGATGAGGCAACCTTCGTGATCCTCTATCACTTCTTGCCATTTTTCGTCGGTCATACACAGTGCCTTGACGCCCCAAATCAATCCGAATATCGCAGGGATACCCGTCCAGCAGAATATCAAGCTAAACACAAATCCCACTATGTTGCCTCTGAGCAAATCGTGTGCGCCGAAGCCACCCAAGAATATCGACAACACGCCGAATATTATCTTTTGTCTACTCGCAGAGTTACTATTCAATTTTTCCTTGGCGTTATCGAATTTTTCGCTAATCTTTTCGCCCACGTCGCCGAAGTCGAACGTCGCTTTATTGCCACCGACGGTAAATTCGGCTTTTGGCGAATTCTTTTTGAGTTTGTACCTAGTGTGGCAATATTCGCACTCTATGACGTTATTTGGCAAAACGACGAATTGATTAGCCCCACAATTTTCGCATTTATATTTTACTTGATTTTCCATTCTCAACCACCAAAAAATCTATACGCTAAATAAGCAAGTCCGAATATAACAGCGCCTACAAAAACACAAAAAGATGCAATCTTAGGTAGCGACTTAGGATACTGTCCCGTCACCACGCCCGTCCTGCCGTTGACGTAATCGTTATACTGCTTTTTGTTGTAGTGATAACTAATCAGCCAAACAGGCACGAATATGTACTTATACTTTTTGTTAGCGTACGAGGGATTTATATTGACGTAATCCAGCACGTCGTAGTTATACTTATTTTTTACCACTTCTTTTAGGTCGTCGTTGATAACGTCAACTGCTCTATTCCAACACTCGTCCAAGCTTGTGCTATATCTCTCGCCCTGATAGCCCGCCAAAAACTGAGAATGATATCCGCAAGAATTTTTGGAGTCAAACCCGCCCATACCGTTCAAGTCCTTTTGCTCTATCATCTTACTCGCTTCTACCTGAATGTCGTCATAACTGCGAGCGACGAACCCGCTATCCACGTACCACCTTGTTTTTTGCACGGTACGCCTATTCTTTCCGCTACCCACGGTGACGTAATAGTACTGACCGTATCTGATGCTATAAGGCGTACTAGCGTTGCAATCGAAGGTAAACACGGGAAGATAGATTCCGCCCACGTCCTCTTTTTTGTTGTTTTTCTTAAACTTGCTCGGAGCAAAGAGTTTTTTCTTTATCCAAGTCTTAAAGTTTTGCACCGCCGTCTCTTTGGCAACCCCAAAAGGCAAGATACCTGTTGGCTTAATTCCCGGCAACTCGTCGGCGGACACGACGTTGTTGGCACCGCAAAACGGACAATTGCCCGTCATATCGTACTCGTTCAGCACGGTAACGGCACCACAGCTTTTGCATTTTACACACTTGACGTCGCCCCACGCTTCAAAGCCTTGTTCGGTATTGTCGTCGTAACTAACTTCCATAGCGTCGCCCACAGCTTCCAGGTCGTAGAGCGAGGAACAATGGTCGCATTTGAGTTTTTTGCTCACGGGATCGTAGTGCAAGAAGTTTCCGCAACTTTTGCACTTATACGTACGTGAAGTTATAGTTTTACTTTCTTCTTGCATTACAGTTTTTCACCACATTCAGGGCAGAACTTCGCACCTGCTTTGACGTCTGCGCCACACTTAGGGCATTTTACACTGCCGAGACTCGCTCCGCACTCAGGGCAGAACTTTGCGCCCTTCTTGACGTTTGCTCCGCACTTAGGACATTTTTGCGTACTTTCCATACTCTTACCGCACTCGGGGCAGAACTTTGCGCCCTTCTTGACCTTTGCGCCACAGCTTGGACAAGTATCCTTAGCCTCCACGTCGGCAGCACCGCTAGCAATACTGCTCATGCCGTCGGCAAAAACTCTGCCAACGCCGAGTCCCGCACCTAGACCTATGCCCGCTCCAGCAAGTCCACCGGGGTTCTTAGCGGCGGATTTCATAGCCTCGATACTCTCCATTTGAGCATATCCTTGCATAGCTCCGTTCATAACGCCCACGGAGGTACGCTTATCCATCATCTTCTCCACTTCTTCAGGCAAGGATAGATTTTCGATAAAGAGCGCCTTGATTTCTATGCCGATTTTGTCGAACTCCTCTTGCAACTTGACCTTAGCCATATCGGTGATTTCGTCGTAGTGCATAGCGAGGTCGAGTGCGGCAATCTTAGACTCGGCAATTACGTTGCTAAGAGTAGAGGTAATAATCTTTTTGAAGTATTCGTCTACGTTTTTGACGGTAAGTTCGCCCATCGAGCCAAAGAGCTCGTTCATAGCCTGCGTAGGCGTGCCCACGGCAAAGGAATATGTACCGAAGCCTCTCACTCTAATCATTCCGAAGTCGTTATCTCTCATCATCACAGGGTTTGACGTGCCCCACTTGTTGTTGATAAACTGCTTGGTGGAGATAAAGTACACGTCACCCGTGTATGGGCTTTCCCAAGCGTACTTCCAACTATTGAGCGAAGTAAGGATAGGGATGTTGCGTACGTCGCTAAGCTCGTACGTACCCGGACCGAACACGTCGGCAAGCTTACCCTCTTGGATAAACAGCGCCTTTTGTCCCTCTCTCACCACTAGTTGAGATTTTTTCATAATCTCTTCTTTTTTCTCTAGCGGATACTTCCACACGATAGTATTGGGATTGTCGTTTTCCCATTGTATTACTTTTCTAAATTGTCTACTAAACCAACCTGCCATATTTTTCTCCTCAACGCACCTTTTGCCTCACTTGCTTAGAATAATCGGTACCAAAACCATCTTATTAGTCGATACCTTCTTCCTCGCCGGCGCAGCTTGTCGCACGTTTTATAAATATTATCTTTTATTATTATAATTCTATTTTTTTTCGCCGTCAATATCCTTGATTATTTTTTATTTTCAATATTAGTTTTCAACTTCTCACCCGCTCTATATTTTTTGCTCACACACTTAGATATAATGATAGCGAAAATCCAATATTTGTAACCTCGCACAATACGGATATATTCTATCAAATTGCCAACAATATAATTAGCTTATCAAAGGAGGTTTGCACAATGACTAAGAACAAGATGCAAAACAAGGGCTCTAAGGCTTGCAAATGCAAGGCAGAAAGCACCGAAAAGAATTGCAAATGCACCAAAAGCAACGACTAATGACGTTGCCTATATCGTCTAAGGACGACTAACCACCTGATAAGTGGTAATGAGGAGAGAAGACAACTTTTCTCCTCATTTTTATT
>JBJETR010000024.1:0-3487 GCA_051883415.1 Christensenellales bacterium | reverse complement strand
TTTACCAATTCGATGATAGCCATTTCAGCATTGTCGCCTCTTCTTGCGCCGAGTTTGATGATGCGAGTATATCCACCCTTTTGATTGAGTGCCTCTGCTCTCTTTGCATAGAACGGAGCGTATTCTCTGAACATTTTTTCTATGAGAGGGTGCTTAACTTCTCTGGTTCTTTCAGCGAAGTCGGACTTCTTCTCCTTGTCACCCTTTATTTCTTGAAGGTCTCTAAGACCTGCCATAAGTTTTCTTCTGGCAGCAAGTTTCTTAGTGCCGTCATTGATAAATTCAACTTCAGTTATTACGCCCTTTTCGTCTTTTTTGGACTTCTTTACCGTAACTACATCTTCATAGGTATTGATAGCAAGAGTAAGCATCTTTTCCGCATAACTTCTTACTTCTTTAGCTCTATCGACGGTCGTTTCGAGACGTCCGTTCCAAAGCAATTCCGAAGCTTGGTTGCGAATGATAGCCATTCTTTCTTCTGCTGTTCTTCCCAACTTTCTTGCCATAGTTTTTACCTCCTATTATTCTTCGTTGCTTTTGAGACTAAGACCTTTGTCTCTCAGCTTTTGCTTAACTTCTTCGATGGACTTCTTACCAAGGTTTCTCACCTTCAAGAGGTCTTCCTCGGTGTTATTCTTAATCAAGTCTTCGATAGTGTTGATACCCGCTCTCTTAAGACCATTGAAGGATCTAACCGAGAGTTCAAGGTCTTCGATATTGCTTTCAAGTTCTTTCTTCTTGTTTTCTTCGTCAGGACTTACGAGAATTTCTCTATCCTTCATGCTATCCACAAGATTTACGAACAAGCCTACGTGCTCTTGCATCAACTTAGCCGACCAGCTGATTACTTCTCTTGGAGAAGCGGTACCGTTAGTCAACACGTCGACAATCAATTTATCAAAGTTGATATCTTGTCCTTGACGAGTTCTTTCTACGTGGTAGCTAGCAGCCTCGACAGGCGAAAATATCGAATCAACAGGGATATATCCGATTGGAGCACTATCGTCCTTGTTGTCACGAGCAGAAACGTATCCTCTGCCCACGCCGATGGTGATTTCCATTTCCAAAGACGCACCCTCGTCCAAAGTACAGATGTACATATCGGGATTGAGAACTTCTATATCGGAACTGTGCGCAATATCGCTTGCTCTAACTTCGCCAGGAGTATATTTATTGATTGTGCACACTTGCTTAAAGTTTCTATCTTCGGAATGAGCCTTGACAGCAAGACCTTTGATGTTAAGGATGATATCGGTGACGTCTTCCTTAATGCCCGGGATAGAAGTAAATTCGTGTTGAACTCCGGTGATTTTGATGCCTACAGGAGCAGCGCCCGGAAGTGCACCGAGCAAAATTCTTCTCATCGCATTACCCAAAGTATCACCGAATCCACGGTCGAGAGGCTCAACCACAAATTGCATCTTTTTGCCATGCTCTTCTTCTATACACTCGATTCTGGGTTTGTTAATCTCTATCATATCATTACCTCCCAATTATTTAGAGCTAAACTTATTTAGAATACAATTCGACGATCAAATGCTCTTCTATATTCTCGACGATATCTTCTCTTGTAGGCAATTCAACGATTCTTCCGCTGAGTTTTTCGTTGTCAAATTCCAGCCACTTAACAAGTCCGATAGACTTACCCTCTTTGAGATTCTTAAAATAAGTTTTGTCAACTTTGTTTTCCTTAACGGCAATCACGTCACCTTTCTTTACGAGGAAAGAAGGAATATTTACAGTTTGTCCGTTGACGGTAATCAAAGCGTGATTTACGATTTGTCTTGCTTGAGCTCTAGAAGGGGCGATACCCATTCTGAATACTACGTTGTCAAGACGTCTTTCTAGCAAGCTAAGCATATTTTCACCGGAGATACCTCTCATGGTTTCTGCCTTGTCAAAATAGCCTCTAAATTGCTTTTCGCAAAGTCCGTAAATTCTCTTGGTCTTTTGTTTTTCTCTCAACTGTACGGCATAAGAAGACGCCTTCTTACGTCCAGCTCCGTGTTGTCCTGGAGGGGTAGGGCGTTTTTCAATTGCACACTTAGCCGACATACATCTTTCGCCCTTCAAAAAGAGTTTTACACCCTCTCTTCTGCATTGGCGACAATCAGGTCCGGTATATTTAGCCATTTCTGTCTTTCCTCCTTATTATAGTCTTCTTGCTTTAGGCGGACGGCAACCGTTGTGAGGAATTGGAGAAACGTCTTTGATGAGCGTTACTTCCAAACCGCAAACTTGCATCGCTCTAATAGCAGATTCACGACCGGAGCCCGGTCCTTTTACGTAAACTTCAACGCTCTTCATTCCGCAATCTACAGCCACTTTAGCAGCGTCCTCAGCCACCATTTGAGCGGCAAAAGGAGTAGATTTCTTAGAACCACGAAGGTTGAGCTTACCTGCGCTTGACCAACTTACGGTATTACCTTGCAAGTCGGTAAAGGTTACGATAGTATTGTTGAAGGAAGCGTGAATATGTGCGCAACCTTTTTCAACACGACGTTTGTTAGTGTTGCGTTTCTTAGTCGAAACGACTTTCTTAGCTACTGCCATATCTTACCCCTCCTTATTTCTTCTTACGACTTACGGTCTTCTTAGGACCTTTGCGTGTACGAGCGTTTTGTTTGGTGCTCTGTCCACGAACAGGAAGCCCCTTACGATGTCTGACACCACGGTAGCAACCAATTTCTTGCAATCTCTTGATATTCAACTTAATTTCGCGCTTCAAATCGCCTTCAACTACAGCGTTGCGGTCAATCCAAGCACGGATCTTACCCACTTCGTCGTCGGTCAAATCCTTGACTCTCGTGTCAGGATTGACGCCGGTCTCGGCGAGAAGTTTGTTTGCGGTAACTCTACCTATACCGAAGATATAAGTAAGTCCGATTTCCACTCTTTTCTCACGTGGCAAATCCACGCCAGCAATACGAGCCATTCAACTACCTCCAAATAAAAATGTAATAATTTTATATTATACGCCAAAGGAAGTTATATCGCTTGTAGATTTGGAATGAAACGATATATTAGCCGCTCCCGTACGGATAATTTCTCATTTTGCCATACGATTTTACCACAATTTTTCAATAATGGCAACAAAATCGCACGACTTTTTTAACGCAAAGCAAGGATTTATGGTTTTTTCCACAATCCTTGTCTAAGTTTGTATAATATTTTTATCAACCTTGTTTTTGCTTATGCTTTTTGTACTTAGAGCAAATAACCATTACGGTTCCGTTTCTCTTAATAACTTTGCAGCTATCGCAAATAGGTTTTACTGATGGTCTAACTTTCATTTTATTATCCTCCGCTCTTCCTAATTTTTATTACGGTACGTGATTCTGCCTTTGGTCAAATCATAAGGACTGAGTTCGACCTTTACGGAATCACCTTCCAAAATCTTGATGTTGTTTTTTCTAACTTTGCCAGCAATATACGCTACGATAACGTGTTTGTTGGTCAATTCTACTCTAAAATTGGTATTAGGCAA
>JBJETR010000023.1:0-3541 GCA_051883415.1 Christensenellales bacterium | reverse complement strand
CAGGTTCTTCTTCCGTTCCTGCTCACGTTGAGATGATGGGACTTATCGGTATGGGTAACAACCCAATGGTAGGTGCTTCGGTTGCTTGCGCAGTTGCGGTACAAGAAGGCTTGACCAAATAATCAAATACAACGACATACAAAAAGACGCCTCGAGGGGCGTCTTTTTTGTTTTTAGTTAGTACATTATATCCGATGATTGCGGAGTATAAGGCGACGCATAATATACGATGCTCATACGACTAAAATACTCTATTGCCTCTATTACGTTTTCTTTTCCCTTATCCTTTAGAAAAACAATCGCCGTTTGACGATAAGTAGCCAAAGTCATAGCATCAATAGTTGACGGTGCACTAGATTGGTATACCATCTGTTCTGCATTGTCATATTCCAAATCTTCGAAATTTAGAATAGAAAACATAATAGGGGGATCAGCGTCAAGGCGAGCTTTTTTGACCTTCTTAAATTCTATATAAACGCAATGAATTTTGCTATCTTCGGTGAAATTTCCGTCCCAATATACTTTTTCTTCTTCTAAATCAAAGTATTTTTCTATCCTATATGGCAGAGAAATAGTATCGTCATCTTTACAAGCGACCAAATATACACAACTGCATGCAACGATAATAAGTACTAAAATACCAGACAACAATTTTTTCATAATTTTCTCCTTTTGCAATACTATTCTTGCTTTGATTTTCTACTAGATATTATCCAAAGACTCCCGCCCATATCGGCAAGCCTACCATCACGCCCACAGCGTAGGAGATAAAGTTGGCAAATATTGCGTACAGAATAAGCTTATACTTGGCGATATGAGGCATCTTCTTACAATAAGCTATGGCTTCGGCTATTATGACGACAACTTCAAAAAATACGTACGCCAAACAATACAAGAATAGTTGATAACCCGAGAAAAAGTCAATGAGCGACAGTATCAGGTTGAGCAAAAAGTTGGATATTAGGTTGACTATAGCTATAAAGGCAAAGTCCTTTTTGCTCCTTATGAATATCAAAGCAATCAGGCACTCGATAGCCACCGTGGCAAGCATACGAGCAAGCGTAGACACGATGGTATACCACCACTTGTAATCAGTCTTACACTCTCCTACAACTTGTATGTCTTCACACTCTACAACGACTTGTACGTCTTCACACTCGTCCCACGATATTCCTTGCAAGTCTATAGTATAAAAGCCTTCGAAGTACTTACGTTCTATCACTTGGGTTTTGACTGCTTTGCTATAATCTTCGGATACAAACATAAATACGTATTTTTCCGGTGCATAATAGCTATACACGATATGTAAATCACCGCTTTGATTTTTGTAAATAAGCTTCTTATCCAGGTCGGGATAGGTATAAGAGTTCAAAATCTCGTAAGAGGTATCTTCGTCGTCAACAAAGTTTTCATTATAATTGCCGTGGTCATAAAAGACTATGAGGTGAAAATTGCCTAAATTCTCCGTACCAACTATGTCAAAAGTCGCTTGAGGTTTAGGTCCCATATCCGCTACCGCAATTGGCATAGACAAAATTATGCTAATCAATAAAATAGCTAGCAATACAATGGCTATTGGTTTTTTTTCGGTGATTCTATCCATAAAGCCCTCCTCGAGTTAGTGATTTTACACGCATTTTTCTAAATGCCCGACCAAAAGGTCGGGCGTAATTATTTGAGCATAAAGCTCATTTCTACGGGATTGTGGTCACTGTACATAAAGTCGGTGTCGATATTTCTCACCCACTTGACTTCGATATTGTCCGACACGATAAAGCCGTCTACGACTACCGTATAGTTGACGTCCTTGGTATAAGGCATATCGGTACTGCGACAAGTAGGCACGTTGTTGGCGGTGGCAAATTTGTAGCCGCTAGTCAGGTCGTCGTTCGTGAGCTTGAATACCCATTCAGGCACTTTTTGCCCTGTAGTAAAGAGATTGATGCTATCGGCTATATCGTGGTTGAAGTCTCCGCCAACGACCACGTAATTGCCCTTCTCTGCCTCTTCTGCAAGAACTCTATTGAGCAGGGCAAGCTGTTGCTCTCTTATCTTTCCGCCCTCGTCGTACGCCGACATGTGGCTGTTGATGAGAGTGAGATTTTTGCCATTGGATAGAGGTATAGACGACATCACAAAGCATCTATCTAGGTCAAAGAACTTGCCAAAACCCGTGTCCACGGGATATTGTCTGCGCACGTTGTTGGCTATATTGTACTTGCTAAAGGTAGCTATGCCCGCATTACTGCGACCGTGAGGATCGTGGAATGGATAGAGAAGGTACGCCGAATGGAAGTTGCTGGCAAAAGTGCTGCCTCTATCGTCTCCAAAAGCCTCGGCTAGCATAAAGTATTGATTGACGTGATGCGAACGCGTAGAATCGATGTCCACTTCTTGGAACATCAAAAAGTCGTAGTCACCGTCCGTGACGCTAGATATTGCGCCGCTAGTATTGGTTAGTACTGTTTCTTTGTCCTTGGCAGTACTGCCCTTGCCACTGACTTTGGTGCCGTCAAGCATCTCTCCACTGTCCATAAAAAAGTCAAACTCTTGCGTGTACGCACCAAAGCCTATGTTGTAGGTGACGATAGTATATACCCCGTTTTGCTCTACGTATCGAGTTTGGTTGTCCGTCGTAGCCACAACAAGATTGTCCTCTATTCTGTCATACTGACACACCACGTAAATCACGTATCCTATCACCGTCAAGACAAATAGAGCAAATATCGTACACATTACTATTGCAATTATTTTAGCAGTCTTGTTTTTCATATTCTCACCTATATATATTATATCATATACTACCGCAAAGTCAATATTGTGATTTTGCCCCAATATCCCCCTTAATATTTTTAAAAACAGCAATTTTTTGCAATTAAAAAAATTTTTTCAAAAATTTATGAAAAAACTCTTTACAATCACCAAAATATTTGTTATATTTATTGAGCGCTGACAAGGAAGCTTAGCTCAGTTGGGAGAGCATCTGCCTTACAAGCAGAGGGTCATAGGTTCGAGCCCTATAGCTTCCACCAATTTGACACAATGTCGACAATCTTGATGTTGTGTCAAAATTTTTAGAAAGGCATATATTGACACTGTATCGTCAATATTAAATATAATTACATAAAAGTCTGCGGGAGTGCGAAGTGGCACGAGGCGTTAAGAAAACGATATTGCATATCGTTTTTAGCCGAGTGGACAACAAGTTCAAACCTCGCAATAGAATTACCAACTATCTATTGTTGTCGGGGAGACTCGACCACGCTATAGATAACGTCGCAAAAGTCTGCGGGAGTGGCTCAGTGGTAGAGCGTTGCCTTGCCAAGGCAAATGTCGCGAGTTCGAATCTCGTCTCCCGCTCCAAATATGGCACCATGGCCAAGTGGTAAGGCAAAGCTCTGCAAAAGCTTCACTCCCCAGTTCAAATCTGGGTGGTGCCTCCAATCAAAAAGCTCTTGCATAAGGCAAGAGTTTTTTATTTGCCGATGTGGCGGAATAGGCAGACGCAAGGGACTTAAAATCCCTCGGGGGCAACCCCGTA
>JBJETR010000022.1:21690-55323 GCA_051883415.1 Christensenellales bacterium | reverse complement strand
AGTGAAAGAGCAAAACTCAGAGGATTGGCGATGACTATCGAGCCTGTGGTGACTATAGGTAAAAACGGAATCACCGAGAGCCTTATCCAAGAGATAGACGAACAATTGGAAGCCAAAGAATTGATAAAAATCAACGTACTCAAGACCGCCGATTTCGGCGCTAAGGACGTTATTGCGGAAGTTGCCGAGAGCGTAAACGCTCAGCCCGTGCAAGCACTAGGCAACAAGATTACGCTGTATCGTGTATCTAAGAGAAAAGACGTGAAGCATATTTTGTGAGCAATATTTTGCTATTTTGCTAGCAAAACTCAGCATTGGTTGATATATCAATATTATTTAGACGCCTTGGGGCGTCTTTTGTTTTGGAAATTTCGCTCTTTTGGTTGGGGGATGCTGTCTAACCGATTGTTGAAATAGTTTAGTGTCGACTTTGAGTACCAACTATATTTAGTACTTAAAAAGTCTGTCAGTGTCAGCTTAGCGTTGGATATCGCCTGTAGTGTCGTTGGACGAGGTGTTGTCGCTGGTAGAGATATCCGTAGCAAACTCGTCGCACTCATAGTTAGGCGTATCGGGCGTATCGTCGTGACTAGTAGTGTGAGAAAAAACGTCTTTGACAAGACATAGTAGGGCAAGAGCAAGGGCGATAGACGATATGACGAGATAGTAAGTCGAGAGTGGTGTGATAAAACTAAACGCTAGCAATATTACCGATACGAAGACGTAGCGTTTGACGTTGCTACGGTCAAGCAACGAGCGAAAAACCGAAGATATTATATATTTGATACTAGGACGAATAGATTTGCCGGGCAAGAGTCCTTGATTGAGGGCGGATTTGTATAACCTTTTTAGATTGCAAAACTCTAGTTTGACGTTGGAAATTCTTTGGGCAAAGTATAGAAAATGCTTGTTGCTCTCTGTGCATAATACGTAAGCATAATCAAAGCCGTTGTTGATGCAAATCGAACACATATTGGCAATAGAATCGGGTGAAATACCCGACAATTTTGCCCACAAGAACACAACTTGTCCGTCGATGAGTATATAGTCCTTGTTGTCGGATACTTCGGATTGCGGAGATAGACGAGAGATAAGAGAAAGGATATACTCCTTGCCGTGTATGACGCAGTATGTAATCCAATCTCCGTATCTCATGGTTTGGCGATAGGGACGATTGATTGTCATGACAAAAAAACTTGCAAGCGTAGATATGGCAAAGGCTATAAGTAGGCATTGCCACAACTTAAGCCCCGCAAAACTAGTCAGCACGACAACCGTCAAAAAACCTATGATTATCAACCACATTTTGTCAAAGAAACTGCCCATATCGGCATTATTGCCAAAAAAATAGATAGCTAAACACAAATTGATATTGATAATCGCCTCATTTTGATATATAATAAAACTATGAAAACTGCTTTGTTTGGGGGAACCTTTAATCCCGTCCACGACGGTCATATGCAAATGGCGGAATATCTGCTATCGCACGGCTATGATAGAGTGGTGTTGGCACCTTCCAACAACCCCGCCTATAAGCAATGCGACAATAACTTCGATACTAGATGCGAGATGCTAAAAATAGCTATACAGGGGCGTGAGGGTATGCAGATATGCGACCTGGAGAGGGATAGACCTAAAGACAATTATAGTTATATCACCATTCCGCTGTATAAAGAAAGAATAGGCGAATTCGACTTTGTAATAGGCGGAGATAGTTTGATTGACCTTGGTAAATGGAAAAATCCTTATCAAATAATAGGTCAAGTCAAGTTGGTGGTCTTCGATAGAGGCGATAGAATAGCCGAGGTGGAAGAGGCGAGCAAATTTTGGAGAGAGCAAGGTGCAGACATTGCGTTAGAAAAATTTGTGCCTAAGGATATATCGTCAACGATAGTGAGATTGGAGAGCCGTCTTGGCTTGGTAAGGGGTGTGCCTAAAGGCGTTGCCGAGTATATCGAAAAAAATGGGTTATACGTCGATAAGTCGATACGTATTGGCAAAAAGTTGACGGTGAGCCTTGCCGATAAACTCAAAGAATGGACGGGCGAGAGGACTTATAAGCATTGCCTCAGAGTGGCGTATTGCGCACTGAAGCTCAACAGCGATTTGAAATTGGGACTCGATACCGATAAGATTGTGACTGCAGGGCTTTTGCACGACTGCGCCAAAAGAGTAAAAAACGTAGACAATCAAGCTATACCGAAAGACAGCGTGGGTACGCCCGTGTATCATCAGTTTGCGGGTAGCGTGGTGGCACGAGAAGAGTTTGGCATACACGATGAGGACGTGCTCAATGCAATCAAATACCATACCACCGCCAAGCCTAATATGACCAACCTCGACAAGTTGATTTTCTGCGCCGATATGCTGGAAGAGGATAGGGACTTCGAGGGCGTGGACGAGTTGAGAAAGATAATATGGCAAGACTTGCACCAAGGCTTCGTGGCGTGTATGGAACACCAATACGCCTACCTTGTAGGTCGAGGCGGAGATATCTATACGCTGACGACTCGGGCGGTAGAATATTATCGCAACGAAAATAAACAACAATAAAATATAAACAAGTAGAGGATAAATATGAATATTACACAAGAAATATGCAAAATACTCGATAGCAAAAAGGCGCAAGACATAGTGGTGGTGGATATAAGACATCTCACGGTTATTGCAGACGACTTTATTATTTGTTCCGGTCGCTCGACTACGCAAGTCAAGGCGCTTGCCAACTACGTGGACGACGAAATGTCCAAGCTCGGTAGGCAGCCGCTGAGAAGCGAGGGTAAACAAGAAGGTAGATGGGCGGTAGTCGACTACGGCGACGTCATCGTGCATATCTTCCACGAAGAGACTAGAAGATTGTATTCTCTCGAACAACTGTGGTCGGACGGCACCAACGTGACCAGATATAGCGGGGAATAGATTGGAATACTGTGGTGTAGTTATATGAAATCGCTACACCACAGCTATGCTTGTCTGAGGTGTTTGTTGCAACGTGCGTGACTTTTGCATGCACAAGGCGACCTTTAATAGAACAGTCGGTGGGACTGTTTTTTATTGCCTATATCGGCAAAAATTATTAAAATTAGAATAATATATTTACTTTTTTGCCGATAACGGATATAATGATATTATGAAGTATTTATCGGTAATTCAAATAGCAAAAAAATGGAATATTTCTGAGCGAAGCGTGCGTAATTATTGCGCACATGGAAAAATCGACGGAGCCTTTTTGACGGGTAAAACTTGGAATATACCCGAAGACGCCGTAAAGCCTGAGAGAAGTAACAAAAAAATCGAAGAGCCAAAAACATTGCTTGATATTTTGCGTATCGAAAAGAATAACCGTATATCGGGCGGTATTTATCATAAGGTGCAAATAGAATTGACCTACAACTCTAATCATATTGAAGGAAGTAAACTTACGCACGAGCAAACCCGGTATATTTTTGAGACCAATACTATCGGTATATCCGAAGCCGTAAAAGTTGATGACGTAGTGGAAACCGCTAATCACTTTAGGTGTATAGATATAGTTATCGAATGTGCAAAAAAGAAACTGTCCGAAAACCTTATCAAGGAATTGCATAGAACTCTAAAGAACGGAACGAGCGATAGTAGATTGGGTTGGTTTAGGGTTGGCGAATATAAACAATTGCCTAATGAGGTGGGCGGAAGCGAGACGACTAAACCCGAAGAGGTTGATGGGAAAATGACTGAGTTGCTTGCCGAGTACAATGGAATAGAACAGCCGACCTTTGACGATATCCTTGACTTTCATTATAAGTTGGAGAGTATTCATCCCTTTCAAGACGGCAACGGTAGAGTGGGTAGGTTGATTATGTTGAAGGAATGTCTGCGCTTTGGCTACGTTCCGTTTATAATTGACGAGGAATTGAAAATGTTTTATTATCGAGGCTTGAGAGAGTGGAAAAACGAGAGAGGATATTTGCGTTACACATGTCTTTTTGCACAAGACAAATTCAAAAAATATCTCGATTATTTCGATATAAAATATTGATTGGGTATTGAAAATGCAAGGGGCTTATATTATAATATTATCATTAAACATTATTGATAATGCAAATACTTTGAGGAAAGTCGACAGACAAAACTATCGCACGTCGATCTATAGAGCAATAATCTAATAAAGTGTATAATTGATTGGTTTTTGCACATATAAAGGGTATGAAAACTTTAGCATTGGCTCTTTGTATGGCAGTAGCGGTGAGTGGAAATAACGTCGAATCGCTGATAGAAAGTAGAGTAAAATCGCACGAATCGATAGATACCGCAATTTGTCTGGTTGTGGACGACGAGGCTTTGGTGTGCGTGACGACTAAGCCTATATATAGTCGCACTCAAAGACAAAAACTCGTCGAAGAGTTGACGGACTGTATCAAAATCGAGTTTGGAAAAAGTGCGACAATATGCTTCGATTGCGATATATATTACAAGGCGAGCAAGTTAAAAAAGCAACAGACCGTCAATCCCGATGAGATTAGGGCATTGATAAGGTCTTGCAAAATTAGGAGAGGCAATGAATATAATCGAGATAATTGAGGACAAAAAAGTCGGTAAAGAGTTGAGAAAAGAACAAATCGACTTTTGGATTGCGGGATTGATGAAAGGCGAGATTGCCGATTATCAAACTTCTGCTTTGTTGATGGCTATCGTCCTCAAGGGTATGACCGACAAAGAGGCAGTATGGCTGACTAACGCTATGGCAAATAGCGGAGATATGCTTGATTTGTCGGCTTACGGCGACTTGAGTGCAGACAAACACAGCTCGGGGGGAGTGGGCGATAGTACGACTTTTATAGTTTTGCCCACCGTGGTGGCTTGCGGATTGATTGGTGCTAAGATGAGCGGCAGAGGTCTGGGGCATACGGGCGGAACTCTCGACAAATTGGAGTCGGTCAAGGGGCTTAGAGTAACTATGACTCCGGAAAAATTCTATAGACAAGTAGATAAAATCGGTATTGCCGTTGCCGGTCAAACGGGACAAATTTGCCCTGCCGATAAGAAGTTGTATGCACTTAGGGACGTGACTGCAACGGTGGATAGCGTGGCACTCATCGCATCTTCTATTATGTCCAAAAAACTTGCGGGCGGAGCGAAAAATATAGTGCTGGACGTCAAGTGTGGCAGAGGCGCATTTATGAAAAATCAAGAGGATGCCGTTAGCCTAGCCAAGTTGATGGTATCGATAGGTAAGGCGAGCGGAAGAAATATAAGCGCATTGGTCACCGATATGAACGTGCCTCTCAGCAATTATGTAGGCAACAGCTTAGAGGTGTACGGCGCACTCAAAGTGCTCAGAAACGAAAGTCGTGGCAATCTATACGAAGTGTCATTGGCGCTAGCCGAAAGATTGCTAGAATCGGCGGGAATCGACAATGCAAGAGAAGTAGCCGAAGAAGCTATAATCAGCGGACGAGCATATCAAGTCTTTGAAAATATGATAGCAGAGCAGGGCGGAGATATCGATTATATCAAAAATCCCGAAAAATTGCTAAATACCAGATACGTGTTGCCAATTTTGGCAAAAAGTAACGGATACGTGAGCGATATAGACGCTATGAAAATAGCCGAAGTCGTACGTGATATGGGCGGTGGAAGAATAAAAGTCGAGGATAATATCGACTCGCAAGTCGGCGTAGAATTGACCGTCAACGTGGGTGACAAAATTGAAAATGGCGACGTGATAGCAAAAATTTATTACAACAAAATTGAACACGAGAATATGAGCAGTAAAGTGCTAAGCGCCGTGACAATAGATAGCCAAAAACCTAAACAAAATAAATTGATATTGGAGATAATAAAATGAATATTGCAAAATACATAGACCATACTATCCTCAAAGCGCAAGCAACCAAAGAGGACGTGGAAAAGTTGTGCCGTGAAGCCGTGCAATACGGATTTGCCAGCGTGTGCGTCAACGCATGCAGAGTAAAACAAGCAAGTGAATTGCTAAAGGATAGCGACGTCAACGTGGCGTGCGTCGTTGGCTTCCCGCTGGGGGCGACTACCACAAGCTGCAAGGTGGCGGAAGCGATAGAAGCAGTGCAAAACGGCGCAAGTGAAATCGATATGGTCATCAACGTCGGGCTTATGAAAGACAAGGACTACGAAGGCGTAAAAGAGGATATCAAAGCTGTGGTTGAGGGCTGCAGGACGACTGTCAAAGTTATCTTGGAGACCTGCCTGCTAACCAAGGAAGAAATTGTCAAGGCTTGCCAAATCTCGGCTGAAGCCGGGGCTCACTTCGTCAAGACATCGACGGGCTTTTCTACAGGAGGAGCAACGGTAGAGGACGTGGCTTTGATGAAGAAGAGCTGTGGGGGACTAAAGGTCAAGGCGAGCGGTGGCATAAGGGACAAACAAACCGCTCTCAAAATGATAGAGGCAGGAGCCGATAGACTCGGTACTAGTGCGTCTATAGATATTGTTAGATAAATTGTACGTTTGGCGGATTGTCAAACCAAGTGTGATATTTAGCTTTTGAAATAAATCGGCTAAAGATTGTAATCGGCACTAGTAGGTCCGGCGTTAGAAAACGCCGGATTTTTTTATCGATAAATCGTTGTATCAGGTAAAAAACTCGGCAATATAAAACCAAAAATATGATGTCAAGCATTTTTTTAGTAAATTTTAAAAATTTGTATACGATTGATGTGAAATTATAGGTTGAAATGAGATTTTTGGAGCAGTACAATATTCTTAAGCAAGAGGCAGTGATCGATATTTGGAAGTAAATACAAAAAACTTCAAATTTAATTCAAATAAGAAAGTCGTAATTGATTATTGCTCACTGTTATGGTATAATATAATTAATAATAATAAAGGAGTATAACACTATGGCAGAACCTAGAATCAGAAACCATAAAGAGCGTAAGGAAGCAGCAGAATGTTTCTTGCGCAACAATAGGATCACTTATTATCAAAGAGAAGCTTATATTGAATTCTTTTTGATCGAAGATATCTATAACTTGTATACCTATAGATTGAAAATAAGTCATCTAAGATATCAAAAGGAAAAGGATGCGTATAATCGCCATATTTATTCTTTGTCCTTGCAACAGTTTTGCGCATTATTGGACATTTTGAAGAAGAATATGATTTTGCTCGAAGCAATGATCCAACGCGGTGAGTATAAGGTGGTGGAGAAGTCTATCCCTGAACACAAGCTAATGAGAATGGCTGCTAACGTCAAGAACCTTCACAAACTTGCCGAGTTGGCTTCGAAGTTGCACAAGAGAATGTCGGAAGAAACCCTTAAATACATAGTTGTAGATGATGATTTGCGCAAAGTTCTCGCAGATGAAAAGAGTCACTTCGAAAACTCCAAGATTGTCAAAGGCTTGATGAGCGATGAAGAAACTCTGAATATGGTAGACGACCTCTTAAAACAAGAAGCAGGCTTTCAGCAAAAGTTTGAAGAAGTTGACGACGCTATAGACAAATTGGTCAAAGACCATCTCAATATATTATAATGGAGGTTTATTATGAAAAGAAAACAAACTAACGACGAGAAGATTATCGAGGCTCTTGATGCATTGGATAAGTCAATGAGAGAGTTGCGTAACTTCGGTGCAAAATTCGACTCTTATATCGATGATGCGTTTATTCGCAAAGACGAAAACAGAGCTAAGCAATTGATTAGGCAAAAGCATAGCGTGTTTGCACTAGCCGACAAATTGGATCAAACCAAAAACAACATTGCTTTGGGTGCGCATACTGCAAAAGTAGTTGCGAATTTGGGCAAGTTGCCTGATGCTATCGCAGGTTGCAAAGGTCTTCTTAAACAAGCTCCAGACTTCAAAAAGGTGGGCGTCGACAGCAAGAAGATATTTGGAGACATAAATAAAACCCTCGGGGAGTTGGATAAACTCAACGAATCGTTGTCTATTGCCACCGATCCTAAGCCTGAGAGCAGACTTGACGATTACGTAGGCGGTGATAGCGAACTCGAAAACCTCGATTGGTTCAAAGCCGAGAGAGCTGCTGCGGAAGAGAGAATAAAGAACAGAATCGCTTCCGAGAGAGTAAGCAAGGCTGCTCCAAGCGACAACCTCACAGGCGATATCGACTATGCGGGCATAATCGACGAAGAGAATAGGAAGAGTTGACGACTATGGCAGAAGCTAATATGATAGACGTATTTAACTCTAAGGTGTTGTCGTTCAACAAAGCTCTCCGCGAGCAAGACGTTGAGGTTATCGGCGAAATCGGCGCTCAGTTGCTGGATATAGCATTGGACGAGTTGAGTAACCCTAACCTCAACGGCACCATCAGAAGTACTTACGTCAAACAAGCAAAAGTAATCAAACAGCATTTAGCTAATCTGCATAAGTACGGACGTAGCCCAAACAAGGTAGGCAACGATTCTGCGGGAGAGGCTAGCGATCCTTACTATGTCGAAAAGCAATGGTTTTCGGATGACGTGCCTGCTCTCAACTTCACCAACATAATAGGCGTTCAGGAAGTCAAGGACGCCTTTATGGTGGACGTAGTAGCACCGCTAAGACCTGAGTTCAGGGATATCTACAGAAAGTTCAGAGGTAGCCAGCTGGGCAGTCAAATATTGTTGTACGGACCTCCCGGAACGGGTAAGACGCACATCGTCAAATGCTTAGCCGGCGCCCTCAACTGTAAGATAGCAGTCGTGCAGACCAGCGAGGTTTTGGCGAGCGTAGTGGGCGTGGCGGAGAAGAACGTGCGCGATATCTTTGCCCAAGCATCTCAATTGGACAGATGTATCATCTTCTTGGACGAAATCGATAGCATTTGTAGCGATAGAGATTCGATAGATTCTCGCAATACCAAGTCTATCCTGACAACACTGTTGACTTGTATGGACGGCTTTGTCAAGACTACCAAGGAGAACCAACTTAGAATAATCGTTGCTGCTACCAATCTACCTTGGAAGCTTGATTCGGCACTCAAGAGAGGCGGACGATTCGAAACGCAAATCTACGTGCCGTTGCCCGATATGAATGCCAGGTTGAAGTTCGCGGAAGACGGACTGAGCAATCTGCCTCACGAAGATGACGTGACCAGCGAATATCTTGCCAACGTATTCAAGGGTTATTCCGGCGCAGATATCAAAGCTATGATACGTCAAATTGCCGATATGCCACTGCGTAGAGCTATCTTGGATATCATGAAAGGCAACAGAGATATGGCAGAGCAAGAGAGAGTTACCTTGCAAGACTGCGAACACGTGGTTGGCAATTATATCAATAGCATTACGCCCGAGATGTTGTTGCGTTTTGAGGCGTATGACAAAGGTATTACTTTGGAAGAGCTATTGAAAACTAAGAGAGACTAAGGGACTATGATACATAGAGAACAAATCAAACTTTACTATAGTAAAGCCAGAGAGTTGGTCAAGCAAAACAAGCCTAAAGAAGCTCGCAAGTACGTAGTAGAGATACTCAACTGTGCTCTCAAGTCTTACGACGGCGCAACTAGCCTTGTGGATAAAGCAAAAGTCGCTTCGTTTTTGGACCAATGGATTGGGGTGTCGAAGGAACTGTACTCTAAAGGCATAACCGAAAACGTGCTGGTTAGTTTTGGCTTAGCCACCAAAAAGGAGCCTAAGAAGGAAGCTGTGTCCAAGAATCCTCCTAAGAAGACCGTGAAGGGCAATAAGCCTACCCCTGATGACAAAGCAGGCAAGAGCGGCGGTGTCGATATGGCGGGATTGTTTGACGATAAACCGAAAGGATGCGACAATCCTCCAAAAGAGGATAAGGCTAGCACCGACAAGGGCAGTAACGACGATAAGCTCCGTGAAAGCAATACCAAAAGTAGTGACGAGGACTTTCAAGGCTGGGCGGCAAAAGTGTTCGAAGACAACAAAAACTGCATTGTCAAGATAATGTCCTTTAACGAAAGCGGAAGTATGTCTACCGGCACGGGCTTTGTAATCGGTGACGGATACATTATGACCAACAAACACGTCATCTTTGACGAAGGTGCAAAGTGCGTCAACCACAAGATCAATATTAAGTTCTACGGCGATATCAACTTCTATCCTTTGACGGTCTTGCAATATGACGCTACCAAGGACATTGCCATCTGCTCCTTTGACAAACAAAAAGTCAAAGGATATAAGGTCGTCAAGAGATGCAAAAACTACGACAAAACTATCCAAGGCGCCGATTGCATGAGTATCGGACATGCTTTTGGCTTCGAACTATCGCCAAGTGTGGGAGCGGTGCGTTTTACTAACTTCAATAATATGGATTTGGTGACTTCTGCACCTACCAACAAAGGTGATTCGGGTGGTCCCGTATTCAATCGTAAAGGAGAGTGTATCGGCGTTCAAAAAGCTGTTACACAGTCTATCAACGGGGAGAGTGCTCAAGGATACGCTTTCGCTACGAATATCGACGCCATCGAAGAATCGTTGAAGAAGTGGAATATCGACATAAATAACTAATTGGAGGACACCAATATGGACTTTAAGGAAACGTTTAGAGATACATATCGCATTGCCTTGCAAGCAGCAAGAGCCAACGATACGAAAGCGACTATCATGGGACTTCGTGCGTTGCACAGCTTGTTGGTTGAGCAATACTACAAGGAAAACGGCGATAGCGTCTTAGCCAAAGCTAAGCTCAGCTATTGGAGCGAAATCTTTGGTGCGTATATTAAAATCATCGAAACTAACGGCTTGAAAGACAAGCGTGTACAAAAGCTGTTTGGCTTGATTGTCGACGATAGCGTACCGTCGTTTGCCGATATTCTTAACGGTGGACACATGGACGCCAGACGAACGGAGCCCTCCGTCAAAGGCGAGGATAAGCCTGTTGGCATTAGCCCTAAGGCAGAAATACCTAAGCCTGACAACAAAGGTGGCGTCTCTATGGACGGCTTGTTCGATATGAACGACTCGGCAAAAGCCAAAGCTAACCCCGAGGATGCTAAGCCAATACAACAACCCGTCGTAGATTTGCCTTGGGACAATAAGGACGAAGGGGCAAAGGAAGATGATAATAAGGACGATGGCTTGCCTAAGTTTGAACCGGAAAGGCTGAAGGACTTTATCGGTCAAAAGCATATCGTTCAAGCTTTGACTAAAGAGATAAATATCGCTAAGAACAAGGGACTTAAGCATCTGGATAATATACTTTTGTTTGGTAACCCAGGACTTGGCAAGACAACTCTGATGAAGCTAATCGCAAAAGAGTTGGGCGTGAAGTTTGAGTTCTTGGATTGCTCTCAATTTAGGAATAGCCAACAATCTTTGGCTGCATTGCAAAGGTTTTTGGATAGAATTGCAACCGAGAACGAGCCTGTTGTCATTGCTTTGGACGAAATACACGCGCTCAACGATACGCTGCAGACGAGTCTTTTGACTTTGCTCAACGATAGAGAATACGTAACGCCAATCAACAGCAATGGTGTAAGTAGAAGAATAGTTATGCCTGAGTTTACCTTTATAGGGGCAACGACCGATGACAACGACGTCTTGCCTACTATCAAAAACCGTTGTTTGAGACTTACTTTCCAGCTGGAAGAATATAGCTTTGATGAGCTTAAGCGTATATATTCTACCAAGTTTGCGTCAAAAGGCTTGACGGTAGACGATGAGGCTATCAATCTTTGCATACCTCGTAGCAGAGGCGCAATCAGATACGTCAATGCTATCGTCGACGGTCTGGACCACGCTTTGTATACGGACGACGGACATCGTATATCTATGCACGTCAGCTTGGATACTGCTAAGAAATACTTTGATAAGGCAGGTATCAACGAGATGGGATTGACGCCTAAAGACATTGAGATATTGCAAGTGATCAAAGAATACGGCGAAGTCGGTATCGACGTATTGTCTGCCCGAATAGGTCAAGATCCAAAGAAGTATCAATCGGAGTACGAGAGATATCTCATCAGAATCGGCTTTGTCAATATGACG
Source organism: Christensenellales bacterium (assembly GCA_051883415.1). Lineage (GTDB taxonomy): Bacteria > Bacillota > Clostridia > Christensenellales > UBA3700 > HGM11368. The sequence goes on along the minus strand of JBJETR010000022.1, from coordinate 43,397 downwards.
CAAGGTAAAGGTCGTAGTCTGACGGAGAAGGCGATAGCTTACCTCAAGAGCAAGGAAGAGCCTAAGGACGAGGCTAAGGACGAGCTTAGCGTTGAGCCTAAGGACGAGCCTAGCGTGGAGGCTAAGACCGAGCCTAAGGACGAGTCGAAGGAGCAAAGCGAGTAGCAGTAATAACAACGTATACTCAAAAGCCAAATTTTCGCTTCCAACGTCGTGATACGCTATTGGGAGTCATAACTATACTAGACTGCAAGCGTTGTGACAACGTATCACGGTTGGAAGAGCGAAAGGGAGGTGTATAAAATAAGTAAGGGGCTTGTGAGAATACGAAATTATAACAAATAATGAAGCCTAACGGGTGAACGGATACACGTTGGGCTTGAAGTCAAAAACACCTAAGGAGAAAGAATATGGCAAAAAACAAGTTTTTCGACAAAAAGACGTTTATGAGTAATCTCAATTATACAGGAGATAACGCTAACATTAAAACTCTCATAAATGATATTAAAAATATCTTGACGTCTATTCCTGATGATCAAGAATTGACCAATTTGAGTAGTATAGAAGAGTTCCATAACAACGGATATTTTAATACTAGCAGACTAGTCGACCGTAATCTCGAAGAAGAATTGAGGGATATAAAATTAGAAGTTAGCAGATGGGTAAAAAATATCGGTATGGAATTGAACGTAAGGCGCATAAAGAAAGAGAACAAGACTTTTAGATTAAAATGTTATATTGCTGTCTTGGTGCCTTTTGCTGTAGCAGCTCTAACGTTAACGATTTTGATTGCATGCAAAGTTATTGTAGGTGAAGCAGTTGAAACAATTAGAGATTTTATTGGTACTTTAGATTTTACGTTAGGCATTATATTCTTTCTATATGAGGTAAATGAGGATAACAAGAGTGAACAAGAACTAATAATAGGCAATAATTTAGAAGAAATATATGCTAATGAACTGAAAAAACAAGAAAGATATCCTCTAATCGGAAAGATAACCAATATAAATTGGGGACATGGCAACAAAAACGTAGTAATCGTCAACGAATATACTACTGATCAAGACAATAATCAAAACAATGATAATGCTGAAGATAACTAAGACAGTAATCAAGAAAATGGTCTTGACAGCAAGGTAGAGTAGAACTTTGTAAGTTGTGATAATATCTCAGTCCCAAAAGCTATACGACGTCGTATAGCTTTTGGGATAAGTTGAGAGTAGGAGGGACAAATGAAAACGTCAAATAAAGGTGAAACTAATAAGGTAGAAAAAAACCGCGTCCACAACGATTGGCAAGATAGTCAAGTCGTTACTTTGGATAACTACGACAAGAAAGAATTCGGCATAGAAGACACAAGGCTGGTTGTTTACAAAGGTAAAAATGTTGACGTTGTAATACCTGACGGCGTGACTCATATTAGCTATGACGCATTCGAATTTTGTAACCTCAAAAGTATAAAAATACCCGATAGCGTTATTAGTATCGGGGAGTATGCCTTCTATGGTACTACCTGGTATAACAATCAACCCGACGGTGTAGTATATGCGGGTAAGGTCGCTGTCGGATACAAAGGAAAGATGCCTAAAGACACCTCACTTGTAATCAAAGAGGGGACCGTGGGTATTGCAGACTATGCTTTCTGTCATTGTAGCAATATGATTGCAGTAACTCTGCCCGATAGCTTGATAAATATAGGATATAAGTCATTTGCGGAATGTTGGGCATTGAAAAAAATAACCATACCAGACAAGGTAAAGAATATAGGTATGAACGCCTTTTCTTTTTGTCAAAACCTATCAAGTGTAACTATAGGCAATAGCGTAGAGAATATAGGATATCATGCATTTTTTTGCTGTTATAGTTTAACTACAATAACAATACCTGCAAACGTAACTATTATAGAATATGGGGCTTTTGATTATTGCGAGAATCTAGTAGAAGTGCATGATAAGTCTTCTCTCGATATAGCGGCAGGAAGTGAAGATAACGGCTTGGTGGGCTATTATGCTAAGAACGTATATAGAGAGGAAGGCGAAAGTAGACTGACCACCAATGAAGACGGATGCGTTATCTATACCGAGGGCGAAGATAAAATATTGGTAAAATATTTAGGCAACGCTAGTGAATTGACCTTGCCGGGCGATATAACGGAAATATATCAATGGGCATTGGGCAAAAACTTTAAGATAGTAAGCATAATCGTTCCTAGCAGCGTCAAGTGCATTGGAGAAAGGGCTTTTTTATGGTGCAAAAGGCTGGAGAGAATAATCTATCAAGGTACGATGAAGCAGTGGAATGCCATACCGAAAGGTGAGGGATGGAACTTGCGTGACGATTGCATGAAGGTTCAATGCCTTGACGGAGATATTATACAGCCGATTGATATATAGGTAGCATAGTCGCTCAAGCAATAAGTACTGAGATGACGGATATCTATGGATACCAAAAACAAAACGAGGTAAAAGCGTTGATAAATTACGACAAAAGCGAAATGGAAATAGAAGGAAGCGTTCTGCTCAAATATAAAGGAACTAAGGATAGAGTGGTAATACCTCCCGGCGTGACGAAGATTGAAGCAAGGGCGTTTTTTGGCAATAGCAATTTGACCGACGTTGTTGTCCCGGACAGTGTGGTTAGCATTGGGCGTAGCGCATTCTCCAATTGTAATAAGCTGTCTAATATCGTTATGCCCGGTAGCGTGATTAGCGTTGGATACAATGCCTTTTTCGGTACTGCTTGGTATGACCGCCAGCCCGACGGATTGGTGTACTTGAGACGTGTGCTGTATAAGTATAAAGGTAAAATCCAAAACAAAAATATAAATATCATAACGGGTACGTTGGCTATAGCAGAATATGCTTTTTGTGAAGCAAAGACCAACGATCCGCTACAGCAGAGTTTGTTTGGATTTAACAAATACGTCATTTGCAATGTTCCTGCAAGCGTAACGTGTATCGGCGTAGGGGCGTTTGAATTAGGCTTGTTGACCTCTACGTTTATATATCAAGGGACTAAAGACGAGTGGCGAAAAATAGAAAAGGGAGAGGAATGGAGCTATTCTAGCAATCACTATTTGGTGAGTTGCAAGGATGGGATTATAAATTGCAATTGATATCAACCGACTAGGTATATCCACTTCGCAGTCAACGGACAAATCGATAGTATCGAAGCGACGGTGGTACTATGAGTAATATATCAAAGTCGATAGAAATAAGTTGAATTTCATATTGACAAAAATAACCTATGCCTATATAATGTAAATGGTGGGTTATTGTCTTAAAAGACTCTCCGGTCGGATTGCGATAATAACAGCAAAAGCAAATTGAAGCTGAGATTATATAGACTTTAGGCGGCTAAAAAAGCGTAAGATAAGAGATTGAAGGAGGCACGTTATGGGAAAAAAGATTGATAATATAGTTACTGTTGATGGTAAAGAGAAAGAAAAAGGCTTGCCTAAACGCGGGCTTAAGAGACTCTTTAATGTGAACGTGGGAAGTAATAATACAAATAAAGTATTATATATGGACATGAATAACATCAAAAACTCTGATGAACTTGCGAATGCACTTAAGCAAGCACTTGATAATATTATTGGCTCTGAAAATTATGAAAAATTGGAAAGAGTAATAGCTGATCAATCAAAAAAGTTGGCTGATCAAATCCAGGTAGTTGCAAAAAATCAAGAAGAAAACCAAAAAGAAATCGAAGAAATCAATAAGGTTTTGGAAGATAAGGTACTTGTAAAATTGTTGGCTATCGAGGATATGATGAACAAAACCGAAGAGGAAATCGATAACCTCAGTCAAGAAGAAATCATAGAGCTCATTAATAGTAAATTTGATGAGTTGACAGCAAATGAAAACGAGCAATTGAATGAAATAGCAAAAAGTACTGTCGACGAGATGAAGAACTACATAGATCGCATTGCCGGAGAATTGAAGGACGAAATAGCAAAAAATAGTCCTGATGTTGTTGTGCGAGCATGTAAATCAATGTTTGCTGATAGTATTAGTCCGCTTTATCAAGCTTTTGGTGACATTAGAGATGAATTGTCTAGATATCATGAAGAGGAAATGGATGCATTGGCAAGTTTCTCCGGGAAATGTGAAGAAGAGGCTAACCAGAGGAGAACAGAACACCGGGAAGTTATGGAGGCATTTAGAAATTTAAATATACCACAAAAAACCGATTTGCAGGTTAGGTTGGATAATTGTGATGATGGAATCAATAGGGAGGAGGAGAAAATATCTAATCTTGATCAATCTATTATTAATAATGAGAATACCTATAAAAATGATAAAGATAAAGAAGAAAATCAATTAAAAGCCAATATTGAAAAAGCAAAAAAAGATAGAAATGATGCGATATCAAAAATCAAAGATGATACTGAAAAAGATAAAATATCTAGAAAAACAGCTATAAGAGATAACTATCGAGAACAAGTTAGGAGATTAAATGAGAATAAAGAAAAAAATATTAAAATGATAGAAGATACATATAACAAGAAAAAGGAAAACATTAATAGGCAGATTGAGAACTGTAATTTATCAATAATCGGGTATAAAAAGAAAAAAGATGAACTCTTGTCAAAATAAGAATCTAAAGGAGTATGGGGAATATGTGTTGGAAGAAAAACAATAACTTACATAAAGAATGTCATTATAATAAAAAAGGCAGTGAAAACATGCAAGATGCAAGTAAAAATGTGCAAGAAGTAATTGATGATGAAGTATTGGCAAATGATTTTGAAATAATAGAAAAAGCTTTCGATGAGTTTAAAAATGGCGTAAATTATAAGCTAAATCAGAAGATGAAACTGATAGCCTATCTAAATGATGATATTGATAAACTGAACAAAAGAATTACGGCAAAGGACGTAATGCAAGAGATATTGCCAATACTGTCGTTGATGTATAAAGACTTGAGCGTTAGCAAAGATTGTAATACCTTGAAACAACAAATGGAAGTGAGGTTTGAACAACTAGAAAGTGCCTTTTCGATAGCCGGTATCGAGTTGAAGATGCATAAGCCTATGGACAGTATAGAGGAAAACGAAAAAGCAATCATTACTTACATGCCTACGGCAGATAAAGAACTGAACAATAAGGTTGCGTATACCAAAAAGATTGGTTGCAAAGAAGGAGAAGAATATTCGTATATGGAAGAAATCGTCGTGTATGAGTATTCTGAAAAAGAAAATATAGATAGCAATACGGTGGATGACAACCAAGGCAATTGCCAATAATATCATAACAAAAATAAAGGAGAAAAACAGTAATGAATTTGGGTATTGATTTTGGAACGTGCTATTCTTCGGTAGCAAATTGTATTGATGGTAGAACCTTTATTTTAATAGGAAGTGATTTGGACAAAGGTGAGGCTTCCTTATTTGCATATAATTATGATGAGGATATTAAAAGATTTGGTAATGAATGTTTTAGAGGCCCTGATAAATACCAATTTTTCCATTATATGAAAACAGCGTTTAGAGAAAATCCAAATGGTGAGACAATACTTGATGGGGCGGAGTTTTGTTATGAAGAAATTGTTGAAGGATATCTATCATATTTGATAAATAAAGCGAAAAGTATTAGCATTGACAAAGAATTTGAAACAGTTACCATTACTGCTCCTATTGCTATCAAAGACGGATATATTACTGCAACAGATTATAATAGTTTTTTGCAAGAAACCGTAATGGATATTACAGGTTTACCTGAGGAAAAAGTGCACGTAATAAATGAACCTGTGGCTGCTGCATTGTCATATTTTGACTATCAAAAAACAGTATATAAAAAGAAGATAGAATCATCTACTGTTTTGGTGTTTGATTTGGGTGGCGGAACATTGGATATCACTGTTGTCGAGTTTAATTTTAAAAAAAATAAATACGATGTAATTGATAAAGGTGGATTAGCGGATTTGGGTGGCAATAATTGGGATGATATTATCTTTGATGAATTAAATAAAATGGGTAATGTGTCCACAAAAGAAGAGCGATTGGATGATATTATTATATTAAAACATCAATTATCATTTAAAGATTCTTATCCTATTTCAATAGACACTGATAGTAATGGAGGTGGAAAAAGAATATATTATACTAGGCAAAGTTTTGAAGAGGCATCAAAAGTTTTGCTAGATAGAGCTATGACAGAATTGGATAGAGTTGTGTCCAACGTAAAAAATGCAGGCAATAGTATAGGTGCAGTTGTGATGGTTGGCGGTGCTTGTAATATGCCTCAAATTAAAGATGCTATTGTGAAAAAAAATATATGCGATGATGTGTTTCTTCATGCCCCTTCCGGAGCAATATGTAGAGGCGCTGCAGTTTATACTAATATGATAGGCAGTGTGAGCGATATAGCACAATGCTCTTATGGAATACTATCTTATGATGAAAGAAAAGAAAAGGATGTTATATATAATCTAATAAAGAAAGGCACATATTTTAAAAAAGGAAAAATATGTACGAATATACCCAAAAAAGAAAACCATATAAATAAGTTTTATCCTAATAAGATCACGGATGAGAATATGGATGAGAATAAAGTCATATTTGACATATATGAGAATGATTGCTATGAAACCAGATTGGAAGAAGAAGTAGGAAGTAATAGTATATCATATGAAGTTACAATACCAGATACCTATCAAGGTAAGCGCGAAGCTTTTCCTATTTACGTGCAATTTGCATTGAGTAAGGATGGAATATTTACACCTGAATTTTCCACCGATATATTTGAAGATGAAAAAATAAATAAGTTAGGTTGTAAAGAAATCAAAAAGAATCAATAAATATAAACAATATACAATATCAAACCATAAATTACTTTGTGCAGAGGAATTTATGGTTTGATTTTTGATATAAAGACTGCGTAACGATTGGCGTTACGCAGTAGAGTTGCAATAATCAAATCATAGGTTGGATTGCTCTGTAGGTTGGTCGTTGGATGGAGTAAGTTCGGCGGGTTGCTCTGCAGTGGAATCGGCTGCGATTTCGGAAGTTGTTGTATCGGTAGGTGCAACGGCGACTGTCTCGGGCTCAACCTTGCGAGTCTTGCTCTTGACGCCCTTGATGATAGTGGAGAGCCTCTTGTAGAGCAAGAAGGTGACGAGCGACGACGCAAAGCCTTTGCAGAAGGTGAGAGGCAAGTTGAATACCAACAGACATTGAACAATGCTCTTGACAGATGGCAATATAGCTTGATACATACCCAAGATGACCTCTTGAGGCATAAAGTTGTAATAGATTGGGTAGGTAATAAAATAATTGGTGACTAGGCTGAGTAGCGACATAAGTACGGTGCCCGTCAAAGCTCCCGCTATTGCACCCTTGAAAGTGGTGTGGCGATTGTAAATAAGCCCTGCGGGTACGACCATGAGAGTGCCGAGCATTATGTTGCAAATCTCACCGACGCCACTAGTTGTGGTCTTGATTAGCGACAACGTTTCGGTGAGCAATACTACTAAGAAACCCGATACGGGACCTAGCGCGTACGTCGAAATAATTGCGGGTGTCAGTGAGAAATCCATCTTCAAAAAAGAAGGGAGAATCGGCACGTTGAACTCGAGAAGTCGCAAAACAGATGAAACTGCGACCATGATTGCAGTAACGGCAAGAAACCTTGCCTTGGACACGGTAAAAGTCTTCATAATAATCTTCCTTTCTCATCCAGACTATACTGTCGGTATAGGAATTGCACCTATTCGGCATCGCATAAAGATTTACGACGTTTGTGGACTGTACCACCGGTGAGGAATTGCACCTACCCTCAAAGAATTTATTTGATTGATAGAATTATAAATCGATTGCAAATCAATGTCAAGTATAATATAATTGATTACATGAAAATTATTAGTTACTGCGTGGAAGACACCTATTATATTGCAAAAAAAGTCGCTGCCAAACTAAAAGGGGGCGAGGTCATTCTATTGAACGGCGATTTGGGCGCCGGTAAGACCACCTTCACCAAAGGCTTGGCTTACGCTTTGTGTATAGGCGACACCGTTACTTCGCCCACGTTTACCTTTATGAAGAGCTACGAGGGTAGACTTACGTTGTATCACTTCGATATGTATAGAGCCGAAAACGAGGACGAGCTGTACGAATTGGGGCTCGCCGACTATCTCGATATGGGCGGTGTGTGCGTCATAGAGTGGAATAAGTTCCAGAATATAAAAAATCCTATCGTCATCAATATCAAGGCGATAGACGAACATACTAGGGAAATAGAGATATTATGAAGATTTTGGTGATAGACAGCGTGGCGGATAGATTGGTGATTGCAGCGTGCAACGGAGATAGAGTTGCATCAAGAATCAGTGACGGCAACAAAAGACACAACGGAGCTATTTTGCCCCTAATAGACGAAGTGCTAGACGAGTTGTCCATGACGGTAAAAGACTTGGACGGCGTAGCGTGCGTAGTGGGGGCGGGCTCCTTTACGGGTATAAGAATAGGTATATCAACCGCCGAGGCTTTGGCTACCGCATGCAACCTCAAGACTATACCTATCACTGCCTTTGAGGAGATAGCCTATGACTGCAATTCCAATTGCAAAGTGGTGGCTATAGATTGCGGACACGGAGAATATTATGCGGCAAAATTCGACGGAAATTGGCAAAATATCAATGAGTTTTGCATATATAATGATGAACAGCTAAAATCTATGGGGCAATCAGTCTTGTACAAGACTACGAATAGTAACCCATTGACACTATTGGAAATCGCCAAATGGAAGATGCAAAAGGGCAAATACGGCAAGCTTGCGCCATTGTATATGAAAAAGTCGCAAGCCGAGAGAGAAAAAGATGGAAATTGAAATAATTGCAATGAACGCAAAGCACGTGGATAGCGTGTGGGAGATAGAAAACACTCTCATATCCGTGCCGTGGAATAAAGACTCGATAGCGAAATTGACGACTACGGAGAATGCCGTGGCAAAGGTAGCGACAATTGACGGCAAAGTGGTTGGATATTACAGCTTTTATCAAATATTGGACGAAGCCGACGTCAACAATATCGCTGTGGATAGCACTTGGCAAAACAAGGGCATAGGCACGGCTTTGATGAGTGATATGATAGAGGAATGTAAGGGCAGAGGTATAGCTTCGATAACTCTCGAGGTGGGAGCTAATAATATCGTTGCGCAGAAATTGTACGAGAAGTTGGGATTTAGGCAAGAAGGAATAAGGAAAAAATATTATAATAATACCGAAGATGCGATAATTATGTGGAGAAGATAGGAGGTCGCATATTCTCAATTATAAGGTCGTGGGGCACGGCTCGAAAGACATTGTATTTTTGCACGGTTGGGGTGGAAGTATAGACAGCTTTTGGGGCGTGGCTCAATTTTTTTGCAAAAAATACCGTTGTATATTGGTGGACTTCTACGGTTTTGGAGCTAGTCCGATAGATAGAGCGTTGACCTTGCAAGACTATTGCGACGGCGTCCTCGAAGTGTTGGACTGCCTAGGCGTAGAGCAGGCGTGCGTGGTGGGACATTCCTTCGGCGGGCGTGTGGCTATTGAGCTTGCCTCTAGTACGGACAGGGTGAGAAGTATGGTCTTGGTGGATAGTGCGGGGCTAAAACCTCGCCGGACGCTAAAAAAAGCCCTTAGGAAACTCAAATATAAAATATATAGAGCTTTGGGTAAAAGTACGGAAAAGTGTGGCTCTAAGGACTATCGAGAGTTAAGCCCTATTATGAAAAAGACTTTCGTCAACGTGGTCAATTATCATCAAGACGAATTGTTGCATACAATACATTGTCCCGTGCTAATCGTGTGGGGAAAAACCGACAAAGAGACGCCCAAATATATGGCAAAAAAGCTAAATAGAGGATTGGCTAACTCGACGCTGATTTGGCTGGAAGGCGGGCATTGGTGCTATATAGAGAGTTTGGGCGACTTTGTAAAAAGGACGATGAATTGGCTTGAAAACAATTATTGACTGCATAATAGCCGTGGCGTTGAGTCCGTGTGTGGTGGCTGTGTGCCACCGTCTTTTGACTTTGATACAGCTGGATGGCTACGTATTTAGAAAAACTCAAAAAACCGACGATATCGTGGCAAGATTGCTGTTTTGCGGAGTGGCAAGTTGTATCATAACCTATATCACTTACCTCACCGCAATACTGAGCGTGCTTCAAAATCTCGAATATATCGTGCCGATATGCATTGCAATGCTTGCGATTTATCACGCCGTGGATAGCTCTAGATGCGGTGCAAGACAGACCTTGAAACTCACTGCGAGGGCGAGCAGATTGGTGGGGTGCTTTACTTTGTTGACTACGATAATCTTCGTCACCGCAGTTTTGCTTGGCGGTATGATACGCCTCGAGGGACTGAATATGACATACGTATTGTGTCCCTTTGTATTTTTTGTGACGCCTACAATACTCAAATTTTGCTTGATTTTGCTTACACCGTTGGAAAACGCAATAAAAAAGAGATATATCGTCAGGGCAACGAGGACTCTGGATAGCAATAAGGAATTGCTCACAATAGCAGTGACGGGTAGCTACGGTAAGACCTCTGTCAAGAGGTTTTTGACAACGATATTGTCGCAAAAGTTTAGGACGTTTTGTACACCTTACAACTACAATACGCCTATGGGGGTATGCCTTTCGGTCAAACAAATGCCGATAGATACGCAGATTTTTGTGGTGGAAATGGGCGCAAGATACAAGGGCGATATCGCAGAGCTGTGCAATATGACCAAGCCCGACGTCGGAGTGCTGACGGGGATAGAAAATCAACACTTAGAGAGCTTCGGCACTATAGACAATATCATCGACACCAAGTGCGAGTTGGTGGAATACTTAGGCGACAAACCTTGCTTCTTTGGCGAGTGCAGATATCTGGATAGGTGCGTGGTAAGGTCAAAGAATCCCATAGTCGTTGGCTCTGACGGCAACGTGCAAGCCAAAAACGTGGTGTGCGATAGCGAAGGAAGTAGCTTTGACCTATGTATATACGATGAAAAGATTAGAGTAAAGACTAAACTTATCGGTAAGCACAATATCCAAAATATTTTGCTCGCCGTGGCGGTTGCCCATCATCTAGGCATGAGCATCGGTCAAATAGCCAAGGGCATAGACGAAATAATAGCCGTGGAGCACCGACTGCAAGTGAGTAGACTCTACGGCGGGGTGACGGTGATTGACGATAGCTACAACTCTAACAAAAAGGGTGCGATGTACGCAATAGACACCTTAGAGTTTTTTGAGGACAAAAAGAAAATCGTAATGTCACAAGGGTTGGTGGAGCTGGGCGACGAGAGTCAAGACGCCAACATAGAACTCGGTGGGTATATGGCACAAAAGGTGGACGTGGCTATCCTTATCGGCGTCAATGCCAAGTACCTTATGCAAGGTCTGGTAGAAAAGGGTATGAAGCTGCGAAACATCTACGTAGTTAAGGACTTAGAGCAAGCTCAAAACGTACTGAAAAGAATAGTGGACAAAAACAGCGTCGTACTAATTCAAAACGACCTGACGGACAATTATTGAGGAGATTATGAAAAATATTGCGGTGGTATTTGGCGGTAACTCTTGCGAAAGGGACATCTCTATCATTACGGGCGTGCAACTGTGTAGAAACGTCAACAAAAATAAGTATAACCTCTATCCTCTATTGTACGAGGGGAGCAACTTCTATCTCCCAAGCAACCCTCTGGAGATAGACAGCTATATCAAATGGAAAAGTAGCGAACAAGACAAGACGTACTTTAGGGGCAAGTCCTTGATGAAAAAGGGGCGAATAAGGCAAAAAAAGCTGTGCGATATAGACTGTGTAGTGCTTTGCACTCACGGCGGAGAGGGTGAAAACGGAGTTTTGCAAGGATTCTTCGAGTGCCTAGGTTTGCCATACACCTCGGCAGGGGTGTGCGCTAGCGCGGTGGCTATGAATAAGAGCGTGTCTAAAGCGGTGTTTAAGCACATAGGGTGCAAAAGTGTGGATAGCATAAGCGTAAACAAAAAAGATTGCGATGAGTCGACAACCGAGTACGTGGCGGACAAATTGGACTTTCCTATAATTGTCAAGCCGTCGTCGCAAGGCTCGTCTATCGGTATAAAAATCGCAAACGATATAGGGGAATTGCAGGAGGCGATAGATACGGCTTTTTGCTTTGACGATAGGATTATTGCCGAAAAAGCCTTGACCGACTTTGTAGAAATCAACGTGGCGGTGGTGGCAAAAGGGGGAGAACTCATATTTTCTTCACCCGAGCAGCCTATTGGTTGGAAGGACTTTTTGACCTTTGAGGACAAATATATGGCAGACGGCAAGATGAGCGGAGGAGGAAGAATTTATCCCGCGACATTGACCGAAAAAGTCAAAAAGACGATATACGACTACGCCAAGAGAATATACGAATTTTTGGACATGAAGGGCGTGGTGAGAATGGACTTTTTGATAGACAAGCAAAACAAGGTGTATATCAACGAGGTCAATACCATACCCGGCTCGATGGCATTCTACCTATTCGAGGAAGAGGATATCGACTATGAGGACCTCATAGATATTCTCGTCGACGAGGCTATAAGACGAAACCAAGATAAACCCAAATATACTTTTCGCTCCGACGTGTTGAGTGAGTTCGAAGCTTGCAATAATGCTTGCAAAAATCCACTCAAACTATTATAATATACTCAACTAAAACATCGGAGCACAATATGACGAAAATTAAAATGACGACGCCTATCGTAGAACTCGACGGCGATGAGATGACTCGCATCATCTGGCAATGGATAAAAGAGATACTTATTGAGCCTTACGTGGAGCTCAAAAGCGAATATTACGACCTCGGTCTTGTCAATAGAGAAGCTACCAAGGACCAAGTGACGGTGGACTCCGCCAACGCTATCGTCAAGTACGGCGTGGGCGTAAAGTGCGCTACCATCACCCCTAACGCTCAGAGAGTAAAGGAATACAACCTCTCCAATATGTGGAAGAGCCCTAACGGCACGGTGAGAGCAATACTTGACGGCACGGTGTTTAGAGCGCCTATCATGGTCAAAGGCATTACTCCTTATATCCCTACTTGGACAAGCCCGATAACCATTGCAAGACACGCTTACGGCGATATATACAAGGACGTAGAGGGCTACGTAACCAAGGGTGGTAAGGCTAAACTTGTCATCGACGACGAGCAAGGTCATAGAGAAATAGAAATCTTCGATTATGCTAAGAGCGCGGGCGTGACGATGGGTATGCATAACACCGACAAGAGCATATCGAGCTTTGCGAGAAGTTGCTTTAACTATGCCTTGGATACCAAGCAAGACCTTTGGTTTGCCACCAAAGACACCATATCTAAGACCTATGACCATAGATTTAAGGATATCTTCGCCGAGATATTCGAGCAAGAGTACATGAGCAAATTCCAAGAGGCGGGCATAGAATACTTCTATACCTTGATTGACGACGCCGTGGCAAGAGTAGTGAGAAGCAACGGCGGTATGATTTGGGCATGCAAAAACTATGACGGCGACGTGATGAGCGATATGGTAGCAACGGCATTCGGCTCGCTGGCTATGATGACCTCGGTGCTCGTTTCACCGGACGGCAAGTATGAGTACGAAGCGGCTCACGGCACCGTTACCAGACACTATTACAAATATCTGGAAGGAAAGTCGACTTCCACCAACCCCGTGGCAACTATCTTTGCTTGGTCGGGTGCGTTGCGTAAGAGAGCGGAACTCGACGGGCTCGACGACTTGGCTAACTACGCAGATAGACTCGAAAAAGCCACTATAGATACTATCGAATCGGGCTACATGACGGGCGACCTCGCCGCACTATATAAGGGCGACGTAGAGGTGCATACCTTGCAGACTCGTGACTTCCTCACCGAGATTGCCAAGAGAATTTGATTAAGAATTGATAAAAGGAATGAGACACGCTTGAGAAGGCGTGTCTTTTTTTAGTATGATTGAGTGAGATCCCCACGCCTTATAAGTAAGGCTTTGCTGTCGCAAAATGTACACAACGGAATGACAAAGAGGACAATCCCTCCGTCTTGCCATTCGGCAAGCCACTTCCCTTTGCACAAAGGAGGCTTAATGATTGCTATAATGACTAGTACACGAGGTCGTCTAAGCACAAAAAACACTGCAGTGAGCAGTGTTTTTGTATTTTTAAGTTAATATATATCATTCAAGATTGTCGTAATTGATTTTTCGGTCACGATAAAAGTAAACGTCGTCACGCTCGTCGATAGCTCTTTGCACACGGCAAGGGTTGCCGACGGCTACAACGTTAGAAGGGATATCCTTGGTGACGACGCTACCTGCACCGATGACTGTATTGTCACCTATCGTAACGCCCGGCAAGATGATTGCGCCTGCGCCTATCCAACAATTTTTGCCGATATGTACGGGCAAGTTGAATTGGTAAGCCTTTTCTCTAAGGGCGGGGCAGATTGGGTGCGAGGCGGTAGCCATGATGACGTTGGGTGCAAACATAGTATGGTCGCCCACGTATATGTGAGTGTCGTCAACGAGTGTGAGATTGAAGTTGGCGTAGACACCGTTGCCGAAATGCACGTGTTTGCCCGAAAAATTGGCGTGCAAAGGCGGTTCGATATAACAATCTTCGCCTATCTCGGCGAACATCTTTTGGAGTAGCTGCCCACGCAGTTGCAGTTGGCTAGGTCTGGTGGCGTTGAAATCGTAGAGCAATTCTAACCTTTGCAACTGTTCTTGCATAATGGCGGCGTCATTGGGGTTGTAAACTTGTTGGGAATGTAGTCTATCTTGCTTGTCCATAATTTATTTATACAATTTGGCGATATTCATTGCGCTCTCTTTGACCTTATCTCGTATGGATATAGGGGAGAGAACTTCGACGTTTTCACGGTAGGAGAGCAGTTTGTCTATGAGCTTGTCGCCCGCAGTGACGTAGGCTTGAGCTATCCAATAGTCGCCTTGCTCGGCTTTGTTGACTGCCTCTACGCCAAGCCATTCCTCGACGTCGTAACGGGCGTTTTGGTTGACCTTGAGCACAATGCTAATCTCTTGGGCGTTGTCTAGCTTGTTGGCTATCTTCCACGCATTGGTGAATTCTCTCGGCTTGAAGTCGCTGTCGGTAGGCAAAATGTGCGTAATACGGCTGATTTTGAAGGTACGCATCTGGTTACGCATACGGCACCATGCGTATATGTACCATATTCCCGCACCGTACACAACCACGTATGGCTCGATGACACGCTCCGAGAGGTTGCCGCCTCTGTCGTGATAGGTGATTTTGACAGCCTTTTTGCGAGAACGTGCTTTGAGCAATGCGTCCATTTTTTGTTGGAGATTGGTGTTGTTGCCCCAAGTGGATTTGTCCACTACGAATAGGTCGGAATGGAAGTTTTCGCCCGTGCGTTTGTCGGTGTTGAGATTTTGAAGCTTGGATTTGATACCCACCGCAGTGTCGTTGAATGGCAGAGTGTCAAGTGACGTGAAAATCAATTCCAATTCTTCTCGAGTAAGGTATTGAGCACGAAGTTTGAAGTCTTCGCCTATCATAATTCCACCGTCTCTGCCTTTTTTGCATACTACGGGTATGTGAGAATAGCTTAGCACGTCTACGTAACGATAGACCGTGCGTTCGCTAATTTCTAATTTGCTCGCCAATTCTTGCGCAGTGCACTTGGGATTGTTGAGCAAATCAACCAGCATTGTAAAAATATTGCTTATCATCGGACACCTTGTATTTATTATTTGTATATATTATAACCATAAAAGGGGAGATAGTCAATAGTATAATGTAATGTTATACTACGTTATTTGTAAAATAAAATGCTAAAAACTGCGGAAAAATATAAAAAAATACTTGTATGTCAAAAAAAAATTGTGATATATTTTTTTTGTTAATCTAATAAGGAGATATTATTTATGAACGCTTACGTAGAAAGAGTGCTTGCAGATCTTATCAAGCGCAATCCGAATGAACCGGAATTTCATCAGGCGGCAACGGAAATACTCAAGTCTTTGTCGATAGTCTTCGACAAACACCCCGAGTATGAAGAAAAAGGTCTACTCGAAATGTTGGTAGAACCTGAAAGAATTATTATGTTTAGAGTACCTTGGCAAGACGACAACGGCAAAATCCACGTCAACAAAGGCTACCGTGTGCAATTTAACAGCGCTATCGGACCTTATAAGGGCGGTATAAGATTTAGAAACAACGTCAACTTGTCTGTTATCAAGTTCTTGGGCTTCGAGCAAATTTTCAAAAACTCCCTCACGGGTTTGCCTATCGGCGGCGGTAAGGGCGGTAGCGACTTTGATCCTAAGGGCAAGAGCGATAGCGAAGTAATGAGATTTTGTCAGTCCTTTATGTCGGAGCTATATAGACATATCGGCGCGGACACCGACGTGCCTGCAGGTGATATCGGCGTAGGCGGTAGAGAAATCGGATATATGTTCGGTTATTACAAAAAGCTTGTCAACGAGCATACAGGCGTGCTTACGGGTAGAGGCTTGACCTACGGTGGTTCTTTGGTGAGAACTCAAGCTACGGGTTATGGTCTTATCTACCTAATGGAAGAGATGCTCAAAGAAAAGAACCTCGACTTCTCGGGCAAAATTTGCGTAATCAGCGGTAGCGGTAACGTGGCTATCTACGCTCACGAAAAGGCAACCCAACTCGGCGCTAAAGTTGTGGCTATGAGCGATAGTAACGGCTACGTGTACGACGCCGACGGTATCGACCTCGACGTCATCAAGACTATCAAAGAAGTCAAGAGAGAGAGAATCTCCACCTATATCAACTATAAGCCTAGCGCTAAGTACGTGGAAGGTTGCAAGGGTATTTGGAATATCAAATGCGACTACGCTCTCCCTTGCGCAACCCAAAACGAAATCGACCTCGATAGCGCTAAGACTCTCGTTGCTAACGGCGTGCTTGCTGTGGGCGAGGGCGCAAACATGCCTTGCAGTATCGAGGCTGCAGAGTACTTCCAAAAGAATGGCGTGCTCTTTGCTCCTGCTAAGGCTGCTAACGCCGGCGGTGTTGCTTGTAGCGCATTGGAAATGGCTCAATCTTCTATGAGAACGTATTGGTCCTTCGAAGAAGTGGACAGCAGACTAAAACATATCATGGTCAACATCTTCCACAACATCAAGGACGCTGCTATGAGATACGGTCTTGACGGCGACTATATCGCGGGCGCTAACATTGCGGGCTTTGAGAAGGTTGCTTCGTCTATGATTATCCAAGGCGTGTGCTAATCTACCAAAATCAAATAAAATCGGTCGGTTGAAATATACCGACCTTTTTTGTGCGCAAAATTGTCGTGCGGGCGAAGGTGCGGAAGAAATGGTAAGCGAGATAGTATCGCCATACCTCAAAAGATTGACCTACGACAAGCAAGCCGATAGTGCGACGGTAGAGTCGGTAGTTGAGGCGGGCTTGATAGGTGCGTTGACTTCGTTGGCATACGGCGGAGCACAAACGGCAGTCAAAAAGGTTGCGGGTGTCAACACCGTTATACCGAGCGAACTTGAAAACGTAGCCACCTATGACGAGGCTTTGAAGAAGGGTTGGGATAACAACGACAAAGCCACGGTAGAAAAGGTGTCGCAAGCCAAGGCGGAGACGTTGAAGACGATAAGCCAAGAACTTGCCAATATGAGCGAAGACAAGCGTGCCAAGTACATAGACAAGCATAATTTGGGCGGAATGTTCAATGCCGACGGAACTCTCACGGACAACTACAACAACGCTTACAACGGCAATATGGAACTTGCAAGGGTATACGATACGAGGTACGTATCTATGGGGGCGGACGTAAACGTTATCAATAGCGATATTCAAAGCCTAACGGATAATATGGTCAAAGAATATGCTCAAAGAAACAACGTAAGTATAGAGCAAGCAACTGCGGAGAGCAAGCCTATCCAAGTGTATCAAGGGGAGTTGTCGGACAAGGCACAAAAAAGCGTTGTCAAAGCCAAAAAGTTTACGTCAACAATGAGCAAGATTGGACTAAACAATCTCAACTTGGTCGTAGTGGACGAAAACCCTATGTTCAACGGCGTAGTCGTCAACGGCAAGAATATCTACGTTGGCAAAGATACCTTCGAGAACGGTAATTGGACTAAGGCAATAGTACACGAGATATTGCATACCAACGAAGACACCGAGACGTATAAAGTCTTGGCGGACATTGTGCGTAAGGTTGCCGAGGGCAAAGGAATACTCGATACTCGTCAACAAGAGATATTGGAGAGATACCAAGGTAGCGACCAAAAGACGGTAGATAGCGAACTTACGGCACTATTGACGGAAGAGCTGATAGGCAACGAGCAGTTTATAGACAAGGTTGTAGAGGAGCAACCTAACATTGCTATGCGCTTTGTCAAGAAGATACAAAACCTTATCAAACTATTCAAGATGAGCGGAGAGCAAAGAGCCGAGTACAAGGTACTTACTTTGGCGGAAAACATGTACTTGCGTAGTGCATACGACCACGGAAGACAAAACCTCATACAAAGCATAGAGCAAGGTAGAGAAAATAATAAGCAAGTCCAAGGAGAGGTTGACCAAAACCGAGAAGTGCAGTATAATAATTATGCAATCTTAACTCAATATTCAAGAAAAACAGCACGCTATATTCCTTATAGCAAAATAGGTCAAGATAACGTAAGATTTATTAAAAAAGAATTATCAAGACTGTATGAAGGCATTGAGGATAGCGTAGCTGACGGAATTGCCATTGAAAAAGGAAAGACAATTTATATTATCGATTCCGCAAAAGATAATGGGGAAATTAGATTTGGAGTAAGAATAACAAGAACTATCTCAAATGATGATTTGAGAGCAGAATTTGTAAGGAGAACTAATAATGAATCAGTATCAAAAGGGTATATTAGTGATGGACTATCTTCAAGGTTTGAGGATAAATATGATAACTATTGGGGAAGCAATAGAGGACAAGAATTTGGAGAAGAGTTATCAGTTGATAATGGACAATCCCAAAATTACGAAGAAAGAGTTTCTCGAGAAGATGGGAATCGAGGAAATAGAAGATTAGATTATTCTCTCAAAGACAGTCAAGGCAATGAATTAACCCAACAACAAGCGGAATATTTTAGAGATAGCAAGGTAAGAGACGAGCAAGGCAATTTGCTCGTAGTTTATCACGGAACTCCAAAGAATGAGTTTTATAAATTTAGTAAAGAGTTTATAGGCTCACGCTTTTCTTTTGACGATAGAGGTTTCTTCTTTATTGATAGAAAAAGCATAGCAGAAGATTATGCCACCTCAGAATTTAGTAGAGAAAAAGGTAGAGTGCTTCCTTGCTATATTTTAGGGGAAAAACCACTTATAATAAATAACGAATATTTGAAAAAGAACGGATACCCTAGAAAAGCTCTAACTGATGATGATTGTATAGGATTTTGGGATGCTTTTCAAGGAGCTATTTTGGATGATTATGATGCGTTAAAAGCTGACAGTATTATAATTGATGATGGCACAAGTAAAATGGTTGTGGCTTTTGAACCGAATCAAATCAAACTCACAACCAATCTCAACCCCACGAGCGACCTAGATATAAGGTACTCTATCAAGCCATTTGCTGAGCAAGTAGACGATATATTGGGCGGAAAAGATACTACGTCAACGCATCTCAAAATTATGGACACACCACAAATATTGCAAGACGTTGGTTTGCCAAAATTGCCTATTTTGATGACTGCACGACATTTGGATACAACGGTAAATGAGAGTGGTAAAAAAGGTCTAAACTATCACGGGTTAGGTATAGACATAATAAAACAACTACCAAAACTTATAGAGAAACCTGCATTGATAGCCGAGAGCCTAACGAGAGATGATAGCGTTGTTTTGATAACGCAAGCAATAGATAAACAAAGAAGACCTGTTATTGTAGCGATTAAAGTAAACGGCGTAGGAAGATTGGAGAATGTTGTCATTCAAGCCAATGTAATGACAAGTGCATATGGAAAAGACAATTTTTATAATTATATAAAAAAATTCATTGATAATGATAAAATACTTTTTTGGGATAAAAAAAGAAGCCAAAGAGTATCAGTGAACCCCGGACTCCAATTGTCCGACGTTATAACAAACTTGGCTTCTGATACTATTATACGCAAGATAGATATAAAAAGTCAAGATTTTGTTTCAAAAAATCCTACCGATATAAAACAATCTCGCAAGTCGCCTGCACCAAGCCAAGTTGGGGATATAATTAAGGCAAAGGGCAACCTTACCACCGACAAGATATTTACCAAAGACGAAGCCAAGAAGATAATAGCCGATATAGAAGAGAGGCTTGTATTCGAGGACAAAGGTATGGTAGGAACTGTCAAAGGAACAAACGAGTTGATAGACCGACTTTGGAAAGGCTTAAACAAGGCGGACAAGGGCGAATACACAAGAGTAGGCGTTGAGATAGCCGACTACGTAGTCAATCATACCGTCGTAGAAGATATATACGAGTGCTTGTACGGCGATACTGAGGTGGACGAGGCAAGAGAGGTGATCAAGACACTCAAACAATACTTTCACAAGGTCAAAATCTCCGATAGAGTATTGGGCGAAATCAAACACCACTTTGATGATAAAGCAAGCAAAGTCTTGTCTTTGTGGAGAGCCAAAGAAGGTGGACTTCCGATAGGATAAATATAAACTATACAAAAAAGCCAAACCGTGTTGGCAATTTTTTTGCAATGAAAGAGTTGAAAGGGGTATGGAGAAAAAGATTGTCGCAAGTAGAGTAAAAGCGACACAAATTGCATTTGGAGCATAGCAAAAATTGAAGGGAAGATGAGTGGGAAGTTGCATTGAAAGAAAATATAGACAAATTGCGTTAGATTTTGGATAGAAATAAGGGTGGAAGTTGCATAAAATTAGCTAAAATTGCATGTGGAAAAGTCGGCAATATTTGGCTTGATAATTTTGGTGAAAAACCGATACTTGTTGGCAAAGTGCGATAAAAAATCGACTTTTTGGAATGTGGATAACTGAGGTCAAATGTGGATAATGCTGTGGATAACTGCCCAAAATTGAGAAAAAAACCGTTAAAAAACCAAAAAATCGACAAAAATATGCAAATTAAGCAATTTGGATAAAAATATTTTATTTTGGGGCTTTTTCCTTGCAAAAAACTATCGAAATATGGTAGTATATGGGCAGTAAGATTATTTATCTTTTTTCTAATTTATTTTGACAAACTTTTAGGAGAAAAATATGGCAAAAGTTGGCGTTGTTATGGGTAGCCTCAGCGACCTTGACGTAGTAAAACCTGCAATCGAAATACTAAAAAAATTCGGCGTGGAAGTCGACGCCAGAGTTATCTCTGCGCACCGTACGCCTAACGAGGCTCACGAGTATGCTTGTAATGCCGAGGCTAACGGTATCGAAGCGATAATTTGCGCTGCGGGCAAAGCGGCTCACCTAGGCGGAGTGATTGCCGCATATACGTCGCTACCAATCATAGGACTACCTGTCAAGAGCTCCACTATGGACGGATTGGACAGCCTGCTCTCTATGGTGCAAATGCCGTCGGGTATCCCTGTGGCTTGCGTGGCTATCAACGGCGGACTCAATGCGGGACTGCTCGCTATACAAATGCTGTCTATCAAATATCCCGAGCTTGGCGAAAAGATGAAAAAGTACAAGCAAGATATGGCGGACAAAATCAACGGCGACGACGCCAAACTACAACAACTCGT
>JBJETR010000022.1:0-21590 GCA_051883415.1 Christensenellales bacterium | reverse complement strand
GACAGAGAGGACGGAGATTGCTTGGTGGCGGGTACCGACGGCGTGGGTACGAAACTCAAATACGCCTTCGTATTGGACAAGCACGACACTATCGGCATAGACGCCGTGGCTATGTGCGTCAACGATATCGTTTGTCAAGGCGCAAAACCACTGTTGTTCTTAGACTACATCGCTCTATCTAAGTTGGAGCCTAACAAAGTGGCTACTATCGTCAAGGGCGTGGCTGAAGGTTGTTGCCTATCGGGTTGTGCACTCATAGGTGGCGAAACTGCCGAGATGCCGGGCTTCTATGCCAAGGACGAATACGATATTGCGGGCTTTGCGGTAGGTATCGTCAACAAAAAGAAGATTATCAACGGCAAAAAAATC
Source organism: Christensenellales bacterium (assembly GCA_051883415.1). Taxonomy (GTDB): domain Bacteria; phylum Bacillota; class Clostridia; order Christensenellales; family UBA3700; genus HGM11368. Next base: position 21,221 of record JBJETR010000022.1, on the reverse strand, counting down.
AAGGTGGGCGATAAACTCATAGGCTTAGCTAGTAGCGGTATCCATTCTAACGGTTATTCTCTAGTCAGAAAGCTCTTTGGCGAGGACAAGGAGAGCCTCAATAAGTACAACGAGACGCTGGGTTGCACCCCTGCCGAAGTGGTGTTGACTCCTACGAGAATTTACGTCAAGACGATTCTTAGCATTATAGAAAAATTCGAAATCAAGGGTATTGCGCATATCACGGGCGGTGGCTTTATCGAAAACGTGCCTCGTATCATTCCTAAGGGTATGGGCGTGCATATCGATAGAAGCAGCTATCCGTTGCCTAAACTCTTCAAGGCTTTGCAAGAGATTGCGGGCATCGACGACACCAAAATGTGCAACACCTTCAATATGGGTATTGGTATGGTGCTGGCAGTTGCTCCACAAATAGCTAACGCAGTCACAGATGAACTCAATGCTATGGGCGAAAAGGCTTATATCATAGGCGAAGTTACCGACAAAGAGGGCGTAGAGCTATGAAGAGAATAGCAATATTCGCTTCGGGTGGCGGCAGTGACATGCAGTCGGTGATAGACGGATGCGAGAGCGGACTCATCAATGGCGAAGTCGTAGCCGTGGTAACCAACAAGGACGGCATAGGCGCACTTGATAGAGCTAAGAAACACGGCATCGAGAGCAGAATCTATAAGCTAGCCGACTACAAGGACGCCGAGGACAGAGATAGGGCTATCATAGAATACCTTGGCGACAAAGAAGTCGATTTGGTGGTGCTGGCGGGGTATCTAGCGATAGTCACCCCATGCCTTGTGGACAAGTATAGAGGCAGGATTATCAATATTCACCCATCGCTCATACCTAAGTTTTGCGGAAAGGGCATGTACGGACTCAAGGTGCATACAGCCGTTTTGCAAGCGGGCGAAAAAGAGAGCGGCGCTACGGTACACTTCGTGGACGAGGGCGCCGATACGGGCGAGATAATCGCTCAAGTCAAAGTGCCCGTCTTAGAGGGCGACACTCCTCAAACCTTGCAAGAGAGAGTGCTAATACAAGAACATATTCTTTTGCCGTCGGTCGTGGCAAAATTGTGTAAATAATCAATACGTATAAGGAGAAATAAAATGAAAAAAAGAGCATTGATAAGCGTATCTGACAAGAGTGGCATCGTTGACTTTGCCTCTCGCCTCGTGGGCTTCGGCTACGAGATTATCTCTACGGGAGGAACGCTCAAGGTCCTCAAAGAAGCGGGACTTGACGCAATCGATATCAGTTCGATAACGGGCTTCCCCGAGTGCCTCGACGGCAGAGTAAAGACCTTGCACCCTAACGTGCACGCCGGTCTTTTGGCTATGAGAGATAACGCCGAGCACATGGCTTTTCTTGAAAAGATGAATATCAATACTATAGATATCGTGGTGGTAAACCTCTATCCTTTCAAAGCTACCGTGTCCAAGCCTAACGTTGACTTGCAGACCGCTATCGAAAATATCGACATCGGCGGACCTACGATGCTCAGAAGTGCGGCTAAAAACTACCAAGACGTTGCAGTCGTGGTCGATCCTGCCGACTATGCCAAGGTTTTGACGGAACTCGAAGAGGGCGAGATAAAGAAAGAAACCAAGTTCTATCTTATGTACAAGGTATATCAACATACCTCATATTACGATACCCTCATCGCCAACTATCTCAGAAGCAAACTCGGCATCGAATTCCCAGACCAATTTACCATGGCTTTTGACAAGGCGCAAGATATGCGCTACGGCGAAAACCCTCACCAAAACGCAGTTTTCTACAAGGAAGCCTTCGACGTCAAGGGCTCGCTTGCTACCGCCGTCCAACTTCACGGCAAGGAACTCAGCTATAACAATATCAACGACACCAACGGCGCACTCGACTTGCTTAGAGAATTCGACGAGCCGACTATCGTTGCCGTAAAGCACGCCAACCCTTGCGGAGTGGCTACCGCCGAGACTATCTCCGAGGCTTTTTACAAAGCTAATGCGGCAGATCCAACATCTATCTTCGGCGGAATAGTGGCTGCCAACAGAACTATCGACAAGGCGACTGCCGAGCAAATCCATAAAATCTTTATCGAGATAGTAGTAGCTCCCGACTTCGATGAGGACGCACTTGCAATCCTCACCCAAAAGCCTAATATCAGACTGCTCAAACTCGACGGTATAGCAAGCCCAATCCCACAAGGCTCATACGATATGAAGAAGGTGCTTGGAGGTCTTCTCGTGCAAGAGTACGACAAAATGGTCGTGGATATGGATAAGGTCGTGGACGTAACCGAAAAGAAAGTCACCAAAGAGCAAATGGAAGACTTGATATTTGCGATGAAAGTTGTCAAGCACACCAAGTCCAACGCTATCGTGGTGGCTAAGGACAAGACTATCCTCGGTATAGGCGGAGGTCAGGTCAATAGAATAAGGGCTACCAAGCAAGCTATCGAGCATTCTTTGACCTCAACTGAAGGGGCGGTGCTTGCTTCCGACGCTTTCTTCCCGTTCGACGACTGCGTAGAGGCAGCTCACCAAGGCAAAATTGCCGCAATAATGCAACCCGGCGGAAGTAGAAACGACCAACTCAGCATTGACGCTTGCAATAGATACGGCATTGCTATGGTATTTACAGGCGATAGGCACTTCAAACACTAAGGAGAGAATATGAGCGTACTCGTAATTGGAAGCGGCGGTAGAGAACACGCAATTTGTATTGCACTCTCAAAGAGCCCTAAAGTGGACAAGATTTATTGTTTGCCCGGCAATGCGGGCATTGCAGAGATAGCCGAGTGTCACAATATCGGCGTGATGGACTTTGACAATATAATCAACTTTGTCAAAGAACATAAGGATATCGACTTGACGGTGGTTGCGCCCGATGATCCTCTCGCAGGAGGTCTCGTTGACTTGCTAGAGAGCAACGGTATGCGTGCATTCGGTCCTAAGAAAAATGCGGCTATCATCGAGGCAAGCAAGGCTTTTAGCAAAAATCTCATGAAAAAATACGGAATCCCGACCGCCGACTACGTGGAATTCGACGACTGCGACAGTGCGATTGAGTACGTAAGCAACGCAAAATATCCGCTCGTCGTCAAAGCCGACGGACTTGCTCTCGGTAAAGGCGTGATTATATGCAACGACAAGCAAGAGGGCATTGACGCAGTCAAAGAAATGATGATTGACGGCAAGTTTAAGGATGCGGGTAAGAAGGTTGTAATAGAAGAATTTATGGTAGGCAAAGAGGTGTCGGTGCTATGCTTCTGCGACGGTAAGACAGTCGTGCCTATGGTGTCTTCGCAAGACCACAAGAGAGCGCACGACAACGACGAGGGACTCAATACGGGCGGTATGGGCACTTTTGCTCCGTCTAAAATATATACTCCCGATATGGCACAGGAGGTGTACGACACTATCATAGTGCCAACCGTCAATGCCATGAACGCCGAGGGAAGAACCTTCAAAGGCGTACTATATTGCGGGCTGATGTTGACAAGCGACGGCGTAAAGGTGCTTGAGTACAACGCACGCTTCGGCGATCCCGAGACGCAAGTCGTTTTGCCTAAGCTCGAGAGCGATATATACGATATATTCAACGCCTGCATAGACGGCACTCTCGACAAGATTGATATCAAATGGAACGACAAGACTGCCGTATGCGTAATAGTGGCGAGCGGCGGTTATCCCGAAGCCTATGCTAAGGGTTTGCCTATCACTATAGACCAGCTTGACGACGGCGTAATCTTGTACCACGCGGGCACGGCGAAAAAAGACGGCGTGCTCGTCACCAACGGCGGTAGAGTGTTGGGCGTGACGGCACTTGCCGACGATATGGATAAGGCGAGAGAAATTGCCTATGCCAACGTCAAAAAAGTACACTTTGACAAGATGTTTTATCGCACGGATATAGGAATAAAGAAATAAGGATAAGAACAATGGTAAGAAGAATTTTCGTAGAGAAAAAACAAAACTACAACGTTTCGGCAAAAAAGACGCTTGCCGACGTCAAAAACGTGCTCGGTATCAACGCCGAGGACGTGAGAGAATTGATTAGATACGATATCGAAAATATCGACGATATTGTCTTTGAGAGCGCCAAGAGTACGATTTTCTCCGAAGCTCCCGTCGACAATCTATACGACGAGCTGCCCGATTTGGCGGGATATACCGTATTCGTGGTAGAGTATTTGCCGGGACAGTACGACCAAAGAGCAGACAGCGCTATGCAATGCGTGCAGTTGCTGTCAATGGGAGCAAGACCGCTCATCAAGTGCGCCAAAGTCTACGCTATCAAGGGTTGCACGGAGGCTCAAATAGCCGCAATCAAGAAGTACCTCATCAACCCTGTAGAGGCGAGAGAGGGTGAAATGGGTTTGCCCGACACCCTTGTCAGTCAAGTCAACTTGCAACTTACCGTGCCTACAATAGACGGATTTATCGCAATGAGCGATGAGCAAATAGCTAAGTATCACGGCGAAAAAGGCTTTGCTATGAGTGTAGCCGATCTCAAGTTCGTAAGAGATTATTTTGCGGGTGAAAAGCGTGATCCGAGCGAAACCGAGCTAAAAGTTATCGACACCTATTGGTCGGACCACTGCCGTCATACCACCTTTGCTACCGAAATCACCGACGTGGATATCAAGTCGGACAATCCGCACTTATTCAAGGCGCTAGACTTGTACAACGATTTGTATCAAGAGTTTAATGCAAAAAGAGAAGACAAATACAAATGTCTTATGGATATTGCCACCATTGCCGTCAAGAAGTTGAAAAAAGAGGGTAAACTCGACAACCTTGACGTGAGTGACGAAATCAACGCTTGCAGTGTGGAAGTGGACGTCGACGTGGACGGCAAGGATGAAAAGTGGCTGATAATGTTCAAAAACGAAACGCACAACCACCCAACGGAAATCGAGCCTTTCGGTGGTGCTGCTACTTGCCTAGGCGGTGCGATAAGAGATCCGCTGTCGGGTAGAACTTACGTATACCAAGCAATGAGAGTCACGGGTGCTGCCGATCCTAGAAAGCCTATCGAAGAGACGCTAAAGGGCAAGCTGCCTCAACGTGTCATAACCAAGACGGCGGCTGCGGGATATAGCAGTTACGGCAACCAAATAGGTTTGGCGACGGGGCTTGTTGCCGAGATGTATCACCCTAACTACGTGGCTAAGAGATTGGAGACGGGCTACGTCATTGCGGGTGCACCAAAGGAAAACGTGGTGAGAAGAAAGCCTATCGAAGGCGATATCATTGTACTTCTTGGCGGTGAGACGGGTAGAGACGGCTGCGGCGGCGCAACGGGAAGCTCCAAAGCCCATACCGAAAAGTCGGTAGAGGTGTGCGGTGCCGAAGTGCAAAAGGGTAACCCTCCTACCGAGAGAAAAATCCAAAGACTATTCCGCAACAAGGACGTGGCTAGACTTATCGTCAAGTGTAACGACTTCGGTGCGGGCGGTGTGTCGGTAGCCATTGGCGAACTTGCCGACAGCCTCGATATTTATCTAGACAAGGTGCCTAAGAAGTACGAGGGCTTGTCGGGTACCGAGCTTGCTATATCCGAATCGCAAGAGAGAATGGCGGTCGTGCTTGCTAAGGACACGGTAGAGCAATTTATCAACTATGCAAAAGAGGAAAACCTCAACGCCGTAGCAGTGGCTGAAGTCACCGACAACGGCAGAATGAGAATGTTCTATGCGGGCAACTGCATAGTCGACCTCAAGAGAAGCTTCCTCGATACCAACGGCGTCAAGCAAACTACCAAAGCGGTGGTCAAGGACAACGCCACCGATTATATGAACAAGCCCGATGAGGAGAGCGCAAAGCTCTTTGCCAAGGGCGACTTTGCGGGAGTATTGTATCACGAGCTCTCCCGCCTCAACGTATGTTCCACCAAAGGTCTTGGCGAAACCTTCGACTCTACTATCGGCGCGGGTAGCGTGTTGATGCCTTTTGGCGGAAAATATCAACTTACCCCTGCCGTTGCGATGGCGGCTAAACCTCCTGTAAACGGCAAGACCGACACCGCTACGGTATCGAGTTACGGTTGCTCTCCTCAACTGATGAGCGCATCTCCTTTTGTGGGTAGCGTGTATTCTATAGTTTTGTCGCTATCCAAATTGGTGGCTTGCGGTGTGAGAGTTGATACCGTCAGATTATCTTTGCAAGAATTCTTCAAGAGATTAGGCAACGATCCCGAGAGATGGGGACAGCCTTTGTCGGCACTGCTCGGCGCACTCTATGCTCAAATAGGTCTCGGCGTCGGTGCTATCGGCGGTAAGGACAGTATGAGCGGAACTTTTGAAAATATCGACGTTCCTCCTACCCTCATAAGTTTTGCTATGGGTATCACCAAGGCAAGCAAAGTCATCTCCAATACTTTCGCATTCGACGGCAAAGTCAAAGATATATATCACGTGTCTTTGCCAAGGGACGAGTACGATATGGTCGACTTTGACAAGACGCTGAAGTTCTACGACGCTATCAACGACGCTATCATGGCGGGCAAAATTAAGGCTTGTAACGTGGTGGAAGAGGGCGGTGTGCTCGCTAGCGTATTCAAGGCTTGTATGGGTAACAAGGCGGGAACCGATTGGGAAGCACTGACCGTGGATATGTTTACGCCTCGATTCGGCGACTTGGTAATCCTTGCCGAGGATATTGACGGCTTGAATGACTTCGACGTCCAAAAGGTCGCTACTCTCAACGGAACTTACACTTGCGACCTTTGCGGTGTTGAGGTCAAGATGGACAAGGCTATCGAAGCCTTTACGGGTACGCTCGAGAGCGTATTCCCAACCACGGCGCCTGCTAGCGGAGAAGCTAACAACCTCATTTGCGTGGCTCGCAAACATGAGAGGGCGGCGAGAAATATCGTCAAGCCTACCGTTCTCATACCCGTATTCCCGGGAACTAACTGCGAATACGACACGGCAAGAGCCTTTGAGAGAGCGGGTGCAAAAGCCGATATATTTATCGTCAAAAATCAATCGTCTAAGGATATAGAAGAGACGGCAAAAGCCTTGGTAAAGGCACTAGACAGGGCACAAATACTTGCTTTCCCGGGTGGATTTAGCGGTGGCGACGAGCCTGACGGAAGCGGTAAGTTTATCGCAACGACTTTCAAAAACCCTGCAATCGCCGAGGCGGTAATGAAGCTGCTATATAATAGGGACGGGCTTGCTCTCGGTATATGCAACGGCTTCCAGGCTCTCATCAAGTTAGGCTTAGTGCCTTACGGCGACATCAGAGAACAAAAAGCCGACGCTCCTACTTTGACTTTCAACAATATTTCTCGACACGTATCGACTATTGTCAACGTGAGAGTTGCTACCAACAAGTCGCCTTGGCTTAACGCTTGCCGTGTGGACGAGGTGTATAAAGTTGCCGTCAGCCATGGCGAGGGAAGATTTGTTTCGGGACAAGAGGAACTCGACAAGCTCGTCAAGGCAGGTCAAGTAGCGACTCAATACGTCGACGTGTTCGGCAACGCGACTATGACTTCGCCTTACAACCCTAACGGCAGTATGAGGGCTATCGAGGGTATCATTTCCCCTGACGGCAGAGTGCTCGGCAAGATGGGACATAGCGAAAGAATAGACGACAATCTCTACAAAAACGTAGAGGGCAATTATGATATGAAGCTCTTTGAAAGCGGAGTGGAATACTTCAAATAATGGCATTTTTACCCACCGAAAAACACGAAATATCCGATAGAGTGGACTTGGTCTACGTGATAGGCGAGGCATACGTAGACCATCCGTCCTTCGGACACGCAATAGTATCGAGGCTCATACAAAGTATGAGTCTTAGTATTGCTATAATCTCTCAGCCACAAAAGGACGAGGATTATTGTATTTTCGGTGAGCCTAAGCTGGGCTTTTTGGTGTCTAGCGGCGTGGTGGACAGTATGGTCAACAACTATACCGTTGCCAAAATCAAAAGAAGTCGCGACGTGTACAGCGAGGGCGGACAAACAGGTCTTCGCCCCGACAGAGCCGTGGACGTGTATTGCAATACGCTTAGAAGGCTATATCCCGATAGCACTATCGTCATAGGCGGTATAGAAGCTTCGCTAAGAAGATTTGCACACTACGACTATTGGGCTGACAAGGTTTTGCCGAGCATTCTCGTGTCGAGCAAAGCCGACCTACTGATATACGGTATGGGTGAGCGACCTATCAAAGACATCTGTAATTATCTCAAAAGGGGCGTTCCGCTGTCCAAAATCAAGGACGTGAGAGGTACTTGCTATCTCAGTGACTTCGACTCACTGCCAAGTAAAATCAAAGAGGACATTGATAGCCATAAGGCGGTATTTTGCGAGAGCTACGAAGCCGTCAAGAGCGACAAGCTCGCATACGTGAGAGCCTTTAATACACAGACGAAAACCAACGACCATGCACACGGCAAGGTGGTTTTGCAAAAGCACGGCGACAAGTATCTTGTGCAAAATCCTATGCAACTGCCTATGTCCAGCAAGGAGATGGACGAGATATACGCCTTACCTTACGAGAGGACTTATCACCCCAAGTATACCAAGGGTGTGCCTGCTATCGAAGAGGTAAAATACAGTATCACTTCGGTGCGTGGTTGCTACGGCAACTGCAACTATTGCGCCATTGCATATCACCAAGGTAGAGTGGTGCAAAAACGCTCCAAAGAAAGCATAGTGCAAGAGGCGGTGGAATTTACTAAAGACGTCGACTTCAAAGGATATATACACGACGTGGGCGGACCAACCGCCAACTTCCGTGACACTGCTTGCGCTAAACAGTGGGATAAGGGGGTGTGTCCCGATAGGCAATGTATCGGCTACAAGCCTTGTCCTAATTTGAAAGTCGACCATAGCGAGTATCTTGATTTGCTACGCACGCTTAGACAAATAGAGGGTATCAAGAAGGTCTTTATACGTAGCGGTATTAGATACGACTACGCTATGTACGATGAGAGCGACGAGTTTATCGAAGAGGTAATCAAATACCACGTGTCGGGACAACTCAAAGTCGCCCCCGAACACGTCAGCGACAACGTGCTGAAAAATATGAACAAACCAAACTTTGACTTGTACCTTAGATTTAAGAAAAAGTTTGACGATATCAACAAAAAGCTAGGTAAAAAGCAATATTTGGTGCCGTACCTTATCTCTTCGCACCCGGGGTGTACGCTAAACGACGCTATCAACCTTGCACTCTATCTCAAGTCGATAGGATATATGCCCGAGCAAGTGCAAGACTTCTATCCAACCCCGTCCACCAAGTCGACGTGTATGTACTATACAGGTATCAACCCCGACACCATGCAAGAGGTTTACGTACCTAAAACAAAGAGAGAAAAACAACTGCAAAGGGCGTTGATGCAGTATAGAAAAAAGGAAAACTACAATCTAGTCAAAGAGGCGTTGATTGAAGCGGGTAGACAAGACCTCATTGGTTTCAAAGACTCGTGTCTTATCAAACCTCTCAAAGAAGAGGCAAAGTCGGGCTATATAGAGCAAAAGCCTAAGAATGCGAGTGGCAAAAAAGCCGTCAAAACTCGTAGTGGCGTAGTGTACGTAGACCAAGCCAAGATAGACAAAATCAACGATGGCAAAAAGCGAGCCAAGAGCAAATCTACCCCAAGAAAGAGAGATAAAAAGTGAAAGAAGTAACTGCTATACTCATTCAGTCAAGCAATATCGACCGAGCTAACCTCTATTTAGACGGCGAGTTTTGTTGCGGAATTTCGAGAATAGTGTTGGCAAGCAACAATATCAAAGTCGGTAGTATGCTCAGTGATAGCGACTTGCAAGAGTTGATATTCGAGAGTGAAAAGGATAAGGCGTGGAATTGGGCTTTGTCGTATATTTCTCGCTACACGCCCACCGCTCAAGGACTAAAGAGCAAGCTGTACGACAAGGGCTACAACAAGCCGATAGTAGAGTATTGCTTGTCCAAAGCCATAGAATACGGCTATATCAACGACCTCGAGTGGGCAAGGTGCTACGTGGAATACAACAAGGTGGTCAAGGGTGCAAGCCGTATTAGGAACGAACTCATTGCCAAAGGGATATCCAAGGACATAATAGTACAAGTTTTAATAGACCTTGGCGACGACGGGGACGACGCTATATACGAGGTCGCTCGCAAGCACGCTAAGACGGGCGACTTAGACGATCCTAAGTACGTGGCAAGATTGGCAAGATTTTTGCATGCAAGAGGCTTCTCGAGTGACAAGATATTCTCGGTGATAGACAGACTAAAAGCAGAGAGATGACTCTCTGTTTTTTTAGTGTAACGAGTATGCTTTTGTAATAGCTTTTAGTCTTATTGACAAAAACTAGATAGGATATGGTCTAATGATAATAAGGCGCAATGTTGACGGCAACGTGTTGGATATATGCTATTTTGTAAGCGTATAATTGCTAAGGAAATTTTGACCTTGACACGAGCTGAGGTAAGTAATAAAATATCGTTGAGGTGAATTATGAATTTTTGCGTAAGTGCTAGCGTAATGAAGGAGAGCGATAGACTCACCATCGAGGGTGGCGTGAGTGGCGATATCTTGATGCAAAGAGCTGCCCAAAGCGTCTATGAGAGCGTGGATTGGACTAATAAAAAGATCTATATACTATGTGGCAAGGGCAATAACGGCGGTGACGGCTATGCTTTGGCTTGCATTTTGGCAAAAAACAACTTGGATTTTTGCGTATTTGCGGTGGGTGAGAACAAGTCGGCAACTAGCAAAATTTTTATAGACAAATTGGACAACCTCGGCGTAGAAACGAGAGATATTACACTATGCGATTACGACTGCGATATAATAGTAGATTGCATATTCGGCGTAGGCTTCGATAGGCAAGTAGATAGTGCGACTCAAAAGATTTTTGACAATATCAACGCAAGTCGTGCCTACGTGGTAAGCGTGGATATTCCTAGCGGACTAAATAGCGACAACGGACTAGGCGTGGATTGCGTGCAAGCAGACCTAACCGTGGCAATCCAAAGCCTAAAGCGTGGGCATTTGCTCTCTTACGGTAAGGATAAGTGCGGTAAGGTGGTCGTCGCAGACATTGGCATAGAGATTGTCGGCAAAAGGGAATATATCGTTGACGAGCAATATTGTTCGAAGCATTTTGCTCCAAGACGGAGCAATACCAACAAGGGAAGCTATGGTAAGAGTGTTATTATAGGTGGCTCGGCTCAATACGTCGGGGCGGTCAAGCTTGCTCAAATGGGAGAGGCGGCTCTAAGATGCGGGTGTGGTCTCAACTGCGTTGCCGTGCCAAGCAGTTTGACGGACAACCTGAGAAATTGCGTGGTTGACAGTACGATTTTTGCTATGGCAAGTAGGGACGAGCATATTGTCTTTGATAAGCCGGCTTTGGATAGACTCGTGCAGGGCGCAACCGCCGTTGCCGTTGGTATGGGTATGGGAGAGTGCTTTGACGACAATAGAGCCGTGATTGGCTATCTCCTAAGAAATTTTGAGGGAAGTATTTTGATAGATGCCGACGGACTAAACAGTCTGCAGAGCTATACGACTCTATTGGACGACAAGCTTGCGCAAGCGGTGATTACTCCGCACCCTAAGGAAATGTCGAGGCTGTGCGGTATTAGCGTAAGTGAAGTATTGGCTAACCCCGTCCACATTGCCGAGAAATTTGCAAAAGAGCATAACGTCATTGTTTTGCTCAAAGGTACGTCTACCGTAGTGACCGACGGACAAGATACGTATATGATGACCAACGGTACTCCCGCCCAAGCCAAAGGCGGTTCGGGTGACGTGCTGTCGGGAGTGATTGTAGGACTCCTCGCAAGAGGCGTCAAGCCTATCGAGGCTGCCGCAACGGGTGCGTTTGTTTGTGCAGACAGTGCCAAAAAAGCCAGCGAAAAATATGGAGAATACGGGACACTTGCTTCCGATTGCGTAAGGGAAGTAGGGGAAGTTGTCCGACAATTGGAAAGTATAGCAAAGGGGAGAGAATAAAATCAATCATACTTGTCCACAATAACCATTGTCGCTATCTTGTCATACAATAGGATAGGGCAATTCAACGAGTGGAGAGACTATGATTAAGAGAGGAGAACTGTATTACGCAGACCTTAGCCCCGTGGTAGGAAGCGAACAAGGCGGTGTAAGACCGGTACTAATTGTCCAAAACGATATTGGCAATAGACACAGCCCTACGATTATTGCCGCCGCCGTCACTTCGCAAATCAATAAAGCCAAGCTTCCTACTCATATAGAACTGTCAGCCAACGAGTACGGCTTGCCTAAAGATTCGGTAGTGTTGCTCGAGCAAATCAGAACGTTGGACAAACAACGCCTTAGAGAAAGAATAGGCGAACTGCCCGTGGATATGATGAGCAAAATCAATCATGCTTTGCTGATAAGTCTAGGATTTTTTTGATAACTATGCGACGCCGAAAGACGTCGCATTTTTTTTGGAAATTGATAGGATATAACATAATTGACGATATTGTTAAAAAATCAACGTTGGCGTTGAAAATAAAGTAGATGCTTGGAGCATGTATTTGGCTTTTTGTATGCCAAAATAGAAACACGGTGTAATAGATAAGGCTTGGCGGCGAAAAAATATGCAAAATATAGTTGCTTTTGGCGGGTGGGGGTATTGACTTATCAATTTTATTATGCTATGATAATTGTGTTATATTTTATATAATAATAAACGTGGGATGTGAATTATGAGTACAAAAAAATCAATTTTTGACCTTCCTATCCTTCACAAATTCTTAGGAACGAACCCTGAGAAGAAGGATGAAATGCAACCTAAGGAAGCGCTCGGTTACTCCTTCGCAGGTTTTGGACAAAACATAATCTGCCAACTTGTTACCACCTTCTTTATGGTTTACCTCACCGACGTGGCGATGATATCTCCATTGTGGCTTGCTTGGATGTTCCTTGCCGCAAGACTCTTCGACGCGTTCAACGATCCTATCATGGGCTCTATCGTTGACAAGACCAAGACCAAGTGGGGTAAGATGAGACCGTATCTGCTATACGCGCCTATCCCTATAGGTATCTTTACGGTATTGCTATTTACGACCTTTTCTACCAATCCAAAGATTCAATTCGTTATCTCCACGATTATCTATTTGTGTTGGGGTATCTCGTACACGATAGTTGACGTGCCTTATTGGGGACTTAGCTCGGCAATGACCAAGGACGGCGACCAAAGAAATACTTTGCTTACCGTAGCTCGTCTGATTTGTACGATTGGTAGCGGACTTGTATCTATCGTTATACCTGCCGTAACCGATGCAATTGATCCAAGTGCATATAAGATTGCATATCTCATAATCGCAATATGCGCGGTATTGGTTGCTCTTCCTACCTTCTTCGTTGGATTTAAGACTACCACCGAGAGATATTACGATGAAGATGCTAAGAAGACCTCTCTCGGCAAGAGCCTCAAGTTGCTCTTTAAGAACAAACCTTTGTTGCTTCTCATCTTGGTAGGCGTGCTCGGCGGACTTAGAACCATATACATGACCACAACTATTTATTACGCCAACTACAATCTGATGAACCTTACTCTTGCGGGCGTTATCTTCTTGCTCGTAGTGCCCGGCGGTCTTGCTGCAACTTTGCTTACCCCTGTGCTATCCAAGAAGTTTGGTAAAAAGAACGTATTTATTTGGTCGCACATCATAGGTGGCGTCTTGCTTGTATTGCTATACTTTATCGGTATGAAATCTAACGGCATGAGCCAAGTATCACAAATATTCTTCTATATCATCATTATCATTGCGGGTGTTCCTTCGGGATTTAGTAACATCTTGACTTATGCAATGATTGCCGACTCTATCGACTACCTCGAAGATAAGACGGGCGAGAGAGCAGAGGGTATCTGCTTTGCAATGCAGACCTTGATATCTAAGATAGGTATGGCTCTCACCGCATTCGTTACTTTGATGGTGCTCGGCAAGTTCGGTTATGACCAAAAGTTCCTTGAGGTATTCCAAAAAGGCGTTAGCGTAGGAGCTTTGAGCATTGACAAAGCAGGTGCTGTTCAAATAATTGACGGTGCAAGCAAAATTATAGATGATGAGTTGGTTACCTTTAATATGGCTGAGCTTGGCATGACGGAAGGTGCTTTTAAAGATAATTATTATGAAGTATGTAGAGGTACTTGGCTAGCTACCACGCTCCTGTGCGGTGTATCCATGTTTGCTTGTATCATTCCTCTATTCTTCTACAAGTTTGACGAAAAGGCTCAAGCAGAAGCTGTTGCTCGTGTAGCCGCAAGAAAAGCCGCTGCCACTGAACAAGCAGCCGTAGAAGAAGTGACTGCCGATACCCAAGCAGTTGCAGACGTTGCTACCGAAGAAGTAGCTAACGAAGTTGTAGCCGAAGTTGAAAGCGAAACCGCAGCCGAAGAAACTGCGGAAGCTGTCGAAACCGAAGTGGTTGAAACCGTTGAACCTGTAGTTGACGCTAGCGACGACAATCAAGACAAACAATAATATTGTATAATAATAATGCAACCGCTATTCTACAGGGTAGCGGTTGCAAAATAATGTAAAAAGACGATTATGGCACACGTTAGTTTGTATAGAAAATACAGACCTACAAGTTTTGACACTATGATAGGTCAAAAACACATCGTTCGTACCCTCAAAAACTCTATTCTGAGCGGTAAGATTTCGCATGCTTATTTGTTTACGGGTACTAGGGGAACGGGTAAGACAACTACTGCCAAAATTTTTGCGAGAGCAATAAATTGCTTGCACCCTAGAGAAGACGGCTCGCCGTGTGAAGTATGCGAGGCGTGCAAGGCACTATCGGCACCAAACAACTTTGACATAATAGAGATGGACGCCGCATCCAACAACGGCGTGGACGACATCAGAGACCTAAGAGAAAAGGTCAAGTTTCCGCCTAGCGTAGGCAAGTACAAGGTCTATATCATAGACGAGGTTCACATGCTGTCGCAAAACGCTTTCAATGCCTTACTTAAGACGTTGGAAGAACCACCTCAACATGCGGTATTTATTTTGGCTACCACCGAAGTGCAAACGATACCTCAAACTATCTTGTCGCGTTGCATGAGGCTTGATTTTAAGTTGCTTACTACGACCGAATTGGTAGAATTGCTCACCAAAATTTTTGAAGAAGAGGGCAGAGAATATCAAAGGGAGGCATTGCAACTTATCGCCGAAGCAGGTGACGGAAGCGTGAGAGATAGCCTTTCTATCGCCGATATTTGCATGTCTTATTGTGATGGACAGGTGCGCTATGAGGACGTATTGGAGGTGCTGGGAGCATCATCTCCTACAATGATTTTGACTCTTGTCGAAGCTCTGGTCAAGAGTGACGTGCGAAGTGCTCTGGAAACGGTAGAAAGGATTATTGCTATGGGCAAAAGCGTGCCGTTGCTTGCTAAAGACGTTGCCAAGACCTTGCGTAACGTTGTATTTGCGAGAAACTGCGTCAACGCCAATAAAATTTTGGGGTTGCCTAACGAAATATACAATCGTATCGTACAATTCGGAAATATTTGCAACAACGACAAGTTGGTGCACATGATAGACACCTTTATGAATGTTGAGAGACAGCTAAAATACAGCAGTAGCGGACAAATCGTCTTGGAGATGGCTGTGGTCAAGGCTTGCGATTTGTTCGTAAGCATAGATACGGACGGCGTTATCAAAAGACTCAAAGACGTGGAATCTAAAGTGAGAGAGTTGATTAGTTTAAGTGGAAAGGGCGGTACTAACGATAGCTTTAAGCTCGACTTGGACGTTGTTTGGGGACGATTGCTCAATGCTTTGGGAGATAATAGAAATAACGTTGTAGCTTATAAGACCGCTGTCGAGATTGATACCAAGACTCAATTGGCATATAAGAATAATACGTTGATTATCACGGCTTTTAGCGACAAACAATTTGCCTTGCTCGACTACTACGTCAATGATTTTAAATCTATTATTTGTAAGGAATATTTTGAGATTACAGATATCAAAATCATACTAGACAACAAAGTGGACGAGATGAAGCAAAGTATTGCTAAGATTACGGAAATGGTGGGCAACGACAAAATAACTATAAAAGAAGGAGAATAAATATGGGAAAATTCGGTGGTTTTGGTGGCATGGGTAACATGCAACAGTTGATGAAACAAGCTCAAAAGATGCAACAAGATATGCTTGCGGCTCAAGAGGAATTGGCTAATACCGAAGTGGTAGGCACTAGCGGTGGCTCTATGGTTGAGGTTACTATGACTTGCGACAAAAAGTTGGTGGGAATCTCTATCAAACCCGAGGCTGTAGATCCCGATGACGTGGAGATGCTAGAAGACTTGGTTGTGGCCGCTGTCAACGACGCACTCTCTCAAGCCGATGCGATAAAAGAAGAGAAGATGGGAGCTTTTGGCAACATAGGACTATAATATGTATGATATCGAAGCTTTAGCACGGCTTGTTGCTCAATTTACCAAGCTCCCCGGAGTCGGTCAAAAGACGGCGCAACGCTATGCTTACAAAATTATAAATATGTCAGAGGAAGAGGTAGAGGCTTTTGCTCAGGCAATCGTTGAGTCTAAGCAAAAGGTGCATTATTGTCCGATTTGCGGTGGATATACCGACAAGGACGTATGCGATATTTGTGCAACTCGCGACAAGAGAGTAATTTGCGTAGTCAAAGAGCCTAAGGACGTGGCTGCCTTCGAAAAGGTTAAGGATTTTAAGGGTGTGTATCACGTGCTCCACGGCACTATCAATCCGCTGTTGGGCGTGGGCGTGGACGATATCCGTATCAAAGAACTTTTGCAAAGATTAGACGGGGTTGAGGAAGTCATTATGGCTACCAATCCCGACGTCGACGGTGAGGCAACCGCAGTGTATATCGCTCGCCTAATCAAGCCTATGGGTATCAAGGTAAGCAGAATAGCTAGCGGTATTTCTATGGGTAGCGATATCGAATATGCCGACGAGGTGACTCTGTCAAGAGCATTGCAAGACCGCAAACAATTATAAAGGTTATATACTAAAAAATCACCGACGATTGTCGGTGATTTTTGCGTTATATTATGAATTATCAAATTGTAGCTATCTCATCGAGATAATAATCAAAATATTAGTCTTTGGCGATAAGTCCCAAGCCTTGAGTCATAAACTTGTCGAATGCGGCTTGACCTGCTTGGTCGTTTTTGAATACGCCCGTACATTCCAAAATCTTTTCGCAAGCCGAGTTGACGTAATCGTTGACGATATTATCTGCCTTTTTGGCGGTGTTCTTAGCGCCGTTGTCGTTGATGAGTTGGACTATCATTCCCGCATGTTTGCTCATAGGATTCTCGGGATTGGATAGTTGTTGGAGGTCGAGAGTAGTCTTGCCGGTGAGATAACTCTTGACGTCTTCAAGCTCTTTTTTAAGTCTGCCTGGCAAGATAAACAAGCCCATTACTTCTATGATGCCGATGCCTTCCTTTTTGATGTTGTGTAAGCTTTCTTCGGGGTGGAAGATGCCGAAAGGATGAGCTTCGTCGGTGCGATTGTTACGCAAAATCAAGTCGAATATGTACTTGTCTTTTTCGAGTCTTGCGATAGGGGTGATTGCGTTGTGCTGCTCGGTGGTCTTAGAGATTACGCCAACGCTCTCGTCGGTCCAATCTTTCCAAACGTCTAATACTTTGCAAGCCGTTTGGTATACTTGCTCACGGTTTTTGCCCTCAATTCTTACCACGCTATTGTACCAATCTACGATAGATACGGATACGTCGGCACATTCTTTGCTAATATAGTTTTTGCGATTGCCTACCAGGAACATTGGAAGAACCTTTTCTCCGCCTTGATAGTGGTCGTGCGTAAGTATCGAGCCGCCGACTATAGGCAACGCCGCGTTGCTTCCTATAAAGTAGTGAGGGAAGAGGTCAACGAAGTCCATAAGTCTGCCAAACGCCTTGTCGTTGACGTCCATAGGTCTATGCTCGGAAGAAAAGGCGATGACGTGCTGGTGATAGTATTGATATGGAGAGAATTGTAAATTCCATTCTTCTCCGCCAAGCTCTATTGGTATAATTCTTAAGGTTTGGCGAGCAGGGTGATTGATGTGTCCTGCGTAGCCGACATTGGAAGGACAAAGCATACATGCAGGGTAGCCCGTCTTAGGTTGCAGCTTGGCAAGTGCGATTTGTTTTGGATCTTTTTCGGGTTTGGACAAATTGATAGTAACGTCGATGCGTCCGAATTTGCCTTTATGTTCCCATTTGATATTTTTGTTGATGTCGGGCATACGAACGTAGTTGTTGGCTTTGCTCAGTTCAAACAGCCAATCCGTTGCTGCTTTGACGCCTTGGGTGCTAGCCACACTGTCGAATTCTTCGACCACAGCACTTGGCATTGGAGTAACGAGTCCAAGCATCTTGGTCTCGAAAAGAATTCTTTGCTCCTCTTGTATCATACCCGATTGTACTGCATAATCAACTAGCGGATCGACGATATCTGTCTGGAAATCACCGTAATTGCTAATTGGTGCGCCTGCCGCTTGAAGATGGAACAAGTCAAGCAGTTGATTGAGAACGTAGTATTCGTCCTCGGATTTGAGATTGAGGTTGTCTATTGCGTAGGCAACCAATTCGTTGAGTTTTGTTTGTACTTGAGACGTTTCTAACATAAAAATCCTCGTATACTTATTTTTTATATTTATATTATTATAAATCAAATTCTATCTTATTGCAAGGGTAATATGACAAATAACCTTGATATTTGAGCGATAATAAAAAGTTAGCCATATATATATTTACTTTTTTTGTATCGTATGGTATAATATCGTAGAAAAAACATTAGGGAGTTAATTATGGCTGACAAAAATTCTATTGCCAATCTCGGCAACAACGAGGTATTCAAAAATAGCGTTAAGTCGCTCTACGGTATTGCTAAGCTCGATTATGAGGTGGAGAGATACCGCAAAATTTACGAGTTGCACTCGTCTAAGTACGCAGAGGGCGGAGTTTTCTATTCTTCCCCGGGTAGAATAGAGGTTTGCGGTAACCACACCGACCACAACAACGGTAAGGTTTTGTGTGCTGCTATCACCGTGGACACTATTGCTTGTGTTACGCCTCTGTCTGAGAGAAAAATTATCGTTGATTCGGTGGGATATCCAACCGTTGAGATAAATATTGACGACCTTACGCCAAATAGTGCGGAATTCGGTACGAGCGAAGCTTTGGTGAGAGGCGTATGTGCCTATTACGTGGACAACGGTTTTAATATCGGCGGATTTGCCGCTACTACCACCAGCGACGTTTTCAAGGGCGCAGGCGTTAGTTCTTCGGCGTGCTTCGAGGTGCTCGTGTGCGAAATTCTCAACGTTATGTTCAACGACGGCAAGATTGACAAAGTGACCAAAGCTAAGGCTTCGCACCACGCCGAGAGCGTATTCTTCGGCAAGCCTTGCGGACTTATGGACCAAAGCGCGATTGCACTCGGCGGTGTAAGTTATATCGACTTCAAGTCGACTTCTAATCCAAAAATTCAAACTATCGATTGGCAATTCGACAACCTCGCTATCGTGCTTACCAATACGGGCGGCGACCACTGCGACCTTACCTCGCAATATGCCGACATCAGAGTAGAGATGGAGGGCGTGGCAAAACAATTCAAGGCTCGCAAGCTGCGTAAAGTAAAAGAGAGCGACTTCTATGCGGCTCTCGACACTTTGCAGACTAAGGTTAGCGGAAGAGCTATACTTAGAGCAATGCATTTCTTTGACGAAAATAAGCGTGTTGAAGTGGGCGCCAGAGCAGTTAAGGGCGTCAAGGAAAAGAAGTTCTGCGAAGTTATCAATGCTAGCGGACTCAGCTCTTACACTATGCTCCAAAACTGCTATCCATTGGGCGACCTCGATCAAAGAATTCCGCTCGGTATCAACCTGAGCAAGAAGATTGAAGGCGTCAAGGCAGTGAGAGTACACGGTGGCGGTTTTGCAGGTACTATCATCGCATACGTGGATACGCAAGCCGTAGATGCTTACGTAGAACAAATGAAGAAGGTCTTTGGCGACAAAAACGTGTTTGCAATCGGCGTGAGAAACGACGGCGCTTGCAAGGTGGAGATGTAATATGGGTTTGCTCGGCGCAATTAGCAACGTAGCCTTTACGATATTCGGCAAACCAATCTATTGGTATGGTATCGTAGTCACGTCGGCGATAGTTTGCGCCTACTTGTTGTACTTGTTTTTGGCAAAAAAACGCAATATAGACATAGATTTTTCTTTGGAAATTTTTATATGGCTGTTGGTGTTTGCGGTTTTGTTTTGCAGACTATTCTACGTCATTCCACGCAAAGAGTATTTTCCTAAGGACTTCGGGTGGGATGATTTTGTCCGACTCTTCAATATATCCGAAGGCGGTCTGACGATTATCGGAGGTATTTTCGGCGGTGCGCTCGGCGTGCTGTTGTGTTGTCTAAAAAACAAAAAGTATAGCTTTGCAAAAGTAGCAGATTGTGTAGTTGTAGCCGTGCTATTAGGACAAATCATAGGTAGATGGGGCAACTTCTTCAATCAAGAACTGTTCGGTATAGAAATCACCAATCCAAAATTGCAGTTTTTCCCATTTGCCGTGTATATAGATAGACTTGGCGGATATTATTGCGCACTGTTCTTTTATGAGGGAGTACTCAATTTTATCGGACTCGTCATTGCACTCGTTTGTTTTATCAAATTTCAGGACAAACTTAAGAATATGACAATTGCTTTGGGATATCTTTCTTGGTATGCGATTGTCAGAGGGTGTCTGGAATTTTTGAAATACGAGCATAAGACGTTTGCAGGTAGCGACGTGGGGGTTGTGCAAGTGATTTGCTTCGTGCTTGCGCCTATCATGATATTGCTGACCGTACTCAATCAAATGGGCAAAATCACCTTCGAAACCAAATGGTTCGCCAAAAAGATTGCCGAAAAACAAGCTTCTTTGTGTACTGCCAACGCTACTGCCTGCGATACGCAAACGTCAAGCGTAGACGAGCAAGCAGTCCAAGATAGCACCAACGAACAAAACGAGCAAGATACTTGCGTCAAGTCGGAAGAAAATCTTGCCGATGACGTGACGCCGTCTAACAAAACCAACTAAAAATATACCGCTTTATGCGGATAGATAAGACAAAATATCGAAAATTTTGCTATTGCAACTGACAATGAGCGGTTAAGCTCAGTCGAGTGCGGTTTTCCGCCATTATTTATACAGAGGAGTAAAATGAGAAACTTAACGTTGTTGACAGACCTATATCAGCT
>JBJETR010000021.1:2376-4082 GCA_051883415.1 Christensenellales bacterium | reverse complement strand
GTTTGCTTTATATAGATAAAAGTATTATAATATCGCTGCTAAAATAATGCGGCGATATTTTGTGGAAAAATGACGGAAAAAAGACTGACGATAAAAGACGGAATAAAGATGGGGCTTCCTATAGGACTTGGATACTTGAGCGTATCCATTGCCTTTGGCTTGACTGCCGTGCAGAGCGGACTAGCCAAGTGGGCGCCCATACTTATATCTCTCACCAACTTTACGGGTACGGGGCAGTTTGCCGCGGTAAATCTTTGGGGTGTGGGAGCAGGAATTGCCGAGATTGCCTTTACCGTCTTGATGATAAACCTTAGATACTTTTTGTTATCATTGTCGGTGGCACAAAAACTGCCGAGCGATATCACAATGGGTAAGCGATTGGTCATTGCTTTCGGTATGACGGACGAAAACTTTGCCGTCATATATTCTACCAAAGGAAGGCTGACTTTTGGATATTGTATAGGCGTGATGACTGCCTCTTACGTGGGTTGGGTTGGCGGTACGGCTATTGGTGCGTTTCTTCAAAACGTGGTACCTGTATTGCTTTATTCGGCTCTAGGCATTATGATTTATGCCATGTTCGTGGCTATAGTTACACCTATGTGTAAGGAAAATAGAGCCATGATCGGAGTAGTCGGTATCGCCGTGGCTATAAGCTGTATATTCTATTGGACTCCCTATCTCAATAGACTCTCCAGCGGTTGGGTGTACGTCATTGCGGGCGGCGTGTCGGCGGTGATTATGGCTATTGTTGCGCCTATCAAGGACGAGCAAGATAATGACGGCGAGCAAGAGAGTAAAGACGAACAAACGAATGAGCGAGTAGTTGAGGATAATTCGATTATTGACGTCGGCGTTGAGAGTGACGAAGAGTGTATTGAAAATAGCGATGAGCAAAAGTCTGACGTCATAGAGAATGGCATAGGGGGCGAGGTATGAAGTTGGTGATAATGATTGCCGTGATAGCCCTCGTGTCATACCTGCCTAGGGTTTTGCCATTTTTGATATTTAGGGGTAAAATCAAAAATACCTTCCTCAAATCGGTGCTCAACTATATGCCGTACGGAATTTTGTCGGCAATGATTTTCCCTGCCGTATTGTATTGTACCTCCTCGATATGGAGCGCATTGGTGGGCTTCGTTGCGGCGATATTGGCGTCTTGGCGTAAGCTCGGACTTTTGCCGGTGGCGCTGATATCTACGGCGGCGGTATTTGTGGTGGAACTAATTATGAAATTTTGTTGTTGAAAAACGCTAAATATATGATAAAATAAAAATAATGGAGGATAGTATGGATATCAATTTTTTTAAGAAAGCAAAAATGCAAGCAATGAAAGAGAAAAATAGGGACGCTATGAACGCTTACGACGCAGTAATCAGTAAGATTATGTTGCAGACTATCGAGGCGAGAAGTAAGGGCAAAGAGCTGACCGAAGGCGATATCATCGTCATTTTGCAAAAAGTAGAGAAGGAGTTGCAAGAAGAAAGACTTGGTTACGAGAAGGGCGGTAGAGCCGAATCGGTGGCAAGCCTAGACGTGCAAATCGCTACCGTGTCGCAATATCTGCCTAAGATGATGAGCGATGAGGAAATCAAAGCCGAAATCGAAAAGCTAGACGACAAATCTATCGGCAACGTGATGAAGTACTTTAAGACCAACTTCAACGGCAAGTGCGATATGAAGAGAGTGGGCGAGATACTCAAAAC
>JBJETR010000021.1:0-2276 GCA_051883415.1 Christensenellales bacterium | reverse complement strand
ATTGAGATATTCCGTCGGTAAGTTCTTCGAAAGTAACGTTGAAAATCTTGAGAATTTTGATGATATTATAAAGTGACGGCTCAACTTTGTTGCATTCCCACTCACTCACACGCTGTTGGGTGGTGTTCATCAACTTGGCAAATTGAGCCTGACTCATTTTGTTTATAGTCCTTATTGACTTTAGATTATCTCCAAACGTTACCATATTTTTATTTTACACGCTAAATAGTGTTATAATTTGACATACACTAAAAATAGTGTTATAATAGCAAAAAAACACTATATATAGTGTAAAAATTTGGAGGATACTTATGAAGAAAAAATTGTGTTTGATTGTAGTAATGGTATTGCTGTTGACTTCTACTGCAATCTTGGCAACAGCTTGCGACGGCTGGGGAAAGAGTAGTGATAGCGACGAGCTATACGACGCATCGGATTGTCTTGCTTTTATCAGAGCGGACAAGGGATATGCGGTCGAAGGGCTTAAATTAAATGGTGGCGACTTAGAAGAAACGATGAGCGAGGCTGTAATGATGATTAGACATAAGATCGTTATTCCAGAAGAATATAAAGGCAAACCCGTAATTGCAATATCCGATTATGCTTTTCAGATGGATATGCTTCTTGTCAACGTTACTATACCAAGTACTGTTAAAAGTATAGGAGAAGATGCTTTTGCAGGATGTTGTAGCCTTGAAGAAATTAAAATACCGAAGAGTGTTAATAGTATAGGATCGATGGCATTTAGTTATTGTGGTAGCGTTGAAAAAATCGAGGTAGATAAGGACAATCAGTACTATTCTAGCAAAGGTAATTGTCTAATAGAAGACGATACCAAGACGATGATTGCTGGTTGCAAAAATAGCAAGATTCCTAACGACGGTAGCGTGAAATTATTTGCAGAATTGGTATTCTGTGGGTATGCTCCTAGTGAAATCACGATACCAAAAAGTGTAACTACTATTGCAGAATCGACATTTGGTGCTTGCTTTGGGTTAAAAAAGGTCGTGATTGAAGAAGGTGCTACAACTATATGTACAGGAGCATTTAATACATGTTTTGACCTAGAGAGTGTTACTTTGCCAAGTAGCATAAAAACTATAGATGCTATTGCATTTAGTTTTTGCATGTCGCTAGATACCATAGAATACAAAGGCACCAAGTCGGAGTGGAAGAAGATATCTAAGGAAGACTATTGGATTGCCGAATGTAACGAAATCACGGTCAAGTGTAGCGACGGAGAAATTACGATTGATCCTACCACCGAGTGGAATAATCAATGATATCAACGTAATATATAGACGCACTCGGTAGGGTGCGTCTAATTTTATAGCCACAACCTTGTATGATTGTGGCTATTGTATTTGACGTATTGATTGACGTTAGATTTACGCCTTAGGGGAAGCGAGAACGTGAGTAGTTTTGGTGACTTGCGTGTATTGCTTCATACTCTTGAAGACGTTGAGGATATGGTCGGCGATACGCTCCATGTTGCTGACGAGGGAGAGAAAGACTCCTGCCGACTCGGCGCTACATTGACCGTTGCCAAGGCGAATGAGGTGAGAACGCTCGAGCTGAGCTTTGTAGTCGTCGACAAGCTCTTCGAGGTCTTTGATGGTCTCTTCTTGCGTGATGTCTTGTCTTTCGAATGCCGATACAACGGCGTCGTAGAGGTTGTCGATAGCTTTTTTCATGTCATCGATTTCTGCCTTAGCCGTATCGGAAAACTCGGCGTTGTAGTCGATGAGCTCTTGGGTGTATTCCATGATATTCTGTGCATAGTCGCCCACACGCTCGATATTGGACACAACGTAGTAGTAGGACGCACTCTCCTTCTCGCTGATATAGGAGATATGTTCGCTGGATACCTTGATAGTATATTTGGTGATTGCCTTGTTGAGGAAGTCGATACGCTTTTCTCTAGTGTCAAACAAGGTCTTTTGGGACAAGTCCTTAGTTTTGACGGCTTGGATAGAAAGGTCGAGGTTGTTCTTGGCAAGGTCTGCCATTGCCAAAATCTCCTTGCGTATCATCACCAATGCGATAGAAGGTGTGGAGAGCAGTCTGTTGTCGATAAATTGGAATTTCTCCGTCTCGATAATGTCCTTTTGGTCGTCGGCGCTCGACTTTTTGTCAGGTACGATGAGAGTGGCAAGCTTAGGCAATACCTTGACGAAAGGCAGTAGCAACAGCGTGGTGATAACGTTGAACGCCGTGTGGAACATAGCTATCTGGTTGGCGATAGAGCCGTTGAAAGTGCCCGACATCCAAGTGAA
>JBJETR010000020.1:0-4153 GCA_051883415.1 Christensenellales bacterium | reverse complement strand
GTGGGGAGCGTACTTGAGCGTACGTGACCTACGCAAAAACGTAAAGTCGACAAAGCATAACGAAGTAGATATGGCGTGAGAACTTATAGTTGGTCGGCGATACTATATAGAAGCCTCTCCGTCTTCTCCCAACCCAGACACGCATCGGTGATTGATTTGCCGTAAATGCAACCGCTTGGCTTTTGGTTGCCGTCCTCTATGTAGGACTCTATCAAGAAGCCTTTGACCATAGAGTACATATCGTGATTGTATATCATGTTGCGGACAATCTCGTTGACAATTCTTATCTGCTCGATTGCGTCCTTATTGCTGTTGGAGTGGTTGCTGTCCACAATGATTGCAGGGTTTTTGAGCCCTTGCTCGGTGTACATATTGCTGAATTTGACGATATCTTCGTAGTGATAGTTAGGCTTGTTGTTGCCGTAAACGTCGACCGAGCCACGCAAAATAGCATGCGCATAAGGGTTGCCGGACGTCTTGACTTGCCAATTGTTGAACTTGAACTCGTTGGATATCTGAGCGGCATAGATGGAATTGAGAGTGACGCTCATGCTACCGTGCATTGGATTTTTGATACCAACGGGCACGTCCACTCCGCTGGCAACGAGTCTATGCTGTTGGTTTTCGCTCGACCTTGCGCCGACAGCTACGTAACTGAGAAGGTCGTCAAGGTATAGATAATTGTCGGGATAGAGCATTTCGTCGGCACTCGACAAACCACTCTCTCTCAAAGCACGCAAGTGCATATGTCTGAGCGCAAGGATGCCTGCTTGAATATCCGTTTCGTTTTTGTGAGGATCGGGATTGTGAAGTATGCCCTTGTAGCCCTCGCCTTTGGTGCGTGGCTTGTTGGTGTAAATGCGTGGAATAATCATAACTTTGTCTTTGATTTTGTCCGCAACCTTAGCAAGCCTACCTATGTAGTCGCATACTGCGTCCTCGTTGTCGGCACTGCAAGGACCTATTATGACAACTTTTCGCTTGTCCACGCCTGCGATTATATCTCTGATTTGTTGGTCTCTGTCGGCTTTGATTGCCGCCAAGTCGGCAGGAACGGGTATCATTTCTTTGGCTTGTTGCGCCGTGATGATGTCTTTGACTATCGTAAACATTTATATTCCCTCTATATCTTTTTGTTTGTCGACAATATTTTAGTTTTATATATAATTTTTGTCAAGCGATTGACTCAATGCTCCAACCATATTGGAGAAGTTACGGCGACTAGCCCCTCTTGTCCGTTGACGCTGCCTACCAACTCTACTCGCAAAAACTTGCCTCGAGCATTGACTTGCCATTCTCCGCCACTCATATCGCAAGGAGCACTCAACGTCCAATCGTCTCCGACAATCTTAATCTCACTTATCTCCACACCGTCCACGTGATAATAGTTGTCGTCGGGCGAGATAGATAGTTGGAGTCTTCCTACGCCTTGCTCCGCCGTATCTCCGACGGTATAGTCCTCGCCTTGAACGGTGAGAGTAAGCGAAAGCCTAAGCCCCGTGGATACGTAGGTACGTCCCTCTTTGACCGCCTCGATAATCGACCTTGCCTCCACCTTGCGACAACCCAAGTAGGTATGAGCGTATATCGGCGGGGTGAGGTCGGGCTCGTGCCAATCGTAGCCGTAAATGGCGGATATGCGATAGCCTTGACAAAGCAAGTTTTGCCACTGAGCGATGGCTTGATAGCTCGCCTTATCTCTATGCGGATTGAAGTGCGACCACACTTCGATTGCGTCGACGTTGTGCCAATTGTTTATCTCAAAGTCGTTGTGACAACAAGAGCACAACGGCCAACCCAAACGATGAGGATGAGCAAGCGTAACCATATCGCCTACCTCTTGCGCATAAGCAAGACAGTCGTCGATATTGCCTAGCGTAACGGTACGCCAATCGAGTTTGCTACCACCGCCCGTGACGACGATATGTCCCCAAAAAGTCGTCCACTCGATGCCCTTGACTACGACCAAGCCTCGACTTGCACCGTACTCTACGGCTTGCTCGACGCCCGATATAGTGTTGTGGTCGGTGAGAGCGATAGCCTCATAGCCACGCTCCAAAGCTCTGTCGACAAGCTGAGTCGGCGTCATGTCTCCGTCGCTCTCGCTAGTATGACAATGAAGTTCTATACAATGCCAATCTCTCATCTATATCCCTCCACCTCTATAGTTATCTCCGCCCACTCGGTGACGATTGAATTGATACTTGCCGTGACGCTCCACTGTCCCGACCTAATAGGCGTAGGCAAAAATCCCTCGCTCGCCCACTCTGACGATATCGTGTGCTTTTGGAAAGGCTTGGACAGGTGCTTGGTGCCGATATAGCCGTCAGGGGAATCTATCGACCAAGAGATATGATTGGCAAGTGGCAAGTAAGACGACATGGTCAAAGCGTCGAAGTCACCCTCTCTATCTGCATTGATATAGCATTTTTGTACAAAAGCCTTACACCTATCCATATCGTACTCGTACTTGGGACTATAGGAGGTGTTGATAACGAGCTTTTGATAGCCCTCAGGCACAAAAAAGTCGATACGTATGTGACTTTTGGCGTCTTGCTCGGTGATTATGATAGTTTTTTCGAATAGTTTTTTCATAGGCTTATTCCCAATAAATTATAAACCAAATACAAAGTAAAGACAACTTTTTTGGCAAAATATATGGACAAAACGGCAAAATTAAATTATAATCGATATATGGAGGAATTAGGTTATGGCAACCATTCAGTACATAAGCAAAAGCCTCAACGCTTGCAATCAAACACCGCATACCCACCATTGTTGGGAGCTGACTTACGTATACAAAGGCACTATGTCAGTCACATTCGAGGGAGGCAAAGTCGACTGCGCCGCATCTCAAGCCGTGCTCACCCCACCCGACCTCAATCACTGCAATATAGTGAGCAATGACGTAATGCTCATTAGAGCCTTCATAGACAATAGCGAGTGGAAAATCGACAAGCCTATACCGATATTCGACTTTTGCGACGGCGACCTAGGTAAAATAATGCAACTGACTTGCAAGTGGTTCCCCGCAACGGGTAACGAAGGCTTCGACGACTCGGTGCTCGATAGTTATTGCAATATCATCACCCACATCCTCAATACATTTATATACAATCAGCACTGCTCTCGCCCTGTATTGGAGATTACCTTCGATATCATCTCCAATTTTACCGATCCAAACTACAATATAGACTCCTCCTTTGACAACCACTCTCTCTCCAAGGACTATCTCAGAAGATTGTTTATCAAAGAGCAAGGCTTTTCGCCAATACAGTTTTTGACGCAAATAAGAATAAATCACGCCAAAAAACTACTGAAAGCCAAAACCTTAAGCGGCTATAAAATCAACGATATTGCCTATCTCTGTGGCTTTGACGACCAACTCTACTTCTCGAGAGTATTCCATAAGCTAGTAGGCAAGAGCCCGAGAGAATATGCTGTAGAGTTGGGACAAAACGAAAAGTAAGACAATATAATTGCAACGTAATTGCAAAACACGCTCCCGATAATGGGAGCGTGTTTTGTAGTCATTTATTTAATTAAAAATCGGATTTTCCTAATAAATAATCGATAGACACGTCTAATATTTCCGCAATACGAACAAGGTTCTCTAAAGTTGGCTCACTCTTACCATTCTCATATCTAATATATGAAGGCTGTGTTATCCCTATTTTTTCAGCCATATCACGTTGAGTGAAATGATTATTCTCTCTTTCTTGTCTTAATCTATCTTGAAAAACTTTCATAATATTATTCTTTCCTATTGACAATTATAGCAAACCGCTATATAATAGATAAAAATAATAGCAAATTGCTATCAAAGGAAGAGATTTATGAAAAGAATTAAGATTGTATCTATTTTAATAATTTGCATCGTAACATTGTCAGCTTGCTTCTTTGATGAAAGTCTACCGAGTATAAAAGAATGTGAACATAGTCGCATCACCTATGATAGTGCAATTACGCCAACTTGCACCGAATCGGGACTAACAGTTGGTTCTCACTGCACAGATTGTGGAAAAATATTGACAGAACAAAAAACTTTAGAGCCTTATGGACATACAACTACTACTGGCACTTGCTCTAGATGTGGTAAAAATTTTTCGGCTTGGGAAATTGGAAATTACGTAGATGAATTTGATAGACCTAT
>JBJETR010000019.1:0-18181 GCA_051883415.1 Christensenellales bacterium | reverse complement strand
CCCGGATATTCCAGCTCTGCCTCAATCTTCTTGGCAATGTCCTTAGCCAAAAATGCCGTGGCTTTGTCATCAACTTTTTCAGGTTTTACCATAACGCGGATTTCTCTTCCTGCCTGAATAGCAAAAGATTGTTCCACACCCTCGAAGGCGTTGGCTACGCTTTCAAGTTTTTCTAATCTCTTGACGTAATTCTCGAGCGATTCTCTTCTTGCGCCCGGTCTAGCGCCCGATATCGAGTCTGCCGCTTGTACGATAACCGCCTCGATAGTCTTAGCCTCTACGTCGCCGTGGTGTGCTTCTATAGCATGCACGACTTGAGGGCTTTCTTTGAACTTCTTGGCTAGCTCTACGCCAATAGATATGTGAGTACCTTCTACCTCGTGGTCTACCGCCTTGCCTAAGTCGTGCAACAAGCCCGCACGCTTGGCGATTTTGACGTCGGCACCGAGTTCTGCAGCCATTATGCCTGCAAGGTAACTAACTTCCAAGGAATGCTTGAGTACGTTTTGACCGTAGCTTGTACGATACTTAAGTCTACCCAAAAGCTTTATAATCTCCGGATGCAAGCCGTAAACGTTAGCGTCGAACGCTGCGTTTTCGCCCGCTTCCTTCATCTGCGCGTCAAGTTCTTTTTTAACTTTTTCGGCTGTCTCTTCGATACGTGCAGGATGTATTCTGCCGTCGGAAACAAGCCTCTCAATTGTAAGTCTTGCGACTTCTCTTCTTACCGGATCAAATCCCGACAAGGTTACAACGTCAGGCGTATCGTCGATAATTAGGTCAACACCCGTAGCGTTCTCGATTGCACGAATGTTTCTTCCCACTCTACCAATGAGGCGTCCTTTCATATCCTCGCTTGGCAGTTCTACGACCGAAACCGCAAACTCGGAAGCATGGTCAGCCGAGCATCTTTGAATAGCCATAGCAACGATATTCTTTGCTCTTTTGTCGGCTTCTTCTTTTGCCTTTTGCTCGATTTCTTTCGCTTCTACGGCGGCGTCACGGCGTGCCTCTTCCAAAAGTTCGTTCATCAAAACGTCCTTGGCTTCGGCTTGTGTCATCTGAGCAACCTTTTCGATTTCTTCAATCATTCTGGAATGAGCGTTTTGAATCTCTTCCTCAAGATTGTCAAGTTTCTTTTCCTTTTCTTCGAGTTGGCGTTTTTTATCGTCAAGCACGTCCGACTTGTGGTCTATCGCACTCTCTTTTTTGGATAAAAAATCTTCTCTTTGAGCAAGTCTTTGTTCGGTGCGATTGATTTCGTTTCTTCTCTCTTTGCACTCTTTTTCAAACTCGCTTCTCAGTCTTTGCTGTTCGTCTTTTGCTTCTACTTTTGCCTCTTTGAGATAAGATTTGGCGTCTTGACGGCCCTCCTCTCTAATACGGTTGCACTCTTGCTTTACACTACCTACCATACGGCGGGCTACAAACCTGTAAACCAACAAGCCGATTGCACAGCCAAGTACTACCATGGCTACGGCTATGCCTACTACGGCTCCCGAAGATATCCCAAGAAGATTATAGAAGCAACTGAATGTAGTTGTCATATTAACCTCCTGATATTAAATTGTTAAGTTGCAATAGCATATATTCATGCTTATTATATTATAAATAATATTAACTATAAAGTCAATACCAATATACCAATTATTTGTTTTCCTTAGTTTTTTCTATGATTTTTACTTTGATTTCTTCAGCTACTTCAGGATTGTCATCGAGGTAAGATATAGCCTTATCTCTGCCTTGCGCAATCTTCTCGTCGTTGTAGCTTATCCAAGAACCACTCTTGACCAAAATGCCCATATTGATACCTGTATCAACGATGCAACCCATAGCCGATATACCCTTGCCGAACAATATGTCAAATTCGCAGTTTTTGAAAGGAGGCGCTACCTTGTTTTTGACAATTTTTACCTTGGCTTTGTTGCCCACAAACTCGGTGCCGTCCTTGATTGCATCGCCTTTGCGAACTTCCATTCTGACACTAGAATAGAATTTGAGCGCCTTACCACCCGGCGTAACTTCAGGATTGCCGAACATAACGCCGACCTTTTCTCTAAGTTGGTTGATAAAGATAAGACAAGTGTTGGTCTTGCTGATGATTGCAGTCAACTTTCTGAGGGCTTGCGACATAAGTCTTGCTTGCAGACCGATGGTGGATTGTCCCATTTCTCCCTCGATTTCCGCTCTTGGAGTGAGAGCAGCTACCGAGTCGATAACGATAATATCTATAGAATTGCTGCGTACCAGCGTTTCGGCGATGTTAAGTCCTTGCTCTGCATCGTCGGGTTGGGATACGTAGAGATTGTTGACGTCAACGCCCAACTTCTCGGCATATACGGGATCCAAAGCGTGTTCTGCATCGATAAATGCAGCCGTACCGCCGTTCTTTTGACACTCGGCAATCGCACTCAACGCAACAGTCGTTTTACCTGAAGATTCAGGTCCGTATATCTCGATTATTCTTCCCTTAGGTAGTCCTCCTACGCCTAGCGCCATATCAAGCGACAAGCAACCCGTACTGATAACCTCAATAGGTCCTACGCTTTCGTCGCCCAATTTCATTATAGCGCCCTTGCCGTATTGTTTTTCTATCTTGGCGATTGCATCTTCTATCAAACTATTCTTTTCTTCATTAACTTTCTTGTCTTTTGCCATAATTAACCTCGCTTAAAATTTTGTTATATAATCGAGCAACAGATACAATGCTTTATCCGTCACACTCTTCCTAATTACGTTGCGTTCGCCCTCCAATTCTAGTCGGTAAACGTCTACAAAATCCTCTCCTGCTATGCCTACGAAAACTAAGCCCACAGGCGTATCTTTTTCGTCGCTAGCCGGACCTGCACAACCCGTGGTGGCAACTACAAAATTGTTGTCCTTGTTCTTGAGTCCGATAGCCATCTCTCTAGCCGTCTGCTCACTAACGGCGCCATATTGCTTGAGGGTGGAGAGCTTGACGTGAAGCCTCTTGACTTTGCTAGCGTTGGTATACGTCACCAACGCTTCGTTGAGTACACTCGAACTGCCCGAAACGTTGACAATCCTACTGCTAAGCATTCCCCCCGTGAGCGACTCCGCAACTGCTATCCTTATGCCCTTATCCAAGCACAACCTGACAACTTTTTGCTCTAAAGTTTCGTCGTCCTCGCTGTATATCTTGTCGCCCAACACTCGTTTGACGGCACTTATCGTAGCAAAAAAGTCTTCTTCTTCGCCACCGAAGTTGTCAACAATAATCTTGTAGTCCAACCCTTCGCAATCCACGACCACCGGTATACCTTCGGTAGACAGTTTCATAACTTCGTCTACCTCGTCGGCAGTCAAATCTAAAGCTTTAATGATACATAAATCTTTGTTGTTGTCTATCATAATCTTATTCTTTAGTTTCGGCAAGAATCGCCTTGTTTTTGAGTATATAATTGAGTCCGCTGACGATAGTCATAACCGTAGCAAAGACGAATATTACCGTGCCTATCCAAGAAAATACCTTGAATACTACGTATTGCGACGACATCACAGGCGGCGAAAACAAAATGAACGACATGCCAAACATTGTCGAAGCCGTCTTGATTTTGCCGAGTTTGTCGGCGGCAAGGACGAAGTTGCGAAGCGCTGCCATTTGTCTAAAAAGTCCTATGATTAGCTCTCTCGCCATAATTAGCACAGAGCATACCATAGCCATATACGGGATAGGCAAATACCCTCCGTCTACTATGACGAAAAGCCCTGCCACAACCAAAACTTTGTCGGCTATCGGATCAAGGAATTTCCCCAGATTGGTGACAAGATTATACTTGCGTGCCAAATGCCCGTCTACGTAATCGGTAAGCGACGCCACCATGAAGATAAGCCAAGTGAAAATAAAGGTATATTTCCACACCGATTGTAGACAATACGACAATATGAATATCGGTATCAATATCAATCTTGCGACCGTAATTTTTGTAGGTAAGTTCATATCAATTCTCCTATGCTGTCTTCTCCGTCGACTCCGACAACTTTTATCTTATATATAGTGCCTATATCCACAGGTCTAGATGAGGTAAAATATATCGTTGTGTCAATATCCGGCGCATCAAACTGAGTTCTTCCGACAAAGCACTGCCTATCGTAATCCACGCCCTCGTATATGACGTCAACTACCTCTCCAACCCTATCTTGAAGCTTTTGAGTAAGAATATTCTCCGAAAGCTCGTACAGTTTGTCTACTCTCTCTTGCTTAATATCTTCGTCAATTTGTCCGCCTAAACGAGCGGCGGGAGTACCCTCCTCGCACGAATATGCAAAGAAACCGCACCTGTCAAGCTTTGCCTTAGCAATAAAGTCGTATAGCTCTCTAAAATCCTCTTCGCTCTCCCCCGGGAAGCCTACGATAAAGGTGGAACGAATAGCAAAATTGCCTCTGCTTCTTATCCTATCAATGAGGTTGTAGATATAGTCGCTATTGACATGCCTATTCATTCTTTTCAATATTGTATCACTTATATGTTGACAAGGTATGTCAAGATATTTACAAATTTTTGGATTTGATGCAATATAATCAAGTAAGCGGTCGGTGATAAGCTCGGGATAAAGATACATAAGGCGTATCCACTCGACGTCGAGTTTGCTCAGCTCCTCAAGCAACTCTATGAGCTTAGGTTCGCCGTATAAATCTTTGCCGTAATTAGTCACGTCTTGAGCGACCAAAATAATCTCTTTGATTGGATGGCTAGCCAGCAAGCCCACGACTTCTTGGACGACATCTTGGATAGGTCGCGACGTGTACTTGCCCCTTATGTAAGGTATGGCGCAGTAGGTACAATGATTGTCGCAACCCTCGGCGATTTTGACGTAAGCGTAGTGCTCGGGCGTGGTCAAAACTCTATCGGAAGAAAAGCGTCTGTCGTTGATATCGTTTTTGAGTTTCACCTGTCCGCTGTCTATAGTCAATTTGGCTAGTATTTCGGGTAATTGGTGATAATTTGCCGTGCCCAAAAATACGTCAACCTCAGGCATCTCGGCACTCATCTCGTCCATATATCTTTGGACAAGACAGCCTGTTACGACCAATACCTTGCACTTACCTTGCTTTTTATACTCTGCCATTTCTAAGACCGTGTTGATAGCTTCGACTTTTGCCGACTCTATAAATCCGCACGTGTTGACGATTATTATCTCGGCGTCACTTGGATCGGGAGTAAAATCGTAGCCGTAGTTTTTGAGATAGGCAAGCATATTTTCGGTATCTATTCTGTTTTTGTCACAGCCTAAAGATACTGTTCCTACTTTCATCATTCGTCTCCTTCGAGCGCCCTCTTTTTGAGTTGCTCGACTTGCTCTTCGTTGAGGGCAAATACCAAATTTTTGCCCTCTAATCTGACGTATTTCTTACTCTTGAGCCAATCTACAATTCTACCCGCTCTATTAAAGCCAAGGCTAAATCTTCTCTGCAATCCCGATATGGATATTGTCGAATTCTCAAGTCCATAATCCAAGACGTCCATACACAATTCGTCAGGGAATTCACTGTTACGCTTATCGTTGCTTCCCGTATCGGCTACGGTAGCCTCTTCTTCTACCTTATTGATAAAATTAGCGGCATTCTCATCAAAATACGCCTCGTTGCGTCCTCTGACTTGTTCAACGATAGCTTTGACTTCTTTGGTATGAATAAACGCACCTTGCAAACGTACCGGGCTAGGTCTGGTCGACTCCTTGTATAACATATCTCCCATACGCAATAGCTTCTCGGCGCCCTGACAGTCAAGAATCGTCTTACTGTCCACACCACTGGTAACGGCAAAGGCAATTCTGGTAGTAAGATTGGCTTTGATAGTACCCGTAATGACGTCAACGGATGGTCTCTGCGTAGCTAGTATGATGTGTATGCCCGCAGCACGTGCCTTGCCTGCGAGCCTAAAAACTGCCGATTCAAACTTGTCGCCACACGTCATCATTATATCGCCTACCTCGTCGACGATTATCAACAAATAAGGCAACTTTTCTTCGTCACTAACCTCTTCGTTGTATTGTTCGATGTCGGCAACCGATTGACCTTGTAGCAATCTATATCTTCTCTCCATCTCCTCAAGAGCCCAATTGAGTGCATTGACGACCTTCTTTGGTTCTGACAATATCTCAGGTATAAGCAAATGAGGTATGTCGTGATATACGCTGAGCTCTACTATCTTAGGATCAACGAGTATCATACGCAACTGCTCGGGAGAATACTTGTACAACAAACTGCATATCAATCCGTTGATACATACCGATTTACCCGCACCGGAAGAACCCGCAATAAGAGCATGTGGGAATTTACTGATATCCCCGACGTAACACTTGCCATCAATATCCTTGCCGAGTGCAAAAAACAAACCTTCTTTTTTGGTATTGTTAAACTCGGGACTATTGACAATTGCCTTGAGTCCTACCGTACCACGCTTTTCGTTAGGAATCTCGATACCGCAACACGTCTTGCCCGGGATTGGAGCCTCTAGACGCATACTCTCTACCCCTAGCCACATAATCATATCGTTGTACTTGGAAGTGATACGTCCTAATTGTGCGTTGGTCTCAAACTCGATACGAGAAAAAGTAGGACCTTTGACTATATTGATAACGTTGATCTTTACGCCAAAATCTGCCAATTTTTTCGTCAAGATCTCGCCCTTTTTCTCCAAATAATCGCTGTCTACGTCTACTGCCTCTTGATAATCTCTCAAGCAATCCAAAGAAGGCGGATTGTAAGGCTTGATAACTCGACGCTTTGGTTTTGGCTCTTCCTTAGGTTGATTTTGCTCAGGTTGAGGGTTGCTCAATGAGCTAAAATCGGGCTTTAGGCTCTTGTAAGGGAAGTTGACGGGAGTCTCTTCCACTTGTTGAGTATTGCTTGGGTTTTGTGCCTTTTGTTCGGCTTCCTTCTGTCTTTGTGCTTGCCTCTCTTTGAGCTCTCTTAACCTCTCGGCTCTTGCTTTCCTTTCTTCGTCTAGCGTCGATTGTTGAGGTTGCTCAGGTTGTTGGTAAGGCTTAGGCTCGTCTATTTGAGGCTGTTCGGCAACATCGTCAACGATAGCACCGTTATCAAAATCAACACGTTGATTGGCTTGGGTATCGTCTTTGGTCGTGTTGTCATACTCTTGCAAGCCTTGGTTGAGCGCATTTTCTATCTCTTGCATAAAGTCAAGTTGATTGCTGTCTTGCTCGTTGCCGGACTGTTCGTCTGCAGCGTCAAGTCCTATATTCTTCCTGAGTTGTTGCTTGCGATATTCGCTAAGATAAGGTTTGTAGCGTTCGTCAATCGTCTCGGATTGTTGAGGCTGTTGAGTCTGCTGTTGTTCGATGTTCTGAGGCTCGTTATCGTCTTGCACTTCTTCGTTAGGCTTAGTATTGGTAGGCATACCATATCTGGTTGAGGGATCAACAACCATAGTGCCGTAATATTTTGTAATTCTAGGTATTTCGCCATCGTTGTACCAATAATCAAGCACGGCTTGCCTCTCGGCGTCAATATTGTTCTGTACGTCTTGCGGATTGATAATAGTACCGTTCTCTTCTATGGTATCGCCACTCTCTTCGGTGCTAAAATCTACTTTCTCCAACGGTTCGTAATCTAAAGGTTCACTCTTGCCGAGAATACTCCTAGGAATGACGTTGGATAGAGGTTTGCCCGATGGGCTGATATTGCTCAGCTCTCTCTTAGGCGTTACTATATCGGTAGGCTCCGCGGTTTGCCTTGAAGGTTTAGAAATAACTCTGACCTTGCCAACTCGTGACGGGAAAATCAACTCGCTGTTGACGTTGATTACTATCGCCATTGCCACAAGACCTGCCAAAAACAAGCTAAGAATAATCATTGCAAAGACGTATGCTTTGCATAGCGGATATGCGACCAATGCCCCAAGCCATCCTGCAGGAGTGTTGGCAGACTCAAAACATGCGCCGATATAAGTCGAATAGCCAGCTACAGCCAAATGCTTGGTAAGCGAAATATGACACATCATTATTACGACTGCTACGATAAGAATATAACAAATCTTGGCACCAAGATTGGCGGAAGGTTTTTTGCCGAAAATCAAAAACAAGCCACTAACAAGCGTAGCCAAAGTATATCCGTAAACGGCGTAACCGAAGACTCCTACGAAAAAGTCCCTTACGTATGCCCCCGCTCTACCGAACACTCCCACCAATATACAAAATAATAGAAGTGCCAGACTCGATATCATCAGTCCGTTGAAAATTCGGTTGGATCGACTTTGTTTTTCTGCTGAATCGTTGTTCACGGCAACTACTCCTTGCAAATAATTTTGACTATAATTGATTATAGCACAAAATATTATAATTTACAATATAAATATAAAATTAAACTAAATTAAAGGTGAGCAAAATATTGCTAAATCTATAAAATCGCCGTCACCCAAAATAGGATAACGGCGTAAGGTAAATTTGTTGCGACTAATTTTATTGCAAACAATCGAGCAGATTTTCGTCCACTTTTTGCCCCACGTAGCTGACAACAGCCTTGGACAAGTCGTAACAGTCGTCGATAACACGTGCCACGTCGTCCATTGTGATAGACTCGATGACCTTGATTTTGTCGTCAATGCTAAACAATTGCCCCGTATAAAGTGCGTGTTTAGAAAGTACTCTCATCTGAGCCGAGGTGCTCTCTTGACCGAGGACGTAGGCACTCTTGAGTTGCCTTATTCCCTTTTGCAATTCTGCCTTGGTAAGGTAATTTTTCCTCACTTCTCCAATCAGGTCTCTGACTGCCTTAAGCGACTTGCACACAGAATTAGGATTGGTGCCGATATAGATTGTAGTCATGCCGTTGTTGATATAGGTAGAAGGATAGCTGTACACGTTGTAGGCAAGTCCTTGCTTCTCTCTAATCTCTTGAAAAAGCCTACTGCTCATACCTCCACCCACGATATTATTGACTAGCATCATTGCCATAGAGAGCGGATTGTCGTACTCGTATGCAGGCATTGCTATGGCGATATTAGACTGTTCTATGTCCTTAAATTTGGACACGTAACGGCTTGTAGGCGTATGGTGCGTGTCCGTCCAAACTCTATCTTTGTTGGTAGCAAAACGCCCTTCAAAGTGCTCTAAAACCATACTTTTGGCTTTTTCCGCCTCTATATTGCCAACGATAGACACGACTATATCGCCTGCCACGTAGTTGGCTTGAAGATAATCGATAAGGTCTTGTCTGGTAAAGCTTTTGACGTTGTCTCTCGGTCCTAAAATAGGCATCGACAAAGAATTGCCGTCAAAATAAGCGGTAGAAAGATTTTCGAGTACCAAGTCGGCGTTGTCGTCCTCGCTCATGGATATCTCCTCGAGTACGACGCCCTTTTCCCTCTCTAGCTCTTCTTCGGGATAGGTGGAATGCAAAATGATGTCGCTGAGAATTTTTAGACAGTCCTCCGCCACGTCGTCCACGCCGATAGTGTAATAACACGTCATTTGTTTGGAAGTATAAGCGTTGATTTGCGCACCCATACTATCCACCTCGTCAACGATTTCAAAAGCACTGCGATTAGCCGTACCTTTGAAAGTCATATGCTCGATAAAGTGCGAAATACCGTTGTTGGCAAGGCTCTCGTTGTTGCTACCGCAACCGACGGCAACCGCTATACCTACCGACCTTACTCCCGCCAACTTTTTGTAGACCAATCTGAGTCCGCTAGGATATTGATAAATAAAACTATTCATACGCATATTATAGATTATTATCTTGCTTTTGTAAAGTCAACCAAGTCTATACGTTGTTTTTTTGGATTATTTGTCCGACTGTGGTGGCTTTTAGACCTTGATTAGCGTAATTCTCGAAAATCTTGGGCATAGCCTCAAGGGTATGCTTAGTCGGATGAGCCAAAATCAAGTCGCCTGCTACAACGTTTTTAGTGGCACGCTGATACACCAAAGAGGCGTCCTTATCTCGCCAATCTATCGTGTCCTTGGACCACATAATCACTGTCATATCAAGGCTTTTAGCCGCCTTGAGCGTTGATTCGCCGTAGCTTCCCGACGGCGGCGCAAATAGCTTGATATTGTATCCGCTGACTGCCAAAACTAAACTATTGGTAGCTTTGATTTCGCTGAGATTGCCCTCTAGGCTCAACTTTTTGTGGTCCTTGTGGAAGTATCCGTGATTGCCAACCTCGTGTCCCTCGTCAATAATTTTTTTGAGCAAATCGTTGTTGTCGTCAACCCAACTTCCACCAACAAAAAACGTACACTTGACGCCATACTTTTTCATTACTTCGAGCATCGGTTCGATAAATTCCGTTCCCCAATACACATTGATCATCAACGCAACTTCGTTTCTACCGCTCTCACCTCGATAATACGGCGCTTCTACGTCGCCCGAAAAGGCAAAGATAGAATTGTATCCGCCAAAGCTTGTCACCGCAACTATTGCAAGCATTGCAATGATTATCACGTTGGTGAGTATGCTCGTCAGCCTAACACTCGCAATTTTTGACTTTTTCATACCAAAGTGTATTCTTTTGGCAGTCAATATATGATATTTTTTATCGCAAAACAGCTACCTTTCGGATTATATAATTGGTGTAAATTTGCAAAAAAAATCACGCCGCATAAACGGCGTGACTATTGTAATATAACCTTATTTGATTACTTCAAGAAGCTTGAGCGCGATGCCCTTGTCGTTGATGTCGATGACTTGTACTTTTACTTTGTCGCCGATCGCAACTACGTCTTCTACCTTGTCCACTCTCTCTTTCTTAAGTTTGGAGATATGAATCATAGCGTCTTTGCCAGGGGCAAGTTGTACGAAAGCGCCGAAGTTCATAATTCTAACAACTTCACCTTCAAGCACAGTGCCGACCTCAGGATCGTTGACGATAAGCTCGATGATAGATTTTGCTCTTTGGATAGCTTCCATATCATCGCTGGCTACGAATACGTCACCAAAGTCGCTGATATCAATCTTAACGCCCGTATCTTCGATAATCTTGTTGATAACCTTGCCTTGCTTACCTACTACGTCACCAATCTTATCAGGGTTGATGCTGAAGGATACAATCTTTGGCGCATACTTGGAGAGTTCTTTTCTTGGCTCAGGCAATACTGCGAGCATCTTGTCGAGAATCTCAAGTCTACCTACTCTTGCTTGAGCTAGAGCCTTACGCAAAATCTCCTCGTTGATACCTTTGATTTTGATATCCATTTGGATAGCGGTGATACCGTCCTCGGTACCTGCTACCTTGAAGTCCATATCGCCGAGGAAGTCCTCGAGTCCTTGAATATCCGTCAAAACCGACACTTTGGACTTGTCTTCATTGCTGATAAGTCCCATTGCAACGCCCGCTACAGGCTTTTTGATAGGCACGCCTGCATCCATAAGAGCAAGGGTGCTACCGCATACGCTGGCTTGGGAAGTAGAACCGTTGGAGCTGAGAACTTCGCTTACCGTACGGATTGCGTATGGAAATACGTCCTCGGATGGAAGAACAGGCTCGAGTGCTCTCTCTGCAAGTGCGCCGTGTCCGATTTCTCTTCTTCCCGGGCTCTTTGCAGGCTTTGCTTCGCCTACGCTGTATGGTGGGAAGTTGTAGTGGTGAATGTATCTCTTGCATACTTCGTCATCGATACCTTCAAGTTTTTGAACGTCGCCGATTGTGCCGAGAGTACAACAAGTAAGCACTTGAGTTTGACCACGAGTAAATACGCCCGTACCGTGTACTCTTGGCAAAACGCCTACTTCGCACCAGATAGGTCTTATTTCCGTCAAAGTTCTGCCGTCAGGTCTGATACCTTCGTTGAGAATCTTAGCTCTAACCTTTGCTTTCTTCATAGCATACAAGGTTTCGCCAATATCCTTCTTGCCGTCAGGGAATACCTCTGCAAAGTGAGCGTATACGTCTTCGTCAAGAGCTTCTTCTGCCTTTTCTCTTGCTTGACGGTCATAGTTTTCGAGAACGGCGTCCATCTTAGCGTCGGCATATTCTTTGACTGCCGCAGCAATCTCTGGAGCAGGAGAATAGAGCGTAGGAACGAATTTCTCTTTGCCGATTTCTTTTTGGATAGACTCTATCCAAGCAACTATCTTCTTGATCTCTTCGTGACCGAACAAAATAGCGCCTATCATCTCTTCTTCCGTCAACTCGTTGGCACCTGCTTCTACCATCAAAATGGCTTCCTTGGTACCGCTGAGGCTGAGGTGAAGTCTGCTTCTATCTCTTTGCTCGCTATCGGGGTTGATAACGTACTCGCCGTCAACGTAACCAACGATTACCGAACCCGTAGGTCCTGCGAACGGAATATCGCTGATGCTGAGTGCAATAGAGCTACCGAGCATAGCATATACTTCAGGCGGATAATTGGTGTCTACCGACAAACAAGTAGCCGTCACGCAAACGTCGTTGTAAAATCCCTTAGGGAAAAGCGGACGCAAAGGTCTATCGATAAGTCTCGATACGAGAATTGCCTTGTCGCTTGGTCTTCCCTCTCTCTTCTTGAAGCCTCCAGGAATCTTACCTACCGAATACATCTTCTCTTCAAAGTCGCATCCGAGTGGGAAAAAGTCGATTCCGTCTCTCTGTGTCTTTGCCATCGTAGCGTTGACCATAACCGCGGTGTCGTTGCAACGAACGATACAACTGCCGTTGGCTTGTCCGCAATACGCACCCGTCTCTACGGTCACTTCTCTACCGCCGATGGTCGTGCTGAAAATCTTTCTGTCTTTCATTACTAACCTCCAATTTAGCTTTTGATAATATCTTCTATTTATATTATAACTAATTTTTATAAAATGAGAGCGTTGGAATAAACGCTCTCAAGTTTTTACTTACGCAATCCGAGTTTTGCAATAATATTACGATAACGCTCGATATCTGTCTTCTTAAGATATGCAAGTAAGTTTCTTCTCTTACCTACCATTCTCAACAAGCCTCTTCTTGAGTGGAAGTCCTTTGCGTTGGTGGCAAAGTGTTCGTTGAGATGTTCGATTCTTGCGGTAAGAAGCGCGATTTGAACTTCCGGGGAACCCGTATCCCCTTCGGTTAGAGCGTATTGCTCGATGATTTGTTGTTTCGTAAGATTGTTTTCCATATTTGACTCCTTGAGTTTTATTTGCCCTAAACCAAGCATAACATAGGAAAATTGTTAAACCTCGCAAAGGGTACGGGAATATATTAGCACAATAAAAATTTATTGGCAACTGTTTTGAGATGCATTTATTAAATAAATATCTAAGTAACAATATAGCCTCTAGAAGTATAAGACGCCGCATAAAATCGGCTACGTCCATATCCGTTGTAGTATTATTTTGCCAAAAGCGGCTTACAAGATTATTCTTTACTTTTTGTCCAAATTTATGCTATCGATATCAAGAAAGACTATTAGCGCCTATCTAAACTTATCGACCAAATTTTTGGGCAAAAAACTCCCTTCTTTTGAGCATATTGTCCTTGCCCCTATCGAGATAAACGTCAAGTCCTTTAGGGTTTGCAAGCCTTTCCAGACGCTTTTCGTCAAGATAGACGGCTTTGGAGATTCCTCCCGCACCGCAAGCCACCACGTCGTGCGTTTCTTCCATAATATCAACGTTGTATACGCACTCTTTGCCGACCTTGCAATAACCTATATTCTCCAAATTACCGCTCATATACTTTTGCTTGTACATGTAGTAAGGCAAATAGCCGTTGCGAGTCAGCTTTTCGATACTATAATCCACCATATTCTCGGCAAGAGAAGCGTCGGTCTTGTTGTCGTAACCGTCAAGCTTTAGAGCCGAGCCTCGTTTGATAGCCAGCGTATGTACCGTGATATTGTCGGGAGCAAGCGCAATAGCACTATCTACCGAACGGCAAAAATCATCGTAAGTTTCGTTAGGTAGCATGGCAATCAAGTCCATATTGACGTCAAAGCCCATTTCTTTGGCAATACGATACACTCTATATATGTCGTCGACGGTATGTTTTCTACCGATATTGTCTAGAGTTTTTTGATTGAAAGTCTGAGGATTGACGGATATTCTACCTACGTGCAAATCTTTGAAAACTTGCAGCTTTGCCTCGTCAATCGTATCGGGCCTACCCGCCTCGACTGTAAATTCTCTACACTCGACGCCTTGGAGCGGAGATAAAACCCTTTGCAGCTGCGGCGCAGTCAACGAGGTAGGCGTGCCGCCACCCACGTAAATAGCCCTTATACTTTTACCCGCCTTACTTATCATTCCCACCGCATCGATTACGTCTTGTCGCAACAAGTCGCAATAAGGCTCAACGGATTTTGATATTTTGGATAATTCCGCAGACAAGAAAGAACAATATACGCACCTCGACACGCATATCGGTATATTGATAAACAAGTCAACCTTGTCGGTATCGGTGCAATATACTCCCCTCTGATTGGTACATATACTATCAATTAAGTTAGCTTTTGGAGGACTGACAAGTAGAGTGTCGATAAAGTATTCTTTGGCATCTTCGCCACGAGAAGTG
Organism: Christensenellales bacterium; assembly: GCA_051883415.1. Classification (GTDB taxonomy): domain Bacteria; phylum Bacillota; class Clostridia; order Christensenellales; family UBA3700; genus HGM11368. The sequence goes on along the minus strand of JBJETR010000019.1, from coordinate 3,722 downwards.
AGGTCGTGAAACAACTTGGTAGGACGAATACCCGTAAGAGAACCGTATGGTAAAGATACCCCCGTCCTAGCTTGCAAAAACTTGTAAAGAGCAATTTTGCAGTGGCGTTTGATTTCGCTCTTTTGGTGCAGTAAATCGGTATTTTGTTCTAAATTAAAGCTGTTTTTAGAACAATATAGTGGATTTTGATAATCTTTGATTATACATTGATAGGTGTTTGAATTGACTTGTACGATTGAAAGATTGACCTTACCACCTTGTGAATCTATGACAACGTGAGGGTAATAAGCCCTCAAAAGTTCCATAAAATCGTTGAGAAATTCTTCTCTGTCGGTAGAGAAATCGATGCTGATATTAGTCATAAAAAATCGGATTGGATTGGCGTTCGTAGCTACTAGTCGTACTCTCGCCGTGCCCCGTCAAGAGCAATATATCGCCTTGAAGGTTGAGAATTTTGGTAATAGATTTTTTGAGTGTAGCAAAGTCGCCGTCGGGAAAATCCGTTCTGCCGTAGCTAGCTCTGAATATAGTGTCGCCACAAAAGACGGCTCTATCGTAATGCTTGCCTTGATATATCACGTTGTCACAGATATAACATACTCCGCCTCTACTATGCCCCGCCGTTGCCAACACTTGTAGATTATTGCCGGCTATCGACAATTGCTGTCCTTCTTCTACGTAGACGTCTATGCAAAATTGTTGAGTTGTGATATCGAGCATGCTAGCAAGATAATTGTTTTGATTAGCTATCTTACTCTCATCCTCACGACTCATATACACCCTAGCGCCGTCACGCTGCAATTTGGCTACGCTACCTATATGGTCAAAGTGTCCGTGGGTAACCAAAATTGCTTGAAGTTGTATGCTTTGAGCAGTCAAATATTCTTTGATTGCCTCGTATCCGTCACTAGGATCAACCACAAAGCCTTGCTTGCTCTTTTCGTCAAAAACAACGTAGGTATTGGTATCGAAAATGCCACAAACGATAGTCTTGATTATTAGCGACATAATTATTCCTTTTTGGCGTTCTTTTCTAGAAACAAAGTCACAGGTCCGTCATTGGACATATCAATGTGCATGTGCTCGCCGAAAACTCCCGTAGCAACCTTGCCGAGCTTGGCTCTAAACTCGTCAACAGTAAGGTTGTATAAAGGCAAAGCTTCATCAAAGTGCATTGACTTCTTAAAATCGGGGCGTCTATTAGAAAAACAGTCGCCGTATAGCGTAAAATTGGATACGACCATCACTTCGCCCTCAACGTCCGCAAGCGTCTTGTTGAGTTTGCCGTTTTCGTCCCTAAAAACTCGCATTCCGACTACTCTATCAACCATATACTTGACGATTTTTTCGTCATCGCCTTGCGTGTAACCTACCAACACCAGATAGCCCGTGCCTATAGACGATACTACTTGGTCGTCAACGCTCAAGGTTGCATTGTTTACTCTCTGTACTATTGCTCTCATTACACTCTCACCACGTCAACGACGCCCTTGATACCCTTGAGCTTGTTGATGATACTCTCCAAAAACTTGATATTTGCTACTTCTAGCGAAACCGAAACGCTACCCATACCGTTCTTTTCTTTTTTACCGCTGATATTGGTAATTGCTACCTTCATTTCGCTAATAGTGGAAGCAACGTCTATGAGCAGACCTATTCTATCCTCGGCATAGACCTCAATCGAGGCAACAAAACTATCCTCAACACTAGTAGGCCACTCGGCTTCTACTATACGTTCGGGCTCAAAATACTTGCAATTAGGACAGTCTGCTCTATGAATTGTCACTCCTCGGCTGCGTGAGATGTAGCCTACGATTTTATCACCCGGAAGTGGCGTGCAACAATGTGAAAAACGAGTTTTCATGCCCGAATAGCCCTTAATAAGTATCCCGTTATCCTTCTTCTTAGAAGATACTGCGCGAGTCTTGACGGCAACTTGAGCTTGGGTATCGGGATGCTCTTTTTTGTAAAACTCTATCATTCTGTTGACGAGCTGTGCACCCGAGATTTCACCATATCCGACTAGTGCGATAATCTCGTCGATATCGGTTACGCTATACCTTTGCAAAAGTCCGTCTTTCCAACCGTTGCAAGAAAGCAAATCGGCAATATTGTAGCCCTTGTGTTTTGCCTCTTTTTCAAGCTGTTCTTTGCCGTTTTTGATATTTTCTTCCTTCATTTCCTTCTTGAAGAAAGACTTGATTTTGCTCTTGGCGCTTGGCGTGATGACAAATTTTAGCCAATCTCTTGACGGACCTTTGGAGTTGTTGGAAGTGATGACTTCTACCACGTCGCCGTTGGACAACTTGGTATTGATAGGCACCATACGAGAATTGATTTTGATACCCGTACATTTGTTGCCCACTTGCGAGTGAATTGCATAGGCAAAATCAATGCCCGACGAGCCGTTAGGCAAATTGAATACGTCTCCTGCAGGTGTAAATACGAATACTTGGTCAGCATAAAGGTCGATTTTGAGCGAATCGAGATATTCTTTGGAGTCACTGACCTCATTTTGCAATTCCATAACGTTGCGAATCCAAGCGAGCTTGTTGTCGTCAAAAGTGTTGGCTTTGCCCGACACGTTGCCTTGCTTGTATTTCCAATGCGCCGCAATACCGAATTCGGCAATATTATGCATGTCGTGCGTACGGATTTGTATCTCGAAAGGAAAGCCGTAAGAGGTCAACACCGTGGTATGCAAAGACTGATAAAGATTGCCCTTAGGCACAGAGATATAGTCCTTAAATCTACCCGGAAGCGGACGCCACTTGGTATGTATAGCGCCCAAAACCGCATAACAGTCCTTGATGTCGTCAACTATAACACGCAATGCCACGAGATCGTAGATTTGGTCGAAGGTCTTGCCCTTTTGCAATTTACGATAAATACTATAGAAGTGCTTCGGTCTACCGTTGACGTCGCCCTTGATACCCAATTCTTGGAGCATTTCCTTGAGCTCTTGTGAAATTTTCTCTACGTCGCTCTCACGCTCTATCTTCTTTTGAGCCACCTTTTCGGCAATAAAATAATAGTCGTCGGGGTGCAAGTATCTTAGGCACAAGTCCTCGAGTTCGCCCTTAAGCCCCGATATACCAAGCCTAGCGGCAATAGGCGCGTATATGTCAAGCGTCTCCGTAGCTATACGAATTTGGCTATCTTGCGTCTTGAATGAGAGTGTACGCATATTGTGCAATCTATCCGCAAGCTTGATAATGATGACTCTTATGTCGTTGGACATAGCGAGGAACATTCTTCTTAGGTTTTCGGCTTGTTCCTCTTCTTTGGATTTGAAGTTGATTTTGTTGAGCTTGGTTACGCCGTTGACTAGCATAACCACGTCGTGTCCAAATTCTTGGTCGATTTCTTCGGCGCTATGCTCGGTGTCTTCGATGACGTCGTGCAAAAGTGCCGCAATAATAGTGTCCGTGTCAAGTCCGAGGTCAACGAGAATCTCGGCAACCGCACTTGGATGAATAAAATAGTCCTCGCCCGATTGTCGCTTTTGACCGCTATGAGCTACTTTAGCAAAATAATAGGCTTTTTCTATCTTGCTATAGTTGGCTTCATTATAATTTTCTCTAATTTTCGTTAAGAATTGTCCTTCCACGTCACTTGTTCAAAACTTGATACAACTTACTACAATCAAGTTTCGTCCTTACCTCTCTATCAATAATTATAGCATTATTATCATATTTTACAATACCCAAATCTACAAAAAC
>JBJETR010000018.1:0-4168 GCA_051883415.1 Christensenellales bacterium | reverse complement strand
AATATATTTACTTTGCCTACTTTCCGTGTTATAATATCAAATGTTGGCAGTCTAGGCTGTCGATTGCTAATACTCTGGGCAGTAGATTGCTAAAATTGAAAATTAGGAGGCATTATATATATGAAAATTAAACCATTATTTGACCGTATAGTCATCAAAGCAGTAGAAACGCAAGACAAGACTGCAAGCGGACTTTACTTGACGGCTTCTTCTCAAGAAAAGCCACAAGTGGCTGAAGTCATCGCCGTAGGACCGGGTGGCACGATTGACGGCAAAGAAGTCGTTATGCAAATCAAAGTCGGCGACAAGATTTTGTACAACAAATATGCAGGAAGCGACTTTAAGTTGGACGACGAAGAAGTTACGATTCTAAAACAAAGCGACGTGCTCGCTATTATCGAATAAGGAGGCTGAATATGGCAAAGAAATTTAAGTATGGCGAAGACGCCAGAAGAAGTCTTGAAGCCGGCGTAAATGCCGTTGCCGACGCTGTAAAGATTACTATAGGACCTAAGGGAAGAAACGTTGTGCTTGACAAAAAGTACGGTGCTCCGCTCATCACCAACGACGGCGTTACTATCGCTAAAGACGTAGAACTAGAAGACGCTTTTGAAAATATGGGGGCTGCCCTCGTCAAAGAAGTATCTATCAAGACCAACGATATCGCAGGTGACGGCACTACCACCGCTTGCGTACTCGCTCAAGCTATCATCAAAGAAGGACTCAAAAACGTAGCCGCAGGTGCCAACCCTATCATTCTCAAAAAAGGTATAGCCAAGGCAACCGACGTTGTTGTCGAGCACCTAAAAGCTATCTCTAAGCCAATCGATTCTAAGACTGCTATCTCTCAAGTAGCTAGCATCTCTGCCGGTGACAATTCTATCGGAGAATTGATATCCGAAGCAATGGAAATCGTTGGCAAAGACGGCGTTATCTCGGTGGACGAGTCCAAGTCTATCAAAACCGAGCTAGTAACGGTCGAAGGAATGCAATTTGACCGTGGATACGCTTCGTCATATATGGTTACCAACGCCGACAAAATGGAAGCAATACTCGATGATGCATATATACTTATCACAGACAAAAAGATTAGCTCGGGCAAAGATATTTTGCCTTTGCTAGAAATCGTAGTTCAAAACGGACTAAAAATACTTATAATTTGTGAGGACATCGAAGGCGATGCACTAAGCTCAATCGTGCTTAACAGACTCAAAGGCATACTCAACTACTGCGTAGCCGTCAAAGCGCCGGGCTTTAACGAAAGAAGAAAGACAATGCTCGAAGACATAGCCGTCCTTACGGGTGGCACGGTCATCAGCTCCGAGTTGGGATTAGAGCTCAAAGACATTAGTATCGCTCAACTTGGTAGAGCTAAACAAATCAAAGTCGACAAAGATAGCACCACTATCGTGGGCGGTGCGGGCAACCCAGCAGACATAGCCGCAAGAGTCAATGCTATCCGCAATCAAATAATGACTACTACTAGCGAATACGATAGAGAAAAGCTCCAAGAGCGTCTCTCAAAATTGGCAGGCGGTGTTGCAGTAATCAATGTTGGTGCAGCTACCGAAGTAGAAATGAAAGAAAAGAAATTGCGTATCGAAGACGCTCTAGCCGCAACACGTGCAGCAGTTGAAGAAGGCGTCATTCCGGGCGGTGGCGTTGCTCTACTAAACTGTGCAGAGGTAGTCAAGAAGTTGATTGATACTCTGGAAGGCGACGAAAAGACAGGTGCGACTTGCGTACTCAAAGCTATCGAAGCCCCTATCAAACAAATCGCAAGCAATGCCGGTATAGACGGTGGCGTAATCATCAACAATATCGTTAGTGCAGGCAAGGGCAACACCTACGGCTACAACGCACTCACTAACGAGTATTGCGATATGATAGAAACCGGTATTCTAGATCCTACCAAGGTTACGAGAAGCGCTCTTCAAAACGCCGCAAGCGTTGCAGGCACCCTTCTCACTACCGAAGTATTGGTGACCGACATTCCCGATCCGACTCCCGTAATGCCTCAAGGCGGAATGGGTGGCGGAGGTATGTATTGATACTATCGCAACTATAAATATGACCGAAGGATATCCTTCGGTCTTTTTTATTCAAACCACCTAGCCACTTATCTTAGCACTAGAAGGCTCAAATCGATATTAGTTTAATCGGCTAGCAACCTCTCCTGCTCTGCCATAAAGTCCATATCTGCCTGCGATACGTACTTTTTGATATTGAGTCCGCTATCAAGCATACTTTGTAGCTCGGCTTTGGCATCGCTGAGATATTGAGTTAAGCTATCGTTTTGCTTAGCGATTTCTTCAGGCAAATGAGTGCTCACGTAATCCGTCCATTTGCGTGCAAACTCGCTAAGCCGTTCGCCTTCTAAGCAATATCTAACCTTAGAAGCATATTCGATATTGCGTGCCTTCTCCACCGCCATAGCAAGGGCTAAACTAGCCTCTTCCCTCTTGCTTTCATACTCTTTGACTTTCTTTTGCAATTCGGCTTTTTCTTGTTCCAAAGTCAAAATTCTATCCTTGTGTTCGAGCAAAACCTTGTCGTAGCCGCCTGCTATTTTGACCAAATAATCGTCCACTTCCTTGACGTCATAGCCTTTTCTTCTTACCTTAAACTTTTCCATACGTCCTCCTTGCTTTGATTATACCCCAAAATAAAAGATTGCTACCTAAGTAGCAACCCTTAATTTGTCGATATAGGTCTTGTTTTGTCGGTTATTTGTTGTTTGCGTTGAGAAGTTTTTGCTTGAGCTCAAACAACTTTTTGGACAAGTCAACCTTGTAGATATGCGGATTGAGCATACGCTTATACTCGTTCCAAAACTCGGAATAGGATTGTTTGTGATACTCGGCAATCTCATTGACGGTAGGCAAATCGTATACGAGCTTTCCGTCAATGATGATATCTTGCATCAACTCCTTGCAATGGAAGTTGGTGACTTTCTTTCTCTTCCAAGTAAAGTCGGGGTGGAAAATCTCAATCTCGCTCACACCGTCAAAGTTCTCTTCTTTGAGTGCAATAAGGTCGGCTATTGCCTTGCCCGTCACGTTGTCGTATAGTCTGATTATCTTCTTGAAGCCGGGGTTGGTAATCTTGCCAGGAGTGTCGCTCATCTTCATCTTAGGTTGAAGCACTCCGTCCTTCTCTATTGCGGCGAGTTTGTACACACCTCCGAGGCTTGGGCAGTCGGAGCTAGTGATAAGCTTAGTACCAATACCCCAACAATCTATGCAAGCGTTCTGGGTTGCAAGCGATTGAAGGACGTTTTCGTCAATGTCGCCGCTCGCAAAAATCTTGGCGTTAGGGAAGCCTGCGTCGTCAAGCATCTTTCTCGCCTCTATAGACAGATATGCAAGGTCACCCGAATCGAGTCTTATTCCTAGAGGCTCGTAGCCCTTCGCTCTCAACTCGTTGAATACGGTAATTGCGTTAGGCACGCCCGATTTGAGCGTATCATAAGTGTCTACTAACAATAGGCACTTGGACGGATACATGTCGGCGTAGGCTCTAAAAGCCTCCAATTCGCTCTCAAAACTCATTACCCAGCTGTGTGCGTGAGTGCCCGATACGGCAACGTCGAACATTTTACCCGCAAGCACGTTGGAGGTAGAAGAACAACCTGCAATCATCGCAGCTCGTGCACCGTATATGCCTGCGTCGGGACCTTGCGCTCTACGCAGTCCGAACTCGGCAACGGCACCACCCTTGGTGGCGTAAACAATCTTAGCCGTCTTGGTGGCAATCAAGGTTTGGTGATTGAGAATACACAATATAGCCGTCTCGACTAGCTGTGCCTCGAATAGCCTTGCTTTGACGGTCAGAATAGGCTCTTGCGGAAATACGACGGTACCCTCGGGCACTGCATAGATATTGCCGGTAAATTTAAAGTCGGCAAGCAAAGCCAAAAATTCTTCGTCAAAGAGCTTCAAGCTTCTCAAATAAGCTATGTCTTCCTCGTCAAACTTTAGGTTGAGGATATAGTCAACCACTTGTTCGAGTCCGCAGGCAACGGCGTAATTGTTGCCCACACCGCGGTAGAATACGTCAAATACCGCTTGTTTGTTCATCTGGTCATTTTTGCTATAGCCATACATCATAGTAAGCTGATATAGGTCTGTCAACAACGTTAAGTTTCTCATTTTACTCCTCTGTATAA
>JBJETR010000017.1:0-4253 GCA_051883415.1 Christensenellales bacterium | reverse complement strand
CGCTCAAGAGAGCATTGGAAAACAAGGAGTAATATGAGAGAAGATATAACCGTCAAGGGTGCAAGGGTACACAACCTAAAAAATATCGACGTAACAATACCACGCAACAAACTCGTAGTATTGACGGGACTTAGCGGCTCGGGCAAGTCGTCGCTTGCTTTCGATACGATTTTTGCCGAGGGACAACGTAGGTATATGGAGAGCTTGTCGTCTTACGCAAGACAGTTTTTGGGACAGATGGACAAGCCCGACGTGGATTATATCGAGGGGCTCTCTCCCGCAATATCCATTGACCAAAAGACGACCTCACACAATCCTCGTTCCACCGTCGGCACGGTGACGGAGATATACGATTATATGAGATTGCTCTATGCTCGTATCGGCGTGCCATATTGCCCAAAATGCGGGAAGAAGATAGAACAGCAGAGCATTGACCAAATTGCAGACAAGGTGCTTGAGAGTGGCGAAGGTGCCAAAATTCGCGTGCTTGCCCCTGTGGTGAGAGGTAGAAAGGGCGAATACCAAAAGCAACTCGACGGCTACCGCAAATCGGGTTACGTTAGAGCTATTATCGACGGAGTTGACTATGAACTAGAAGACGAAATCAAGATTGACAAAAACAACAAACATAATATCAGCATAGTCGTGGATAGACTTATCGTCAAAGAGGGCATAGTTCGTCGTCTTACCGACAGCTTGGAGCAAGCACTCAAGCTTGCCGAGGGTATCGTAGAAGTAGAAATCAACGGCGAAATCAAACTGTTTTCTACCAAATACGCTTGTCCCGATTGCGATATATCTATCGAAGAATTGGAACCGAGAATGTTCAGCTTCAATTCGCCGTTCGGTGCGTGTCCTAATTGTGCGGGATTAGGCTTTACCTACAGCATAGATCCCGACAAACTCGTCAAGTGGGATAAGAGTTTGGCTCAAGGGGCGTTAGACGTATCGGGTTGGTATCTCGACACTAGCAAAATTACTAGTTCGATGATGTCGCAACTAGCCAAAAAATACAACTTTGATATTCACACGCCTGTCGGCAAATTGCCTAAAGAAACCATAGACGTATTGTTGTACGGCGACGACACGACGTACAACGTAGAATACAATAGCTCCACCTTCAAGGGCACTATGACTAGGACTTACGAGGGCGTTATCAACAACCTCAATAGACGATATAGAGAGACGACGTCGACTTACGTCAAGGCAGAACTCGAGAGATATATGAGAGAGATTCCTTGCGAGGTTTGTCACGGCAAAAGACTAAAAAAAGAGTCGCTTGCCGTCAAAGTGGGGGATAAGAATATCTACGAGCTTTGCTGTATGTCTATCACCAACTTGTACGAGTTTATAGACCAACTTCAACTCAGCTCAAAAGACGCCGTTATCGCTAGCCAAATCATCAAAGAAATCAAGGCAAGGCTCAAGTTTTTGCTCAACGTGGGGCTAGGTTATTTGACGCTTGGCAGAAGCTCGTCGACTTTGTCGGGCGGAGAGGCTCAGCGTATCAGGCTCGCCACCCAGATAGGTAGCGGACTAATGGGCGTGCTCTATATCCTCGATGAGCCTAGCATTGGCTTGCACCAACGTGACAACGGCAAGCTGCTATCCACGCTCGAGGGATTGAGGGATATGGGCAATACGCTCATAGTCGTTGAGCACGACGAAGAAACAATGCAAAGAGCCGACTATATCGTGGATATAGGTCCGGGTGCGGGCGTGCATGGCGGAGAAGTCGTCGTTGCGGGCACTCCGCAAGAGGTAGCGGATTGCAAGCAGTCTATCACGGGCGACTATCTTTCGGGCAGAGCAAGTATTCCCGTACCCGAAAAGCGTAGAGAGGGCAACGGCAAGTTTTTGACTATCAAGGGAGCGAGAAAGAACAACCTCAAAAATATCGACGTATCCATTCCTCTTGGCAAATTCAACGTAGTTACGGGCGTCAGCGGAAGTGGCAAGAGTAGTCTTGTCAACGAAATTCTCTATCCTGCTTTGGCTCATCAACTCAACAATGCAAGCTATACGCAAGTAGAGTGTGACGGCATAGAGGGCTACGAAAACCTCGACAAGGTTATTGCAATAGACCAAAGCCCTATCGGCAGAAAGCCTCGTTCCAACCCGGCGACGTATACGGGGGTATTTACGCCGATAAGAGAACTCTTTGCCAAGACGCCGGAAGCACAAGCGAGGGGCTACAAGGCGGGAAGATTTAGTTTCAATATCAGTGGCGGTAGATGCGAAAACTGTCAAGGCGACGGCATTATCAAGATTGATATGAACTTTTTGAGCGACGTATACGTACCTTGCGAAGTGTGCCACGGCAAGAGATATAATAGAGAAACTCTAGAAGTTAAGTTCAAGGGCAAGAGTATATACGACGTGCTCGATATGACGGTAGACGAGGCGTGCGAGTTTTTCCGCAATATACCGCAGATATATAATAAAATTCGCACTTTGCAAGAGGTTGGGCTGTCTTATATCAAGCTTGGACAGCCGTCTACTCAGCTGTCGGGAGGCGAGGCACAGAGAATAAAACTTGCTGCAGAGCTTTCCAAGAGAAGTACGGGCAAGACGGTATATATTCTAGACGAACCAACCACGGGATTGCACACTCACGACGTCAAAAAGCTCATAGAGATACTGCAAAGATTTGTCAATGCGGGCAATACCGTCATTGTTATCGAGCACAATCTCGACGTCATCAAGGTGGCTGACAATATCATCGATATAGGTCCCGAAGGCGGAGAGGACGGTGGTAGAATTATCGCACAAGGCACGCCCGAAGAGGTTGCACAAGTCGCTGAGAGTTACACGGGACAATACCTCGTTGACAAGCTCAAGAGATAACCTAGTAGGAGAATTGTAAGAAATGCGAAAGGTGTAGCGTATAGTAGAAGAACGAAGCGAGGAATTGTCAATCTTATGCAAGGCAAGATAAAAACGGCTATCGTTTTGACGGTGTAATGTAAGGACAAAACGCTAAAACTCAACTAGTATCAAAGTATAACAATAGGTCGATAACTCAATACGTATCGACCTTTTTGCTATTTTACAATATATTTTTCAATTTAAATGCCAAGAGGTTTTTGGAGTTTTGCGCCATATATTTTAACACGTTGGCACGAGTGATAGAGTCGTCGTACATCTCGGCGTACTGCGAGCCTTGCAACTCGCCAATCTCACGATAAATATCTTTTATATCTACGTTGGAGCACAAAAATTCCAATTTGTCTCTCTCCCTTCCCCACCAAGTTGACAGTCTTTCCGTCAATTCCAACGCCTCGGCGTATCTCTCGGCTTGTAGTAGCACGGCGAGGTCGTCGGCGTAGTCTTCGAGCTTGTCGAATGTCCTATCTATATACACCTGCTCGGCGATACCGGCAGCTACTATCAATGCGAATATTACAGCCACCAAAACTATCTTTTTAATCCCTGTCATTCATCACCTCGTCTATTTTGCCGGTAATATATTGTTTCTCTATAGGTTGAAGATAGAACTCTTCTTGCCCCGACACCGACAACAGCAAAATATCCTTTTGCTTGAGATTGTATTTTTTCATCACGGCTTGGACGAATTCTTCTCCTAAGCCCGACAGCTCGATGTTTTCAGATAGCTTTTTACCTTCGCATACCAAGGTGAAAGGCAGCTCGGGATCTTGCTTGGATACGTTGAGGTCGGATAGAGTTGCGGGTTGATTGGCGGATTTTGGTATCACCGACACGTCGCCGTTGGTTTCTACGATGGCATAATGTATTTCCGCAGGAGAAAGATACGACTTGGCTCTCAATGCTTCCATAATATCATTGATGGTCATATCTAATTGGCTTATTGCCTTGTAGTCGATACCATGTGGCGTTATTACTATTACGGGCTTGCCGTTGATAACCTTGCGTAGTTTGATAGAGTGCTTGACCATTTTGGTGACGATGAACTCTAGTATAAACAAGGTAAAAATCGGTACTAGTCCGTAGACGATAGGCACTTGCGTATCCGACATAGGTATGCACGCCAGCTCTGCCACTATCAGTGAGATTGCAAATTCGAAGGGTTGCAATTCGCCGAGTTGTTTTTTGCCCATAAGTCGCATGGCGATGAGCAAAAAGAAATATATAATTATTGCTCTAATAAAGACGGTTAGCATAACTTTAGCGTAAGTATTTTACAATTTTTTATTCATTTTGATTGAAAAATATAGGCAAATATGATAGTATCTATTCAGCAGAGTAAACTCAATGCGTTAAGTGTTGTGAGA
>JBJETR010000016.1:0-4260 GCA_051883415.1 Christensenellales bacterium | reverse complement strand
TCGTACTTGTGGTCTTCGTTACCTACAGGGAGCTTGTCGCCGTGTTCACCGTAGAAAGCTGCTGCAACGACTGCTTCCGCGATACCATTGACGTGAATCATGTTGGTACCTCCCTTAGGGAAGAAGATAGCAGGGAATGCTGCAAATCTATCAAGGAATACTTCCTTCCAAAGTGGAGTTCTCTCAGGCATAGAACCGAAGATGTAAGGGAGCTCCAAGCTAATAACGTCCATACCGCCGTTTGCAGTTCCGCCTGCACCGACTTTGATGAGAGCGTCAGCTTGTTCTACTCTTACTTTGATGTAAGGATGGTTTTCAGCATACTTTCTCTCAGGATATACTCTATCGAAGTAAGCGAAGTAGGAGTTGAGGACGATAGCTTTCTTTACGCCCGCTTCTTTGGCAGCTTCGAAGGTGTCAACTACTTCGGTAACGAGCTTTTCATAGAAATAGTCGTAAGCTTTTACTCCGCTTGGAGTATGCACACGGTCGTCCGGACCAACTGCATATACGAGGCAGTCGTAGCCTTTGAACATCTCAACCTTTTCTTCGTGAGTGATAAGTTGAGCCTTTTCTTCTTCGGTTAGTTGGTTCTTCATTTTTCTGAAGTTGAAGAGATAGCCGAGCTTAACGTCGATTTCTTTTGGCCACCAGCCTTGGTCAAGGGTAACTTCACCAGGGAGAGCCATAACGCCGACTTGCACGCCTTGTCTCAAAAATTCTTTGGCAGAGTAGTAGCCCAAGAAGCCCGTTCCACCGCAGATAAACACTTTTTTTACGTCAAGTTTTGTCATATATTCACCTCAATAATTATTTTACGTGTAAAGCCCCTGCCGCTTGACGACAGGGGATATATGTTTTATTTTTTGTTCTTTGGATCGTTAGCCAAGATATCTTCGTAGCAGTTCTTCTCGTAGAACTTGTCCTCGTCCTTCTCGTGGGTGTCGTACCATACTTGTGCAAAGAATGGAATCTTCTTAGCAAGAGCGTCAAAGTTCCAAGGAGCAGGTTGACAGCACTCAGGGCACCAGTGACCGCCTTTGAGAATGGTGTATGGAGAAGACCAGAATCTATGACCGTCATGGCATTCCCATTCCAACTTGGTGTAGAGGTCGCCTTTGGTCATGGTTTCGCTGATGCACTTACCGCCACGGAATGCTGCAGCTTGTCTCATATCTTCGATATCCAATTCGCTATCAGGCTTAGACTCGTCGTAGCCGTGGTCAAGCAAGAATTGTTTAGCGTTTTTGATATCTCTTCTATATTCGTAGTCAACAACGTTGCCGTCGTCGTCGATAATTTGATTCTTGCGGAAGAGCTTATAATCTTTCCAATCTCTTGGGATAGCTTCCCACTTTTCTCTGCTACCGAAGAATGCGTTTACACGACCTTCGATACCGTTGTTGATCCAATACATAGGAGCGTTGGTATCTTTGAAGAGTCTTTGGATAGCAAGCTTGCTGATAAGGCTCTTTGGTACGATTCTACCGAGTGCAAAGTACCAATTGAGTTTCTTCATTTGAGCCCAGAAATCGTCCCAAGTCTCTTCACGGAAGTGGGTATATTCATCGAGCAAATCGCTGTCATAGTACCAGAAGCAGTGGAAGTTTCTTGCGGCACACCAATGTGGCTTGAAGAAGTCTTCTGCATGAGCACCCATAAGTCCAAAACCGGTGTCCATAGTGTCGTAACCCGTAACACGGCAAGACTCACCGTTACCGATATTGTAAATCTTGTTCCAGAAGCCCTCTTTCATAGTGCCTTCGCTATCGTACTCGGCAATGTGTTGGAGGAGTACACCGCTGTCGTGAGCAGTAGCCCATTCGATAGGCACGTTCCAGCAAGTGTGGAACATAAGTCCGTCTTCGAGGTTGTTAGCAAAGAGGTTGTGGTGCAATACGCCCGATTGACGCAAAACTACCCAATGTGGAAGGTCTGCTTCGAGCACGTATCTTTCTGCACGCAACTTGGTGATTGCGTAAAAGTCGTACACGCTTGGCACGAGTGGATCGCCCACACGTCCCCAAGGGTGACGCCAGTCTCTATTACCATATTCTGCAACGGTACCGATATGTACGTATTTGATTTGGTCAGCTCTTGGCGAGTTTTTGATTGCGTCAACGAGCTGCATCGTACCGAAGAGGTTGGTCTTTTCCGCAGCTTTTGGATGGTGGTCTGAAGTTGGTGGAATGATAGCGGCGCAGTGGAAGATGTAATCGGACTTAGCAGCTACCAATTCGCAATCTTCTTTGTTGGAGATATCGCCGAAGATAATTTCCAATTCTTCGCCCCATTTTTTAGCCAACTTTTTAGCCAGCTTTTCGTTAGCAGGCTTCTTTCTCAAAAGTATTAGACCTTTGAATTTGTGTGTACGCATTACGCATTCAAGAACTTGACTACCCATTGAGCCGGAAGCGCCTGAAATAAATACGACTTTTTTATCCATAATTTCCTCCATTATATCTATATTTGTACTTATAATATTATCATATTTTAATTTTTATGTAAATACCAAATTGCAAAAATTTTCATATTTTTTATATATAAATATCAATATAAATGTTTTTTTAACTAAAGAAAAATAAAACTTGATTATTTTGCATTTTTGTTATAACATATATGTGATATAGGAATGATTATGGCAAAGAACAATCAATACAAAGATGACAATCCAACTCAATATCAAGAAGCTCAACAATTCGAAGCAACGCAAGTAGAGTTGCAAGAACAAGAGCAAGACGTTTCTTTGGCTGAGCAACCGTCAAGCACGGATACTCCCGTCATAATCAAGATAGGGGAGAAGGTTGACGTGCAAAAGACAGCCAACAAATTCGATATTTTTTGGCTTAAGGTTTGGGCTGCCATTTGTTCATTTGTGCAAAGCGTAGCCATTGGCATCAACAAGGGCATCAAGTTTGTATTCAAAAAGGAAGCGCCGCTCAAATACGTCAAGGCGGTTATTGCAATCATACTTATTATTATAGCGATTGCAATTGTTTCCGCACCTTTTAATATCACCGTCAACGAAGTACAAACGTTGGAGATTTATCCCAACGGCTTGACCGTAGTACAAAAGCAGGTGGCAGTAAATACCACGACCAATGCACCTATTTACAAATACGGCTATGCCAACAGTAAAGGCAAAATCAAGATAGATTGCATTTACGACAACGCTATGTCTTTCAAATACAACGTTGCTTGGGTTAATATTAAGGAATTAAATGCCGACGGAGACACCGTGAATTATTGGATGCTCATCAATACCAGAGGCAAACAAGTCGGCGAACTAAAAATATTTCAAAACGGAAACGTCGTACCCGTATCGACTTTTGGAGATAAATATAAACTTGCGGCAGTAAATCTAAGTGGTACATACGGCTTTGTCAATACGAGCGGAAAAATAGTAATAGACTGTAATTATGACGAGGTTGGCAACTTTGATTACAAATTGGCAAGAGTACGTAGGGGTTCGGAGACTTATTTTATCAACAACAAGGGCAAGAAGATTAGCCAAACGTATTACGTAGCAAGAGATTTCAAAGAGGGAATTGCCGCAGTCGGTATCAACAACCTGTGGGGATTTATCGACGAAAGCGGCAACTTGATAGGCGAAGTAGAATACGACAACGTATCCGACTTCAAACAAGGCTATGCTTTGGTCAAGAGAGGCGCAACGTACGGCATCATAGACCAAAAGGGTAACAAGGTGGTCAATACGGGAGTATTTACCGATTTGGAATTGGTCGACTTTTTTGAAATGCCGGAATAAAATCAATAAACAAGCTTTAATAAAATTATCCGCGACAGGTCGCGGATTTTTTATGCTACAAAAGTCAAACTACAAAAATATATCTAACTGCAACGCACCGACTCTTATAGAATAATTATTTATTAGTTTATTATCTATATGGATAATATAATATATATAGATGCAAGTAGAACACCAAAGTAATTGTAGCAAAAAATAGATGCCTAAGAGTATTTTCTGAAATTTACAGATATTGTATGTAAAATTTTTTAATTTTCTATTGAAATGACAAAATTAGTGTGTTATACTAAAAATCCACCTAATAAAACGGGCAAAATTAAATTATTTTATAATAATAATAAAAATTGTCAAAAAATTCTAAAAAAGTGCGAATTTTTGTTTGACATAAAATTTTGCTTGTGTTATTATTTGGAGGCTGTCAAGAAAAGGGCAGCGCAAGCACCTTAAAAACTAAACAGAGTAAGAAGTAGATGAGCGAAAGAAATTTTGAA
>JBJETR010000015.1:0-4268 GCA_051883415.1 Christensenellales bacterium | reverse complement strand
TCGCAGGCGGTATTTACGTAGCCAACGACGATACCGTAGTAGTCAACGGCGGTACATTTAATATCGTCAACGGCGTAGGTATCGTGGCTCGTTCGGGTAACACCACCGTCAACGAAGGCGTTGTATTCAACATTACTAGTGACGGAAGCATTACCGCAGGTCAAGTAGGCGACGCAAAAATCGATATCACTATCCCTCACGAATTGGTATTGGATTTGAGTGCTAACTATCCTGGTGGAACTCCAACAATCATAAATAATAGTGGATACGAGATTTACACTCATACCACTAACGTAGCATAATATACTGCGTGACAAAACAAAATACTGCGATGAGAATACTCGCCGCAGTATTTTTGTTTAATTGGAGAAAGTGAAACAAATCTATTTAGCAGAGTTAGTGTACTCTCAAAGGATAAGATTAGTTTGCAACCCTTTCACCACTTCGTGGTCCCCCTTCCCTTGCACAGGGCCGGCATTAAGCGGAACGAGAGTCGCTCGCTTTGCTCGCTCGGAATGACATAACTATTTGAGATTGCCACACTTCGGCAACAAATGCCTACGTCTTTGCTAACGCAAAACGTACACGACGCAATGACAAACTACTTGGTATACGCTATGTCGTAAGGAGATATGGATTGAGAGTCGCTCGCTTTGCTCGCTCTGAATGACATACTGCGTGGTATACGCTCCAACCAATGATATATAATAATTATCTCAACGGCAATAGTATTGGAATTGCAAAAAAAGACTACCCGAAGGTAGTCTTTATGTAATGGTCGCTATATTATTTGCCGAGAATTTCGTCAGCTTTGCCTGCGCAACCCAAAACCTCGATAAGCTTGTGCTTAACGACTGCCTTGATGTTGGTTCTTGCATCGCCGAGATATTGTCTTGGATCGAAGTGGTCAGGATGCTCTGCAAAGTGCTTTCTGATACCTGCGGTGCAACCGAGTCTGAGGTCGGAGTCAATGTTGATTTTGCATACCGACATAGCTGCAGCTTGACGCAATTGTTTCTCAGGGATACCTACTGCATCAGGCATCTTGCCACCGTTCTCGTTGATAATCTTGACGAACTCTTGTGGAACGGAAGAAGAACCATGCAATACGATAGGGAATCCAGGGAGTTGTGCAGAAACTGCCTCGAGTATGTCAAATCTGAGTGGAGGTGGAACGAGTACGCCGTTCTCATCTCTTGTGCATTGGTCTGGCTTAAATTTGTAAGCGCCGTGGGAAGTTCCGATTGCGATAGCCAAAGAGTCAACGCCCGTTCTCTTGACGAAGTCAACTACTTCTTCAGGTCTGGTATAAGAACCAACTGCGTGAGATACTTCGTCTTCGATACCTGCCAAAGTACCCAACTCGCCCTCTACGGTAACGTATGGATGATTGGTGGTGTCGTGAGCGTATTCTACAACCTTCTTGGTCAATGCAACGTTGTCTTCATAAGAGAGAGCCGAGCCGTCAATCATTACGGACGAGAAACCGCCGTCGATACAGCTCTTGCACAATTCGAAAGAATCGCCGTGGTCAAGGTGGAGAGAGATAGGCAAACCGGAAACTTCTACGGCAGCCTCAACCATCTTTCTAAGATATACAGGGTTAGCATAATTTCTTGCGCCCTTGGATACTTGAAGGATGAGAGGTGCGTTGACTTCCATAGCCGCCTCTACGATACCTTGAATGATTTCCATGTTATTGACGTTGAAAGCACCGATAGCGTAACCGCCGTTGTATGCTTTTTCAAACATCGCTTTTGTGTTCATTAATGGCATAACCATTACCTCCTCAAAAAAAATAATTTTTTAACAAAGATATGTTATCATACCTCGTGACAAATATCAAGTCTTTGAACAAAAAAGTGCAAATATGGCGATTTTGGCATTTACATATCAGCTAAAAGGTGTATAATAATATCAATATGTAATGCGTGCCGCAAAGACGGCAAAAATAGGAGATATAATATGATGGTGGACGAAAGAGTAGCTACTCTTGCTAAGAACCTCGTCAACTTTTCTTGCAAGGTCAAGAAGGGCGAGAGAGTGTTGGTGGAAGCCTTTGGAATAGACTATCAACTAGTCAATTGTATTGTCAAAGAAGTTTACGCAGTGGGTGCGTATCCCTTTGTCAGCATCAAGGACAATCGCATAGAGAGAGAAATATATAAGGGCATGAGCGAAGACTTGGCAAAGGACATGGCGAGATACGACGGCTACAAGATGGACGAGATGGACGCATATATCGGCATTAGGGGCGGAGAAAACGCTTTCGAAACCTCCGACGTGCCAAGCGAAAGAATGGGAATATACAATAGGCTGTATTCTTTGCCCGTACATCACGAAAAGAGAGTAAAGCATACCAAGTGGGTGGTGCTGAGATATCCAACGCAAGGTATGAGCAGTATGTCGGCTATGTCCACCGAAGCTTTTGAGGACTTCTACTTCGACGTGTGCAACCTTGACTATGCCAAAATGGACGAGGCTATGACTCCGCTTGTCGAACTGCTCAACAAGACCGACAAGGTGCGTATCGTTGCGCCAAACACCGACCTTAGATTTTCTATCAAGGGTATTCCTGCCGTCAAGTGTAGCGGAGAGAGAAATATCCCCGACGGAGAGGTTTATACTGCGCCCGTCAAGGACAGCGTCAACGGCTATATCACGTACAACGCTCCAACGAGCAAAAACGGCTATAAGTTTGAGAATATAAGACTAGAATTTGAAAACGGTAAAATCGTCAAAGCAACAGGCAACAACGACAAGATTTTGCAAGAGATTTTCGACACCGACGAGGGTGCAAGATACGTGGGAGAGTTTGCCCTTGGAGTCAATCCTTATATCAATAAGCCTATGGGTGACATTCTATTTGACGAAAAAATTAGTGGTTCTATCCACTTTACCCCCGGCAGTTGCTATGACGAAGCGCCTAACGGCAACACTTCGGCAATACATTGGGACTTGGTGCTTATCCAAACTCCTCAGTACGGCGGTGGAGAGATATACTTCGACGACGTACTCGTGCGAAAAGACGGCTTGTTCGTACTGCCCGAGCTCGAGTGCCTCAACCCCGACAATTTGAAATAAATAGATACGTGTCTACAAAATAACGACTTTGCACTATCGCAAAGTCGTTATTGTTTGCCAACCAATTCGTCTATCGTTATACCCAAGATATTGGACAACAAAATCAACGTGTCAATATCAGGTTCTTGGTATCCGTTTTCCCATTTGGCAATCGTGCCTTGACTTACCTTGCATATCTCGGCTAACTTGACTTGAGATATTTTTTCGGCTTTTCTATATATTCTTAGAGTTTCCGGAAATTTGTTCATATTATTAGCATATTCTATATGCGAATATTTTTCTTGACTTATTCGAAAAAACGAATATATAATTTTATTATTGACTAAATAATTTTAGTTTTACCAAGGAGGGTATTATGAGCAAAAAAATATTGATAATTGCTATTGTCATAGCCTTGTCGGTATCTATGATGCTGATGACGGTAGGGTGCGATACGCTAGGCAAAGATCAAGTGCCCGGCGGCGAAGATAACGTTAACATTGACGGCGGGAACACAGACAACGGCAACGAACAACCGAGCGATGAAAATGGAGATGACACACCGACGATAGAGTACGCCAACAAAAATATGGTCAAGTTTGTCAACGATAATTTTGCTAAATTTTTGGCGGTAGATGATATTAATATGGCTACGTTTAACGGTGCAGTAGTTTCCGAAGAAATTAGAGATGCGGAGGACTATTTTGATTCCCGAGTTGTCGGGTATTTAAGTATAAGAATTAATACACCCGGAGAGTCGTTATATTCATATTTAGTATTTCTTGATCAAGAATATGCTGAACTAGATGCTGAACTCAAAGAATTTATTACGGTAGATATGGCTGTTGCCGAGTATGAACTCAAAGGTGATATCGTTGTATCGGGTAACTGTTACGATGACTTTTTGCAACTCGATACAAGCGGGGTTGACAAAACGATGCTTGAAAATACCCAAAAAGCCTTTGACGATATGCTCGCTACAAAGTGTACTATTTATTTTAGAGGTTCTGATAGCGCAATAGAAATGTTTAACGCCGTATCGGACGGTAATTGCGACAGCTATTATAACTACGTAAAGATTGACGAAGCGGAACGAGATAATAAATTATTGAATTGGAACAATGAAAAAGATAACTATACTCAAGACAGCTATTGCTATTATGAAAACGGATATTTAGTTACTTGGTACACGTACAAAGAAGGGT
>JBJETR010000014.1:0-18954 GCA_051883415.1 Christensenellales bacterium | reverse complement strand
AAATGAAGAAGGCAGTTGAGGCAGGATATTGGCAGTTGTATAGATACAACCCTGCTCTTGCAGCAGAAGGAAAGAACCCATTCACCCTCGATAGCAAAGAGCCAACCGGTGATTACAAAGAGTTCCTTATGGGCGAAAATAGATACGCTCAACTTGCAAAAGCTAAGCCTGAAGTTGCAGAAAAACTCTTCGAGCTCAACGAAAAGCAAGCCAAAGCAAGATACGACGGCTACAAGAAATTGTCCGAGTAATCTAACGTTATAAATAAAAGAGCCACTTTTGTGGCTCTTTTATTTAATAATTTTCAAATCCCAATTTCTTAACCGTTAAGCCAATATCATATTTTTGCAACATTTCATTAACCACTGTTAATAACAAAGAAATACTTGTCCCGCAAAGTGTATATTCTGCATTATATAAGTATTTATCTTGCGTTGTAAAATTATATATTTGTTTATTTGACCGCGAAAAAGTATTTGCATAAATATATCCCGAAACTATATGATCAGTAATTCCTATGCGTCCCAAAAAATCTATTTCTTTTTCTCCAATATTCTTTAATACATACATAGAATTACTTCCATCATCTTCTTCCACACATAAAATAAAAGATAATTCGTCTTTGTTTTCAACATAACTAATCATATATTTATATCTATCATCAGTATAAACATCTCCGTACTCATAAGAGCCGTATGAAAAATTATCTTTCAAATAATTGATCAATACTTTTCTTGAAAACTTTGTTTCAATTTTTTGTATATATGCTGAAAATGCAGTAAAGCATACTATAACAACTAAAAGCATCGCTATCCAAAAAGTAAATCTCTTATAGAATTTTTTCTTATTTTTCGCCCCGCAATATGGACAGCGTTTTGCATTTTTTGCTATCGGTTTTCCGCAAGTAGTACACGTCTTCATATTTTTATTTAACGTGTTCGTTTGCATTTGTTCTTCGCTTGTGCTTTGTTCTTCGTACATAATTTGTACCCTCCTAAAAATAAAAAAGTGCGTCTACGAGAGACGCACCGAAAAAGTGTACCCCTCGTTGTTGCTACACAAGCTCATTCCATTTACGGTGTATGAGTAATAGGGATAACACCTTTTACCTAAGTTGTTACCCGTAAATGGAAAATTATTCACTTGTGTAGCACAAATATATTAACACATTTATTTATTGCTGTCAACTTTGCAAAAAAATAACCCCTCGTATTTTAGAGGGGTTATCATTTTGATATTATTACTATTTGACGTATATCTTGGTGCTTGGAGCGTTTCCCGACAAAATGTCCTTGATAGAAAACTGCGGACTTGCGATATAGATTTCCGTGCCGTTTTGTGCGGGGGCTTTGATATATTCTAGTTTTGCTTTTGCTCCGTTGGCACCCTTGCGAGAAGAGCCCACACATGCACTTTGGCAAGCGGTGATATTATCTATCAGCTCGTATATATCTTTACCCACAATCTCTCTGATAATGGTGTCGGGATTGCTTGGATCGGCATAAATGCCAAGTGTCGAGGTGTATATCAACAATCTCTTGCATTTTACAAGGCAAGCAACCTGTGACGCCGTCTCGTCGTTGTCCATACAATGCACCGTTTTGTATCCCTTTTCTTCTAGTTGTCTAAGCTCAAGCTTGACTATCTCTTCGTCTGAGAGTGGATCGTTGTAGTTGATGATAGGTATAGCGTTTTGGGCGGGGCATCTTAATAGCAGTTTACGTAAATTCTCACGCTTTTTCTCATCGTTGAAGTGTTGATGCTCTACGAGAATTTGTCTAACGCTATACTTTGGATCTATATACTGTCTATAATTAGCCATAAGTATAGCTTGTCCTTGAGAGGCATAGTCGATTTTGTTGTCCTCTTCTTTGCCGTCAATCTCTTTGCCGTTACGCTTGAGATAGTCGAGCCTGCCTATCTCGGTTGCACCCGAAGTAACCCAAATCATACCGGGGGTAAGCTCGCTACTTATCCTTGATATTACGTTGTAATCTATATCGCCCCATGCCTTGTTTACCAAAGCCATAGAGCCAACTTTACCTACCAATTCTATATCAAATTTGTTCATCATTCCTCCGTATCGTCTTATTAGACGTTTACGATTTGTATTTTAGTCGATACGTATCGACTTTTAGGCTACTAGTTGTTGGACGTCTTCTTGCTTGTTGTAGCAATAATATAAGTCTACACGATATGCTGTAGCAACGATAGCCAACGTCGTTTGCGTCCTGTTGTTCTCGGCATTGTTAGTGGAGATGATATTGAGCGTGCCGTTTTCTCCCACTTGCACAACCACGTTGCCGTCTTGGTCGGTGCGATAGACTTGTTCGATACCGTTGAAGTCGGTGTCGGTATTTAGGTCGTAGTAGTTAGTCATCAAATCCAAAACTTCCTGCGTTGGATGTCCGTGAGAGTTGCCCTCGCCTACACTTATCACGCAATACTCGGGATCAATGGCGTTGAAGACTTGCTGAGCGGTAGTATTGTCTGCTCCGTGGTGAGGCAACTTGTATACGTCGCAATCGATATTGTTGAGATAGCCTTTGTCCAAGAAGTATTTTTCATTCTTTTCATTGGCGTCACCCGACAAAACTATCGTCCTTCCGCCATACTCTATCACGCAAAGCGGAGATACGGAATTGAGAACCTTTGCCGTAGAGCCTTTGCCAATAGACGGATAGTCGGCGGCATCGTAGCTAAAGCACTTCATAATCCAACCGTTACCTTCTATATTCCACTTGCCTACGTTGTAATTGATAGTTGCATCGGTCATAGTACCATTTTGATTATACTTTTCGTTTCTCGCGCCCGTTATGACGTTGTTCCAAGCACCCGTAGTATCGTCGGCAGCTTGTGGAAGATAGAAATTCTTGACTTCGTAATCGGCGATAACGTTGTCTATCTCCGACACGTGGTCAAGGTCGGTATGCGTGACGAACACGTAGTCGAGTTGAGTCACACCCGCACTTGCCAAAAGCGGTACCAAATTATTTGCGTAATAGTCTTTTTGTCCACCGCTCACAGCCTTACCCATATCCATAATCATAGTCTTGCCGTCGGGGAACACAATAAAAATGCCGTCGCCTTGACCTACGTTGACAAAGGTCACTTGCAACATGTTGCCCTCTATAGGCGTGATGCCTTGTATTGCGGCATCGCCGCCATTACCGGACGGATTTGATGGGGTATTGTCTTTGCCCGTAAGCATTGACAAAACCGAGTTGAATACGTCAGGCTTGAACAGATACAGTGCAACTACGGCAACGACTATTGCCACAACCAAAATAATCAAAGCAACTTGAAGACCTTTGTTGCGTTTAATTTCCTTTTTCACTGCCTTTTTGGCTGATTTTGCAACACTTTTGCCGACCTTAGAACCACCCTTAGTATTGTTCTTGGGATTGCTCCCCGACTGCTTTTTGTTAGCCATTATTCCTCCTCGGCAAAATACTCTACCACTTTTTGTTTCTTGACGGGCTTGTTGTCGCCGTGTTTTATAAATATGCACGACACTATCGCCAGCGTCACAAATATAATAGCATAAACGAACACTGCGTTGCTACTGATTTTGTCCATAAATATTCCCGCAAAGGCAGGAGTTAGCGATTGAGCCGTCATAGACGATATATAATAATATCCCGTATACTTGCCCACGTTGCTACCCTTGGACAATTCCGTCACCATAGGGAAGGTGTTGACGTTGACGCACACAAGTCCAAAGCCCGATAGTATGAAACAAAGCGGGAACAATACTCCCACACCCGGGGTGTTGGCAGTCATCAAAAAGCAAGGCACGAATGCCACTGCCGACAGCGCAAGTCCAATGATTATTGATTTTTTTCTACCGATTTTGCTTGCCATAAGCGCAACGGGAAGCATTGCTATAGCACCACCCGCGCCGTTGATGATATTGATGACTCCTACAAAGCTGTCCTTGAAGTTGAGCACCGAGGTTGCATAGGTCGACAAGTGCGACTTGACGGCGTTGTAACCCATAAACCAAAGGAACACCGTACCGAGTATGAGCAACAACGACACGACTTTCTCTTTTGGAAGTTTGTCGGTGCTTTGAACCTCTATCTCGTCGACTATCTCCCAACGTTTCTCTTCTTCGTATCGCATTTCGACGAATTTCTTTTCTTTACACAGCCCCAAAAACAGTCCCAACATACATAGCATTACGCCCGCAAGCCCGATAAAGAGAGCAATATGCGACTGGTATCTCTGCTTAGCTAGGAAGGTGTAGAGCAATATGGATACCAAACCGCCGGCGCCGCCCATTATGTTGATGATTGCGTTGGCTTGGCTACGCAATGGTTTTGGAGTTACGTCGGGCATGAGAGCCACAGCCGGCGACCTATAAGACGCCATTGCCAGCAATGCACACACGAGCACGCACATAAACAATATAAAGTAAAGCGGTTTAGCCTTGGTGACAGCGCCTGCGCATGCAACTTGTGCACTATATATGTTGTTGAGCATCTCGTTGTACATAATTAGCGCCTCGCCCTCCGGCTTGACGCCCGTAGCAATTACACCGTCATATATTGCACGGTAGTCGCCAACAAGGTACTTTTCGTCCAAGCCGTATTGGACTAACGTATCCAAGTTTTGGATATCGGCATGCAACACCGCATTATATTGCAGCATCTCGGTAATGGCTATACCTATCAGACACACCACCGCCGCCAACGTTCCGAATAATATAAAATGTGTCCTACGACCAAGCTTGGCACTCGCCTTTTTGTCGCTAAGACTGCCAAAGAACGGCAACAAGAAGATTGCCAATAGATTGTCCAATCCCATAACTATGCCGTATTGAGCTTGGTTGAGACCAAAATATCGGCTTAGGATAAGTGGCATTATGTAGTCATACACTTCCCAAAAGCACATTATGCCCATAAAGGCAAAGCCAACGAACAAAGTTCGCTTGACGTCTAACTTCATATTATCGTTGTTTGTACTCATAATTCACCCTTAGTATATTATAATATTATATTATCATAATCTATCCCCATTGTCCATATTTGTGCAAAACTTTATACTCCTATCTACTCAGTGATAATAAGTTTTTCGTAACCACCCGTTTTTACTATGTTCTCCTCCTACGTCGGGTATTGACATAACTGCATTTTATGCTATAATAATAAAAAGACGAAAGGAGCACAATATGAGCGAAATCAATCCACAACTCCAACAATACATAGCTAAGCAAAAGCAAATTGAGGCTAAAAAATCCGCAGACGCTACCCAAAAAGCCGAAGAGAACAAAAAGCGTCAACTCATTGACGCAGGCTTGTTTACTATGGTCTTTGATCCAGAAGAAAAGGACGTCAAGAGTGACGAATATCCTTTTTTGCACTACGACACTAATACCAAAAAATGCGTTGCCTACAAAAAAGAGCCTATAGAATTGACTGACGAAGAATATCAAGAGTTCCTCAAATACTATAAGCCTTCCAAAAAAGTAAGCGAAAACGAGACCAAGCAAGGAATTAGTTTTAGAGATACTATGCTCTATGCTTGGGGACTATTGTTAATTGTTGTCAGTGCGATAGGCGGCTTTTTCCTATTTTACGTATTAGATATGTTTGCCGTTATCGTAATGGTGGGAGGTATAGCTCTCGGCATTATAATGATGATAACGTCTTCGGTAATTGCCGAACTAAGGCAAATCAAAAGTCTTCTAAAACGGCAAAACGATAACAATCACAATCAATAAATACAAAATCTTCCCGCGACAATCGCGGGATTTCTCATATCAAACAAAAAGAGTTGACGAAAGTCAACTCTTTTTCACAAGTCGTTGTCCTTACTATTGACCTAAGTCAATCCCCCAAAGTATGCGACTTGATGCTAACTGATAATTGCTACGCGGATTATTTCTTAAAGTATCTGTTGTACAATCCCATAAAGCCAGAACCATGTCTTGCTTCGTCCTTAGCCATCTCGTGAACGGTGTCGTGAACAGCATCGTAACCAAGTTGCTTAGCGAGTTTAGCAAGCATAAGTTTGCCTTCGCAAGCGCCTGCTTCTGCTTCCATACGCATCTTAACGTTCTTAGCGGTGCTATCGGTCAATACGTTGCCGAGAAGCTCTGCGAACTTAGCAGCATGCTCAGCCTCTTCGAATGCGTATCTCTTGAATGCTTCTGCAACGTCAGGATAGCCTTCTCTATCAGCTTGTCTGCTCATAGCAAGATACATACCAACCTCGCTGCATTCGCCGTTGAAGTTGTCCATAAGTCCCTTTACAACTTCCGCGTCAAGGTCTTTAGCAACGCCCACTCTGTGCTCGTCAGCCCATTTGATTTCGCCTGCAACCTCTACAAACTTAGCAGCAGGTGCTTTGCAGATTGGGCAAGACTCTGGAGCAGCGTCGCCCTCGTGAACGTAACCACATATTGTGCATGAAAATTTTGCCATAATAAAATCCTCCAAATTGTTGTTGATATTGTTTATTCTTCACATTCTTTGCATTTTGCATAAAACGTAAGTTGAATACTTTGATAATCTCGCTCCGTTGCCTCTTGAAGTAGTGCTTGTTGCAGGTTGTCCGACACCTCTACGTCGTCCACCCTACCGCAACAAGGACATATCCTATGAACGTGCGGGGTAACGGTTGCGTCGTATCTATCCACGCCCGCCACGTTGGCGACCTTGATTATCTCACCTCTCTCTTCTAGTAAAGTGAGATTGCGATACACCGTACCGAGAGAGATATTGGGTATCAATAGTCTACATTGCTCAAAAATACTCTCTGCACTCGGGTGCGACTTGGTAGATTGGAGCACTTGTAGTACTGCTTGTCTTCTGCTAGAATAATTGGTTGCCATAATACCTCTCTATGCAAATAGAATACACCAAATAATCTGGCTTGTCAACTAAAAATAGGAATAATTCCTACTAATTTAGGAATTATTCCTATTTTTAGCAAAATAATTATTTCTACTATTTTCTATATGCCAATATCAATACTAATTACTTTTGTATCTTGTAGAGTCCTATTACAATCCAACTTTTGGTCTTGCCTACGAGCTTTCTCATTATAATCTTACTTATCTTGGTATATCTTGACATAAAATATCCCGACCTATATCGGTCGGGATAAATATCGTTATTTAGACTTCTTGTTTGCCTTCTTAGCCGTTGCTTTGCTCTCTTCCTTTACAGGTTGAAGACTCCAAATTCTGTCTGCGTATTCTTGCACGCTTCTATCCGAGGAGAAGAAACCTGCGCCTGCGGTATTCATAAGGCTCATGCTTGCCCAACGTTTCTTGTCAGAGTAAGCTCTATCAAGACGATTGTGAGCGTCACAGTAAGAATCGAAGTCGGCAAATACCTTGTAAGTATCTCCGCCAAACATAAGGCTGTCGGCGATTTCGCTATAGTTGACGCCCGCAATACCTCTATGCAATCCGTCAATGACTGCCCTGATACGAGCATTGGATTGATAATATCTGCTTGGCTCATAGCCGTTGCGGTTGAGTTCGTCGATTTCGTGAGCGAGCAAACCGAAGATAAAGATATTCTCTGCGCCTACGTTTTCGTGAATTTCGATATTTGCGCCGTCCATCGTACCGATAGTAACCGCACCGTTGATCATAAATTTCATGTTACCCGTACCGCTGGCTTCCTTACCCGCAATGGAGATTTGCTCGGATACGTCGGAAGCAGGCATAATCATCTCGGCAAGGGTTACGCGGTAGTTTTCGATATAGACAACCTTAATTCTTCCCTTGACGTCCGGATCATCGTTGATAAGTTTTCCAAGCGAATGGATAAGTCTGATGATTTGCTTAGCCATATAGTAGCTTGGAGCCGCCTTTGCACCGAATATAAAGGTGCGAGGGTTCATCTCGATATTTGGATTTTGCTTGATTTGGTAATACAAATCCAAGATATGCAATGCGTTGAGCAATTGACGCTTATACTCGTGCAATCTCTTGACTTGCACGTCGAAGATAGAGTCAGGATCAACGTCAATGCCGTTGGCTTCTTTGATATAGTTGGCGAGGGCAACCTTGTTGGCTCTCTTGATATCCATCCACTTGTCAAGCACGTCGCCGTCGTTTTTGAAAGCAACGAGCTTCTTGAGTTCGTTGGCGTCTTTCTTAAATCCGTCACCAATCAAAGAAGAGATAAAGTCGGAGAGCAATGGATTGGCTTGACACAACCATCTACGATAAGTAATACCGTTGGTTACGTTGGTAAACTTGTCAGGAGTCATCACGTAAGCGTCGTGGAAGACGTCGTTTTTCAAAATCTCGGAGTGCAATGCAGAAACGCCGTTGACGGTGTGAGAAGCCGCTAGACAGAGGTTAGCCATCTTGATTTGACCGTCAGCCATAACTGCGTTGTAAGCCACTTTCTTGAAGTCGTTTGGATAGAAGCTCCACAAGTCTTGGCAATATCTATGGTTGATTTCGCACACGATTTGGTATATTCTTGGCAAGAGTTGCTTGAAGATATTCTCAGGCCACTTTTCAAGAGCCTCAGCCATAACGGTATGGTTAGTGTAGGATATAGTCTCCTTGATAATCTTCCAAGCGTTGTCCCAGCTATAGCCGTAGTCGTCCAACAAAATTCTCATGAGCTCAGGTATACATAGGGTTGGGTGGGTATCATTGATGTGGATAGCCACCTTTTGACCGAGGTTGTCGAGAGTCTTGTAATCTCTGATGTGCTTTTTGATGATAGATTGGATAGAAGCCGAAACGAAGAAGTATTGTTGCTTGAGTCTCAGCATTTTGCCCTCGATATGGTGGTCGGCAGGGTACAATACTTTACATATACTCTCAGCCAAAGCCTTTTGCTCCAAAGACTTGACGTATTCGCCTTGAGAGAAGAGTTGCATATCGAAGTCAACAGGTGCTTTTGCCGTCCAAAGACGTAGCTTGTTGACTGCAGGCACGTCGTAACCGCTGATATTCATATCGTAAGGAACGGCTAGGATATTGTAGCAATCTCTATACTCGATTTTGAGTTTGCCGTCTTCCCATCTTTGCTCTACGCTGCCGCCAAACTTAACTTCAAAGGTGTCTTCCTCTCTCGGAGCAAGCCAAACGTCGCCGTTGGTGAGCCATTCGTCAGGCATTTCCATCTGCAAGCCGTCAACAATCTTTTGTTTGAAGATACCGTAGTCGTATCTGATAGAAAATCCGCTTGCCACGTAATTGAGGTTGGTCAAAGATTCCATATAAGCGGCAGCAAGTCTTCCCAAACCGCCGTTACCGAGTCCTGCGTCAGGCTCGATTGCATAGATTTCATCTATAGTAGTGCCGTACTTTTTGCACAATTCCTCTACTACGCCCGTCATGCCAAGATTGTACAAGTGGTTTTTGAGGGAACGACCGAGCAAAAATTCCATCGACATATAGTATACTTGCTTGGTTTCTTGCTTAATTCTATTCTGTTTAAATTTTAGACGCTTTTCGGTCAAATAATCTCTTACAGTCATACAAATGGCTCTGTAAAGTTGGGTTTTACTACAATTCTCGATAGTCTTTCCAAAATAAACTTCACACTTTTGAGACACTTGTTTGTCAAAATCATTAAAATTTACTTTTTCCATTTTTTGATAAATCTCCATAAAAAATATTTTATCGCGACAATTATATCACAAAAGGGCGCGTATTGTCTACCAATACACGCCCTATATAAAATATATTTAGTAATATGACTTAGATTTTGCAATATCTACAACAATATCACATATTGTCATACAATTCTTTGTACTTCTTAGCAATGCTTTGCCAACTAAAGTCTGCCGTCATTGCGTTGCGTACTACCTTCTTCCAATCGTCCTTATAGTCGTAGTACAGTCCAACCGCTCTCTCAACGGCGTACAACATATCGTCGGCGTTGTAGGTCACAAAGGTAAAACCTCTACCCTCGCCCGTTGTGTGATTGTACGGAGGCACGGTGTCCTTGAGTCCACCCGTCTCTCTCACGATAGGAATGCTGCCGTATCTCATAGCAATCATTTGGCTAAGTCCACAAGGCTCGAACTTGGACGGCATCAAGAACATATCGCTCGCACCGTAAATCTTGCTCGCCATATCGCTGGAGAAGTTGATGATTGCTCTTAGTTTGCCTGAATACCTACTCTGCAATTCTTTTAGACGATTTTCGTATTTCCAATCGCCCGTACCGAGTACGACGAGCTGTAAGTTCATAGAGAGCATTCTCTCGATGACGTAATCGAGTAGGTCAAGTCCCTTTTGATGTGTAAGTCTACCTACCATACCAATCATAGGCACGTTAGGATTGACAGGCAAACCGAGTAGTTGTTGGAGCGCCGTCTTGTTGTTTACCTTTTTGTCAAAAGTCTCGAGATTATAGTTTTCAAACAACGACTTGTCGGTCTGAGGATCAAGTTTTTCTACGTCAATGCCGTTGATAATGCCCGACAGCTTATATCTCCTACCCAGCAAAATCTTTTGCATATCGTAGCCGAAGAAAGGAGTCAAGATTTCCTTGGCATAGGTATCCGACACGGTAGTCACTTTGTTAGAAGCTTCGATACCACCCTTCATAAAGTTGACGCAACCGTCCATCTCGACGAGTTTTCTTTTGTTTTGCGACAAACCGAGCACGTCACTGATAAGCTCGGTGCCGTACTTGCCTTGGAACTCGATATTATGAATGGTAAACACCGTCTTGGCAAACTTACACTGTTCCATGCCACGATAGAAGCTATCCAAGAATACAGGCGTCAATGCTGCATGCCAATCGTTGCAATGAATAATGTCAGGACGAAAATCTATTATTCTCAAAGACTCGAGCACGGCTTTGGAGAAGAATGCAAATCTCTCTCCGTCGTCGTAATGACCGTACAATCCGTGCCTTTTGAAATAATACTCGTTGTCGATAAAGTAGTAGGTTACGCCGTCGTAGTCTTGGGTAAAGATACCGCAATATTGGCTTCTCCAACTAAGGTTGACGTAACAAAAGCCAACGAACTTCATACTCTCTCTAAACTTGTTAGGGATGTCCATATAGAGAGGCAAGACAACTCTCACGTCACAGCCCAATTCGTTGAGAGCCTTTGGCAATGCTCCTGCAACGTCGGCAAGACCACCCGTCTTGATATAAGGCAAAGCTTCCGCAGCCACGAAAAGCACCTTCTTGCCGATGGCTTTAGGTTGCTCTTCTATGACCTTTTCAACGACCTGTATTGGTTTTTCCGCCTCTTTTGGTTGTTCTTTTTCTACGGTTACGGGTTTTGCCTTTGGCTTAGCGGCAGTCTTTTGAGCAGTCTTCTTGACCGTAGTTGCGGGCTTTTTGTCCACGATTTCTATCGGTTTAGCAACGACAATAGTTTCAACTTTTTCGACCTTATTCGTTGCCGTTTGCTTAGTTGTTTTTTGCTCGGTCTTTGGTTTAACTTGCGTCTTCTTTTCCTCAGCTTTTATTGGTTTCTCCGCCACCTTTTTATTTGTAATCTTTTTGTTTGCCACGTTTTAGATCTCCTTAAATTGTCTTGTTCTTGACGATAACCAACGGATAGGTCTCAAATCCGCCAATCTTCTTATCCTCGGTGATAGTAACGTTTTTGTCCGTAATGATATAGTTGAGGGAAGAATTTGGATATATATGACCGTTTTCCATAACGATGGAATTGGTGATAACCGCATCTTTTTCTACCTTGACGCCACGGAACAAAATACTATTCTCTACTACGCCGTCAATATCGCAACCGTCGGCTATCAAAGAATTCTTCACTTTAGCGTTTTCTCTATAAATGGTAGGAACGCTGTCCTTAACCTTAGTAAATATCTTACCGAAAGCGTAGAACAAATCATCTCTTACTTTACTATCAAGCAGTTTCATGGACTCTTCAAAGTAGGTCTTGATATCGTCTATCATAGCTGCGTGACCTTGTACTCTATAGGTACAAATCTTCAGCTCGCCCGCCTTTTGTTGAATGATGTTCTTCTCAAAGTCAACCCCGCCTCTCTCGTAGCAGTTGGTTACTAGTTCCATAAGCAAGGATTTTTTGAGCAGATAGATATTGAGTCCTATCTCTTCGATTTTGTCACTTGCGGTTTGGGTTATTCTACTACCCGTCACTCTACCCGTATCATCGCTTTCGATGATGACTCTTCTCGACGTAGTAGGCTTAGCAAAATAAGTCAGCATAGTAATATCTGTGCCCTTTTCCAGGTGCTTATTGTACACGTCGTCAAAGTCGATATTGGCTGCAATGTTGCTGTTAGTTACGATAACGTAGTCTTCGCTAGCCTTTTCGATATAGTCCAAAATGCCATACATTGCCTCGATTTTGCCCTTAGATACGCTCCTTGACGTGTTGGACGCGTATGGCGGGAATACCGTGATACCGCTATTTTTTCTATTGAGGTCCCAATCTCTACCCATTCGGATATGGTCCATCAAAGAAGAATAGTTGCTCTTAGTCATAATACCTATCGTGGTGATTTGGCTGTTGACTAAGTTGGACAAGGTAAAATCGATAAATCTATATCTTCCGCCCACAGGCAAGGAAGCCGTAGTACGATGAAGAGTAAGCTCGTTGAGCTTGGACTCGTTGTCGCTTGCAAAAATAATACTCATTATATTGTTCATAAACCTTCCCCCTTAGTCTATCATCTCGCCCATAGGCACGACTTGATTTTCTGCTACAACTGCATCGGGACCGACTACCGCAATCTTGAGATTGGACTTGTCGCAAACTCCGCCGACTTGAGCGTTTTTACCTATTCTGGCTCCCGGACCTACGATTGTGTATTTGATAACGGCGCCGTCTTCGATAACGACGTTAGGCATGATATTACAGTCTTCGATAACGACGTTTTTACCTACCTTTACGCCCGACGAAATAACACTGTTTTTGATATATCCGTCTATCTCGCAACCTTCGGTGACGAGAGAATTGACAATCTGAGCGTTGCTACCGACGAAGTGTGGAGGCTCGGCGGTATTGCGGGCATAAATCTTCCAATTGTTGTCGTCAAGATTGATACCACTGTTACTATCGAGCAAGTCCATGTTAGCTTCCCAAAGGCTGGAGATAGTTCCTACGTCCTTCCAATAACCTTCGAACTTGTAAGCAAACAACTTTTGTCCGTCGTTGAGCATATTAGGAATGATATTCTTACCAAAGTCATTGCTGGAGGTCTTATCTTCTTCATCCTCGATGAGATATTTACGCAACTTCTCCCAAGTAAAGATATATATACCCATAGAAGCGTTGGTGCTCTTAGGATTCTTTGGTTTTTCTTCAAACTCGTACACCGAGTTGTCCTCATTGGTGTTCATGATACCAAATCGACTAGCTTCTTCGATGCTGACGTTGATGACCGCAATGGTACAATCGGCATTTTTCTCCTTATGGTAATCTAGCATCTTAGAGTAGTCCATCTTATAGATATGGTCACCCGAGAGTATCAATACGTACTCCGGATCAAACTTGTCCACGAACTGAATATTTTGATAGATAGCGTTGGCAGTACCTTTATACCAATCCGAACCCTTATTCTTCATATAAGGAGGCAAAACGAATACACCGCCGTTGAGACGGTCGAGATCCCAAGGTTGTCCGTTGCCTATGTATTGGTTGAGGTTAAAAGGCTGATATTGAGTCAGCACGCCTATCGTGTCGATATTGGAATTGATGCAGTTGGACAATGGAAAGTCAATAATCCTATACTTGCCACCAAACGATACGGCAGGTTTTGCCAAATCTCTCGTCAAAGAATACAGACGAGTACCTTGACCACCCGCAAGCAACATTGCCACACATTCTTTTTTGTTTGTAAACATCGTGTCCTCCCGATTGCTATTGTATTGATATATTATACATCACGACTTTGAGTGATATATAAAGATTACTTTATTGTTTTGTCGTTTTTTTGTTTTTCGCACGTTTGCTGACGGGTTTTAGATACAATACACTGTTACCGGGTATGGTCATCTTGATGTACTGCTCTTGACCGTGCAACTGTCCTTTCTTAGCTTTGTACTTGATTACGCCTTCGTCGGTTCCACCGAACTCTTTGTCGTTGCTGTTGAGCACGACTCTATAGACGCACTCGTCAGGCACGCCCATGTTGTATTCCGTTCTCGTAACAGGTGAGAAGTTGACTACGATGACGGTATACTCGCCATTTTTATCATATCTCGCAAAGGATGCGATATTTTGAGTATTGTCGTCTACCACCAACCATTTAAAGCCGTCGTACGAGGTATCGAGTTGATACATTTCGGCGTTCTTTTTGTAATACGTATTGAGTTTTTTGACAAAATTGTGCAGATTGCGATGCGACTCGTAGTCAAGCAAAAACCAATCGAGTTGCTTCTTGAAATCCCATTCGATAAACTGTCCGAACTCTCCTCCCATAAACAAAAGTTTCTTGCCAGGGTGTCCCATCATATATCCGTAGAAGGCTTTGAGTCCGTCAAACTTCTCGTGATATTCGCCCGGCATCTTGGAGAGCATAGAGCACTTGCCGTGTACCACCTCGTCGTGGGAGATAGGCAAAATATAATTCTCGCTAAAGGCATAAGTAATTGCAAAAGTGATATTGTTGTGCATATCCTTGCGGAAGAAAGGATTGGCAGATACGTATCTTAGATTGTCGTTCATCCAACCCATATTCCACTTGAAGTTGAAGCCGAGTCCTCCGTCCTTAGGCGGTTTGGTAACCATAGGGAAAGCCGTCGATTCTTCTGCAATCATCACTACGCCCTTGTGCCTCGACAAGATAGCGGTGTTGAGTTGCTTAAGAAAATCTATTGCCTCGAGATTGTAGTTGCCACCAAAAGCGTTAGCTCGCCATTCGCCGTCCTTGCGACCGTAGTCGAGGTATAGCATCGAAGCCACGGCGTCGACTCTGATACCGTCTATGTGGTATTCTTCTACCCAAAAATCTGCCGACGAGATGAGGAAAGATTTGACTTCTTTTCTTCCGTAGTCAAACACCATCGTACCCCACTCTTTGTGTTCGGCTTTTAGAGGATCGCTATACTCGTATGTTGGCTCGCCGTCAAACATGTACAGTCCGTGAGAGTCCTTAGGGAAGTGAGCCACTACCCAATCGAGGAATACGCCGATACCGTTTTGGTGACACAGGTCAACGAGATATCTAAAGTCGTCAGGCGTACCATATCTCGAGGTAGGCGCGAACATACCCGTCACTTGATATCCCCAACTGCCGTCGTAAGGATACTCCGTCACAGGCAAAATCTCAACGTGAGTATAACCCATTTCCAACACGTACTCTACTAGTTTCTTGGCTATAGTGCGATAGTTGCACACAACGCCGTACTCGTTCCTAATCCAGCTACCGAGGTGCAACTCATAGATATTCATAGGCGATTCGTAAGGATTGTAGGTTTCCCTAGTTTTCATCCACTTTTTGTCGCCCCATTTATAAGTACTATCGTATAATTTAGACGCAGTTGCCGGTGCCGTCTCGGCGTGAGTTGCGTACGGATCTGCTTTGAGTCGTATGTCGCCATTTGGAGTCTCGATACTAAACTTGTAGATTTCGTACGTCTTTAGTCCTTCAATGAATGTCTGCCAAATCCCTTTGGCGATAGCCGTCATAGGATTGACGCTTCTATCCCAATCGTTGAAGTTGCCTACCACGCTTACGCTCTTTGCATGAGGTGCCCAAACCGTAAACGTCCATCCTTCCTTTCCCTTTATCTTTTCTTTTTTTGGACAAAAGAATTTGTAAGACTGATAATTAGAGCCTTCTTTGAAAAGATATACGGGTACTTGAGTGTTTTTATCTGCCATAAGCACTCCTATATAGATTACTTTATATTATTATATCACACAAAAATACCCATTTCAAGATGCATATGATTATTTTTTACTCTATTTTAGGCAAAATTTTACTCTATTTTGGGCAAAAATTTTGCCGACACTCACGTATCGGCAAAAGATATTCTTCTTTGTAGTTTTTAGTTGTAACAAAAGCGACTTACAGCACCTTTGCCAAAAATTCTTTGAGACGAGGATTTTGAGGATTTTCAAAAAACTCTTTAGGGGTATTTTGTTCTATCACGTTGCCGTTGTCCATAAACAACACCCTCGTGCTGACTTCTTTTGCAAAACCCATCTCGTGAGTAACGATCACCATAGTCATACCGTCGTCAGCCACCTCTTTGATAAGCTCCAACACCTCTCCTACCATCTCGGGATCGAGTGCACTAGTCGGCTCGTCAAAGAGCATCACGTCGGGGTTCATCGCCAAAGCTCTGATTATGGCAACCCTTTGCTTTTGACCTCCCGACAACGTTGACGGATATTTGTCGGCTTTGTCGCTCAGTCCTATTCTTTCAAGTAGTTGCAACGCCTTTTCTTTGGCTTGCGTCTTGACGGTCTTTTTGTCACTGCTCAAGTTCTTGAAAACGTTGCCCTTGACTGTCTTTTTCTCGGCGATTAGCTCTACTAGTTTTTCGTCAATAACCTTGATTTTGTCGGAAGTCTCTACGTTTTCAACGTACTCGGCATTATTTGCTTTTGCCTCGGCAAGCAGTTTCTTCAGTTCGGTAAGCAAAACCTTCTTTTCTTCTTGCAAAGCCTTGATTTGTTCGCCTATAGCCTTGACCTTTGCCTTGCGTTCTATTCGCAAATTCTTGACGCCGATTTTGACGGGCGCAAGCATAATATTGTCAATAATCGTCAAGTTGTTGAAAAGGTTGAAGTGTTGGAAGACCATTCCCATCTTTTGTCTATGCTTATTGATGTCCGTGTGCTTATCGTTGAGAAGCTTTCCTTCAAAATAAATCTCTCCGCCACTTGGTTCTTCCATCAGGTTAAGACATCTCAAAAAGGTGCTCTTACCGCTACCCGAAGGACCTATGATAGATACTTTTTCTCCCTTTTTGATAGTTTCGTTGATACCTTTGAGGACGTGAAGGTCGCCGAATTTTTTGTGCAAATCTTTTACTTCGATGATAACGTCGCCGTTTTTCAAATTATCTGCGCTCACTCTTTCTCATCCTCCTTTCTATAGCTTTGACAAGCAAGGTAATCAAGGATACTAACACTAGATATACCGCCGCCAGCATAAGGTACGGTATCACGTATTCGTAGGTTGCGTCACCTATCGAACGGAATGCCTTAGTCAAGTCTACTACCGCAATAAAGCTTACTACCGATGTTTCTTTGACAAGTGTGATAAACTCGTTGCCGAGAGTAGGCAAAATATTTTTGACTGCCTGTGGCAATACTACACTGACCATAGACGGCGTGTAACCAAGTCCCAATGACCTTGCCGCTTCCATTTGTCCCTTGTCCACCGACAAGATTCCGCTACGCATAATCTCCGATACGTATGCGCCGCTGTTGAGACCGAACGCCGCTATTGCTACTATCAATTTGTCCACCTTTACCCCAAGAGAAGGGAAAAGTATAAAATAAAATATCAACAGTTGCACCACCATTGGAGTACCACGGAAAAACCAAGTATAAAGGTCACTGATGCCTGCCCAAACTTTTACGAAAGGATTGTTCTGAGGCACTACCTTAGATATTGCAATCACCGTACCTATCACGATACCGATAAATAGTCCGAGTACGGCAATAAGTGCTGTGGCTTTTAAGCCATTCAGCACTTCTTTATACCCTTCGTAAGTTATAAATTGTTTATAAAATACGTCCCAAGCCGACATAATTATTTATTCATAGACTTGGCGATAGTCTTAGCAGGCATCTCATCGATGATTACGAAATCGATATTGCCATTGATCATATCTTGCACAGCAAGAGCGCCGTTAGAGTAGCCTTGAGGAGTGAGGTTGCTATATCCGTCAAATCCCCAATCTTCGTCGCCTTTTACGTAGAACTCACCGGTAGTACCGTTTTGGAAGCCGACCTTCTTGCCTGTCATAGCCTTAAGTACCTCTTCTACTTCTGCAGTGGTCTTGCAATTGTCGAAGGTGGTATCGTCAGCCTTGACAATTATCATTTGAGATGCGTCGTAATACTTTTGGGTAAAGTCTACGGTTTGCTTTCTGGTATCGTTGACGGTAAGACCTGCCATTGCGATATCGCAAGTACCGTTGCCTACGGAAGTTACCACGGCGTCAAAATCCATATCGTCGATAACCAATTCTTTGCCAAGCATAGTAGCGATTTCGTATGCGATTTCCATATCGATACCGGCGAACTTGTTACCGAGCTTGTACTCAAATGGAGGGAATGCCGCATTGGTAGCTACTACCAATTGATTTTTGTTAGCGTCTTTGGTTGCCGACTCAACACCGGTAACTTCTGCACCCGCAAAGTATTTGTTCATAATCTCATCCATTTTGCCGTTGCTCTTGAGTGTGTCAATAGCGTTGTTGACTGCGTTGAGCAGCTCGGTATTGCCCTTATCCACACCGAATGCGTATTCTTCTTCCGTCAATGTAATTTCTATTACTTTAACTTTATCTGCTTTGTTACAAGCAACCATTGCCATTGCGCTAACCGCAACCATTGCTACCACTACAAGAATAAGTAATGCTTTTTTCATTTTTATATCTCCTACGTTTGTTTCGATAGCACTATTTTAGATTTCTGATGCCAAATGTGCAACAAAATGAAAAAATTTTTTATAAAATGGATAATTATTCATTATTATTTGAATTTTTGTATATTTATACGATAATTTATGCATAAAAATAACCGCCGTAACGTTCAGCGGTTATTTAGAAAATATGATTATCATCTATAAATATCTAAATATTTCATCAATATAATACTTATTTTTTTACGTACACTCTCGCCTCGTATGGTCTTAGCGTATGAATATGCGTATTGCCTTCGCAATACTTGTAGTTGCATACCAACAATTCAGCGTCCGTGGTGTCCATAGTATATCTGTCGTCTATCTCGACGAGTTCTTTGCCGTAGTTGGCTTCTACGTATACGTATGTGTCGCCGAGTTTTCTCGAAAATACCCACACTTGGTTGGACTTTTCGTAATACTCT
>JBJETR010000013.1:0-18975 GCA_051883415.1 Christensenellales bacterium | reverse complement strand
CATTTTTGGCTAAGGACATTGCCAAGAAGATTGAGGCAGAGCTGGAATATCCGGGACAAATCAAAGTCAACGTTATCAGAGAAGTCAGACATACGGAATATGCTAAGTAATCAAAAAGTGCCACTTGCAATCGCAAGTGGTATTTTTTTTGCTCTTTTTGATTTTCATTTTTCTTCGTAAGCTATTATTTATATCGCCACACTCAAGCAAGGCAGATATTTGCGAATAATAGCTTGGTTTTTAGAAGAACAACACGTTGAATATCAATGGTAGCAGTACGCACAAAATAAGTGCTACG
The DNA here is from genome assembly GCA_051883415.1 of Christensenellales bacterium. GTDB lineage: Bacteria > Bacillota > Clostridia > Christensenellales > UBA3700 > HGM11368. The sequence goes on along the minus strand of JBJETR010000013.1, from coordinate 18,677 downwards.
AGCACAGCTAAGATAAACAAAAACAAAGCCGTACGCCCCGACATTATTATTAAATTTTTGCACCAATTTATCGACTTGATACAATTATTGTAGTTGAGATTAAATATTATTTGCGTAGCAATAACGGTCAAAAAAGCTATCCATAGCGGTAAATAATACAACAGCAATGACAATATGGCAGTAGCGACGTTGACGTTGAAGGATACGGTTATAAGATAACCTATGCGGTATCCTACAAAAATAGCCGTGCAAAGACTAAATAAAGCAAAAGTCGGGTTAAAAATTGACAAGAAAGCTATAAATATTACTAAAGCAAAATATAGAGAAATCTTCAAAAAATTGCTAAAATAGCTATATTGAGACAAGCTCAACAGCTGATATGGAGCAAATTGGTCGGGTTTGTCGATGTTTTTGCCTATCATAATGCCTATTATTAACCCTACGATTGATATTATTGCCGTCACCAAATACACCCACCAATACTTTTCTAGTTGTAAAGCCGACTTGATATTGCAAGCATAAAGGCGTATTCTGAGCTTATTTACGTCATTTCTTTTCATATAATATTTTATAAAAAATATATTCCGAATATGTCAAATGTGTCAATAAGCATATAAGTGTGGGCGTTGAAAGAAAATAAGTATATTATCTAATATACAAGAGTATTGCTTATTATTTAGAGCAATCAATAAGCTATGCTTTATAGGCATTTTGGCAATCTATTGCAAAAATCTAATATTTTCAAAGGATTGCATAATAAATTGCTTACAAGTCGGCTTGCCTTTTTCTTGGTCGATTGTGTTGCCAAAACGAGAATAAAGCAAATCTAAGTCGCAGGTATTACAAGCTTTGGCAATGCAATTTTGAATATTTTTGTCAATATTTTCAACGCTTTGGAGGTATTTAGCCGACAATTTTTTATATCCGTTATGTTTTAGTGGAAAAATATCGATTCCTTGACACAAGTCGTTTATCAATTCGCTTAGATACCTATAACCCGTGCAATTGGGCATAATTCCCATTGCTACCAAATATTTTTGTATCAACTCTTGCATGATAAGATTATAGTATATTTTGATTTGGCTAATTTGTCGTGTTATGAATTTTTGTAGACAATTATATCTTTTCAAAAAGGACAATATGGTATATAATAGTGGTATGAAAGCAATTTTATTAGTTTTAGACAGCTTAGGTATAGGCGGAGCTAAGGATGCAAGGCAGTACGGGGACGAGGGTAGCAATACTTACCTCGCAATCTCGCAAGGTGTCGATATTCCCAATCTTGTCTCCTTCGGGCTCAACAATATAGACGGAGTCGACGTAGAGCCCAAGGCTGATACGCCTAAGGCAAGCTTTGCACGCCTTAGCGAGCTCTCTTGTGCCAAAGACACTACTACAGGTCACTTCGAGCTTATGGGCATAGTAACCCGTACTCCTTATCCAACCTATCCGCACGGCTTTGATGAGGATATAATATCTCGCCTGACCAAGGCGTGGGGAGTCGGCGGCGTCCTAGGCAACGAACCGGCTAGTGGCACTGAGATTATTGCAAGATTAGGTAAAGAGCATATAGCCACGGGATATCCTATAGTTTATACCTCGGCGGATAGCGTTTTGCAAATTGCATGCTGCAACACGATATATTCCATAGAAAAGCTATACGCAATGTGCGAACAAGCTCGTAAGATTATGACGGGTAAAGACGGTGTTGCCAGAGTAATTGCCAGACCGTTTGCTATCGACGAGGAGGGTAACTTTTATCGTACGGCTGACCGTAAGGACTTTGGTTTGCCGCCACAAGGGGAGAGTGTGCTCGACAAGTTGCAACAAAGAGGCATCAAGACGATAGCTATAGGCAAGATTAACGATATATTTAGCGGAGCAGGCATCGACCAAGCAATAGCGGCTCACGGCAACAAAGAGGTGGTTGACGCTACCATACGTGCAATGGGCGAGTATGATAATTGCTTGATATTTTCCAATCTTGTTGACTTTGATATGTTGTATGGTCACCGCAACGATATAGATGGCTACAAAGAGTGCTTACAAGATTTTGACGCTAGATTACCCGAAATAGTGAGAGCTATGCAAGATAGCGACCTCTTGATTATCACAGCGGACCACGGTTGCGATCCTTCCACGCCGAGTACCGACCATTCGCGTGAAAACGTCCCTTTGCTCATCTATTCCAAAGGCGTTGCTTCACGCAATTTGGGCAGTATAGACGGCTTCGACTTTGTTGGCGAACAAATACTCAAATTCTTCAAAATAAATAACAAATAGATATAAATTCCTCAAAATTATTCTAAAAAACGCATTTATTTATAATAAAATTCGAATATTGCCTTTCAATATCCACACAATATAGCCATAGCGAGGTGAATATGAAAAAGTTTTATTCGATATTTTTTTTGTTGCTGATTACGCTCACTTTGACTATTGGCTCAACGTTATGCTTGCCTGCCAATCTTCAAGAAGCAAGCGTAGACGAAAGCGTAGATTCCAAGTCTTTTAGCAAATATATGACTGATTTTGATACGGGATTGGAGCTATATAGCTATAAGCCTGACGAAAAGCACGAGATAGCTAGTATGGTTAAGATTATGACGGCTTTGCTGACTTTGGAAGAAATTGACCAAGGCAATCTAACTTTAGAAGAAAAGGTGACGATATCTGCCAATTCTTCGGCTATGGGCGGTTCTCAGATGTTTTTGGAGACGGGCGACAGTTATGCGGTAACCGATTTGCTTAAAGGTATAATTGTTGTATCTGCCAACGATGCTTCTGTAGCAATGGCTGAGAGGATTGCAGGTTCGCACGAGGCTTTTGTCGATATGATGAACGCTAGGGCGAAGGAGCTGGGTATGAACAATACGCTCTTTTGTTCTGCGACGGGACTTCCAAGCGAACGTGAACAATATAGCACGGCTCGTGACGTCAATATTATGACAAGAGAATTGATGAAGCACGACAAATACTACGATTACGCTAGTATATATTTGGAGAATTACACTCACCCCGACGGTAGAATTACGCAATTAGTCAATACCAACAAGCTTATCAGACACTACAAAGGCTGTATAGGCGGAAAGACGGGCTATACTGCCAAGGCGGGTTTTTGTCTGTCGGCATGTGCCGAGAGAAATAATCTGAAAGTCGTCGCAACGGTTATAGGATGCAACGATTCCAAGACGCGTTTTAACCAAGTGAGCAAGCTGTTCGACTACGGATTCGGCACTTATAAGCAGCAAGTTGTATATTCTCATGACCAAGATTTACCCGAGCAGTTGACGGTCAAGGCGTCACCTGTCAAATCCATTGCGGTAAGACCGGAGCGTGACGTTGCGATATTGTGTAAGGGTAGCGAGAAGTTAGGCAACATAAGCGTAAACCTACCAGGGTACGTCAAGGCGCCTATCAAGAAAGGCGACGTCGTAGGTAGTATAACGATAACCACGCAGGGCAACGAGCAGACCGTCAATCTGCTTGCCGAGCAAGACGCAGACAAATCAAGCATATTCGATTATATCAAGGACTTGGCGTCGCAATGGTAAGTCGTTGCATAATAATGCTGAAAGGCAACGTATAACACGCAAGGGCTAAACTTACCTTGTAAGTTCTATATCGACTACGACTAACTGTGTACAGCTATGACGTTTTCTATGCGAATAGCGGCGAGTATCGTCTAATCGATATTCAAGCCTATCAGGCGTGGAGATAGTAAAAAGACCGTAAATATTTGCGGTCTTTATTATATAATTTTATTATCTGCGTTGACTTTACGCTTGTGTTTTGTTACAATCAAACGTGACGATACTATGTAACGTAGGAGAAAAATATGAACTATAGAGATACTATGAACGTCAACGAAAAGGGACATCTCCAAATCGGTGGCGTAGACTGTGTGGATTTGGTTGCCAAGTATTCCACGCCATTATACGTAATGGACGAGGATTATATCAGAGGCGTTGTAAGAGCCTTTAGAAATACCGTTGCCAACACTTACGGCTACGGCAACGTTGCCTATGCCTCCAAGGCTTTTAGTTGCAAGGCAATCTACAAGATAATGAAAGAGGAAAACAGTAATATCGACGTTGTTTCGGCGGGTGAGCTATATACTGCTATCAGTGCGGGGTTCGATCCTGCCAAGGCATATTTTCACGGCAACAATAAGTTGGTGTCGGAACTAGAATATGCCATATCCAACGGCGTAGGCGTGATAGTTGTGGACAATCTCGAAGAGGTAGATCTTATCGATGAGATATGTGACAAGTATTCTCGCAAGCAAAAGGTGCTTATCCGCACCAATCCTGGCGTTGAGGCACACACGCACACCTTTATACAGACTGCAAAAGTTGACAGTAAATTCGGCTTTTCTATTGCTAATGGTGACGCTCTTCAAGTCATCGACAAAATCAAAAAATCCAACAACGTTTACTTTAGAGGTTTACATTGCCATATCGGCTCGCAGATTTTCGACAAGTCGGCGTTTGCATTGGCTGTCGAAGTTATGACGGATTTTATAGCTAAGCTCAAAGAGCAAGGCATTGAGGTAGAAGAGCTCAATCTTGGCGGAGGCTTCGGCGTGCATTATAGCGGTGATGATCCTAAGTTTAATATCAGAGAATATTGCGAATACGTCGAGCTTCTCACCGATACGCTCAACGCTTGCGTTGCCAAGAAGAACATATCCAAGCCGTACTTTATGATAGAGCCTGGTAGAAGTATTGTCGGCGAAGCAGGCGTTACGCTTTATAGCGTTGGGGCAATCAAGGATATCAAGGGTATCAGAAAGTACTTAGCGATTGACGGCGGTATGACCGACAACATACGTCCTGCGCTTTACGATGCCAAGTACGAGGCTGTCATAGCCAATAGAGCAGACGAGGCAGGAGAAGAGGTCGTAACAATAGCGGGCAAGTGTTGCGAAAGCGGTGACGTAATCATCAAGGATATTTGCTTGCCTAAGGCGCAAAGAGGCGATATAATAGCCGTCTTTACCACAGGTGCATACAATTATTCTATGTCCAGCAACTACAACCGCAATCTCGTACCGCCTGTAGTATTCGTATCGGGAGGCAAGAGTAGATACGCCGTCAAACCTCAAACTTTTGAAGATTTGGTACGCAACGACGTGGAGGAAGATTATCAATAATGTTATACATTGTCCAAGCATTAGCCGACTATCCCAGACTTGCCTTTTTAGGTGTGCTTGCATATCTGATTGCAATTTTGTTTGCAATAGTTTTGCATGAGATGGCACACGGCTGGGTTGCATACCTCAACGGTGATTATACGGCGAAAATGCGTGGTAGGCTTTCACTCAATCCACTCAAGCATATTGATCCGATAGGTTTTTTGATGATGCTAGTGGTTGGTTTTGGTTGGGCGAAACCCGTACCTATCGATCCTCGCAATTTTAGAGAATACAAAAAGGGGATGATAACCGTATCCTTAGCGGGGGTAATTTGCAATTTTATCGTTGCATTCTTGGCTACGGCTGTCTATGCTATTTTGATTGCATGTACCAAAAGCATAGATTTGACTATTTACGTAGGACAAGAGATATCGGCGGGGCAATACGCTTATTTCTTTTTCTCCTACCTATTCCAATATAGCATCATATTCAATCTGACTCTTATGGCGTTCAACCTGTTGCCTATATATCCGTTAGACGGATTTAGACTATTCGAAACGCTAAGACCGTCCAGCAAATACGTGGACTTTATGTATAGATACGGCAATTACGCACTTTTGATTTTGCTCATCGGAAGCAGTGTTTTGGGTAGAATTAGTCCGTATCTCGATATATTCGGTATGTATATCACCTTTGTACGCAACGTGGTTGGCAAATTATTTGGGTTGATATTCGGCATCAATATAATGTAGGTGATTATGGCAAATTTTTTCGAAAAGCACGCTAGCGACGTAGTAAAGTTTAGCTTACTTGATTTTGAAGGTCCAATCGAATTGCTCTATACGCTCATAGTTGTAGAGGGCAAATATGATTTGCTTACCTTTCCGCTAGCACAAATCACTAGTCAATACATGCAGTATATGGAAGGGGTTGGAGAGCTTGATATGGACGTAGCCTCCGACTTTGTTTCCGTAGCCGCAACGCTACTAGAAATCAAGTCCAAGGACGCTTTGCCTAAAGAAGAAATCGAGGATGAAGATTATATCGAAGAAGAGGATCCCGAAGAATTGCTTAGACGCAGGCTTCTCATGTACGCTATGTTCAAAGAGAAGGGTGAGGCGCTCAAAGAGCGAGAAGCTCTCAACAAGTTCTATCGCAAGCCTGTCTTCACCGACAAGGATGCAATCATCGTTCTGAGCAATTTTGACCTCAACAATCTCATTGACGCCTATGGTAGAATGCTCCTAAGGCTCAACGAAAAAGAAATCGCCTTTGCTACCAAAAAGATTGTCAAAGATCCATATACGGTTGCCGACAAAATCAATTATATCGCCGAGCGGGTTATCAAGCAAAGAAGCGTAAAATTTAGCGAATTGTTTGGCGAAAAGGTAGAAAAAAGCGAGAAGATATCTACTTTCCAGGCGCTTCTGGAACTTATGAAAAAGCAAATTGTCAAAGCAACGCAAGAGTCGTTTACGGACGATATACTCATCGAATACAACGAAGAAATCGACAGCGAATCTATAGACTATTCGCATTTGACCGATACGGAGGAATATAATGAATAATTTAGTCAACGTCGTAGAAGCGATAATATTTGCGGCGGGTGTGCCTATCAGCAGACAAGATATATTGTCCAAGCTTCCCGACGACGTGTCCAGACGCAATCTAAACGATGCAATAGCCGAGTTGGAAGAAAAATACAGTGGTGACTGTGGTATTAGATTGGAAGTCTTCAACGACAAGGTGCAATTTGGCTCCAACAGCAAGTACGGTGAAATCGTAGCCGAAGTTTTGCAACCTGTCAAAGAAAAGGAACTCTCTAAGATATTGGTGGAAGTGTTGTCTATCATAGCATATCAACAACCAATCACCCGTAGTGAAATCGAAGAAATAAGAGGCGTAAGCCCTGACTATGCTATCAGCGTGTTGCTCAAAGCTGACCTTATCAAGAGTTGTGGCTTCAAGCAATCGCCGGGCAAGCCTATCCTTTACGGCACGACTGACGAGTTTCTCAAAAAGTTTGAATTGCATTCGATAGACGAGTTGCCTGACTATGGTGAGGTTATGAAGAGGCTTATCGAATACGGCAACTTTAACGTGCAGACGGAGGGATTATATAGAGAAATACAATTATCCGACGACTTCGAAGGGGTAACGTCAAGTCAAATCCAACAACAAGACGAACTTGACGCTATGCTCGATAGCAATAATCCCGACTTTTTGGAGGGAGAAGACTTTGTTACCTTTGAAAGTGGGGATGATGACGACACCATTGGCGTTTGATTGACGTATTTATTTTAATTCTTTAAATTCTTAACGCTTTACGGTGGTCGTACTTAAGGTGAAACGCTTATTATTAACGACTTACTAGACGTAATCATTCAAAAGAGGAGTTTTCCTCTTTTTTTGTGCTTTTGAGTACTTTACAAGCAATGATATTGTATTTTAGTAGGCTTTGCACACAACATAGTTATGGCTTGGGTAATTGGAATTTTGGTGTTGATAGCATTTTTGATTATAACGTCAATTATTTTTTCTAACGTAGTAATCAAAGGGTACTTTTATTCACACCAAGGCAAAATTAGCTTAGAAATTAGGCTTTTGAGGTTGTTTATGCTCAAGATTGTGATATTTGAATGCAAAGGAAACCTGTATTATCAGATAGGCAAAAGGGATTTTCAAAGAATAAAGCTCAATCATGCTGGCGAAAGTATCAACGAAATAAAGCCGTCGTCAAAAGAAAAAATAAATTTTCTTAAATTATTGCCCATTCGTCTAAATAGCTTGCACGTCAATTTGTCTTATTGTGCTTCTAACGTATGGAGTGCTACTTTTAGACCTTTTGTCGAGGCGTTTGGCGGTATTATAGACTATTACTGTCGTCGCCTCGTTATATGTGACGATACGTATATTGTCATCAATGATGCAACGGCTAGACTAGGGCTTTTGCTTTCGATAGCCGTAAGCGTCAAAATGTCGACAATATTGAGTATGCTAGCTAAGACGCTGATTTTCAATGCTAAAAGTCGGGTAAAGCAAGCAAAAATTAGGAAATAAAGACAATTTTGCATTTGAAAAACTAACTAAAATTGTTAGATATTTACACTAATAGCGTGCTAATCGTGTAATTAAAAGAAAAAGGGTAAATTTATTACAATTTTACAAACAATATTATTGCCAACTACACAAATATTTAGTGAGCTGGTCGATAAAGAAGATAAGGGGGTAAGGAATGAACGATATACAAGAAATTATGAGCAGCGCTCTCAACAATCTCAAGGCAGTGGTAGAGAGCGATTCTGCCGTCTCCAGACCGATAACAATGCCCGACGGTACGACGGTAGTGCCTATGTCTAAGATAACTATTGGCATAGCAAGCGGAGGAGGAGAGATTAACAAAAACAAAGAATACGACGTGTTTAATATGCCTTTTGCGGGTGGAGGCGGTGGAGGTATATCCATCACTCCGTTAGGATTTTTGGTATGCTATGACGAGGGTTTTAGGCTGATTAAAGTAGAAGATAAGGAGAAAGAAGAGAGATGGAAAGACCTGATAAGTCTGGCAACAAAAGTCATCAAAAGATAAATTTTGCGGTCAAATACTTCTCAATTATCGCATATTTTATAATAATATCAACATTTTTATTACCTACAATGATATATTGTAGAAAAATGAGAGGTGATATTGCTACGACTATGCAATCGCTCAGCGTGGTAAAATACAATTCTTCTAGTGCGACTATAGTCATGGAGCAATCTAGCAAGAAGGTTTTGTCAAGCAACAATTCACGAGTTAGACTTGCAATGGCTAGCACTACCAAAATTATGACCGCTTTAGTCGTGCTAGACAACGTTGCCGACGTCGACGTACAATTAGCAATTCCTCAAGATGCGGTAGGAGTAGAGGGTTCGTCGGTATATCTCAGACGCAACGAGATATGGAGCGTACGAGATTTGCTTTATGCTCTCATGCTCAGAAGCGGCAACGATGCTGCAGTTGCACTTGCAATAGCCGTAGGCGGTAGTGTGTCAGGCTTTGTGGATATGATGAATGCCAAATCTCAAGAGCTTGGGCTTGAGGACACTCATTTTACCAATCCTCACGGTTTGCATGACGACAACCACTACACAACTGCTTACGATTTGGCAATTATCACGGCTAAGGCTATGCAAAATCCGTTGTTCAAGACTATAGTTTCGGCTAAATCCTACGTTGTCGAAGGCAATTATACTCACGACAGATACTATTTTGGTAACAAAAACAAGATGCTTTTGATGATGGACGGTGCCGACGGCGTCAAGACAGGATATACCAAAAACTCCGGTAGATGCTTGGTGAGTTCGGCAACCCGTGACGGCAAACAGCTTATTTGCGTAGTTCTCAACGTACACGATATGTGGAACGTAAGCAAAAATCTATTAGAAAAAGGTTTTGAGCTGTTGCAAAATAGCAACCATTGATATATCGCCGGCATTGTACGGTTATATGCAAAATTTATGTCAAATTGCTTAGTCCCGTCGTGCAAATACTTGATTTTTAGGGTGAGGTAACCTATAATATATGTGGAGAAAAAGCAATGGAAAGACTTAATAGATTTTTAGCTCGCAACGGAGTAGCTTCAAGACGCAATGCAGACAAAATGATAGCCGAAGGACAAGTAAAGGTCAACGGCGAAGTTGTCAATCGTCTTGGCGCATCCATCAATCCCGACAACGACGTCGTGACTTGCAACGGAGTGACGGTCAAAGCCGTCAAGCCGGTCTACATAATGTTTTATAAGCCTAAGGGTTGTATCACTACCAAAAAGGACGAATTAGGTCGTAAGACGATATTCGATTACGTTACCGTAGACGTTGCAGGTCTTGTTCCTGTCGGCAGGCTAGACTACGAAACTGAAGGCTTGCTTTTACTCACCAACGACGGACAGCTCGCCCACGCATTGACTCATCCTAGTCACGAAATTCCCAAGACCTACGTTGTCAAGGTTGAGGGGGAAGTACCTGAGCATAATCTTGCTCAACTTCGCAAGGGCGTACTCGTAGACGGCGTCAAGACTAAGCGTAGCAAGGTCAAATTGTTAGAATATAAGGACGGAATATCCAAAATTCAAGTTACTATTTACGAAGGTAGAAACAGACAAATTCGCAAGATGTTCGAAGCGATAGACAAAGAGGTTATCTTCCTCAAGAGGACGGCAGTAGCCGATTTGAGGCTTGGCGGACTGTCCAGAGGAGGGTACAGATACCTCAACGATTTTGAGATTGATTATCTCAAAAGGCTTTGAAATCATATTTGATAGCATATTCGATTATTGCAACGGCACACTGTGTGCCGTTGCAATTATTTTTCGCGTCTTGGCGACTAGTTAAAACAAACTAAGCCTTGTGCATTCCGCATTGAAAAGCACGCTTCGGCAATTAGAGTCTATAGCCTGATATAACAACAAAATAGCATAAACAAAAACCAAAAATGATATTTTTTCTTAGCTTTTTGTTTACAATTATACACAAATATTTTTTTTATTCAATTTGCTCACAAATGTAGCACAAATCCTTGCAAAAATTTTAACAAAAATATATAATGCTATTGGTAAAATTATACAATACTATTTGGAGGTAAATATGGAGAATAAAAATCTCTCAACTTTCTCTAAGGCGCTAGACAAAGCTTGTTCTAAGATCAAGTCTTTTGTCAACGAAATCGTAGACGCCGAGAGTTTTGTAGAGACTGACGCTTTCCTTACCGGCAAAGGCTTTGACAGTGCCCTCGAGGCTTTGGGCGAAGGTGTAATCACGGGTTACGCTACCATACAAGGTCATCCCGTTCATCTTTTTGCTCAAAACGCAGAGGTGCTCAAAGGAAGTATGTCTCAAGCGCAAGCAGACAAAATCGGCAAAGCAATGCAAAGAGCAGTCAGTGCGGGGGTACCGTTCGTATCAATCATAGATTGTAGCGGTGCAAGAGTAGGCGAAGGTGCGGCTGTTTTGGAGAGCTATGCACAACTCATCGCCAACAGTGCTATTTTGGCAGACAACGTGCCACACGTAGCAATAGTCAAGGGTGTTGCCGTAGGTATGATGGCGACTTACGTAGCGGGCGCGGACTTTGTCTTTATGTCTAAGGATGCGATTATGTCGGTCAATTCCCCAATGTATCTTGCTTCCGATGCCAAGAATTTCCCTGTCAACTATACACAGCTTATTGGATATGACAATTACGCTAAGAGCACCGATTTAGCTCAATTCATCTACAAGGACGCAGCGGATTTGAGCAGTCAACTTGCTCGTTTGTTCGCTACTGTATTGCCTGCGGACGAAGACGAGAGCGAGGATGATCCCAACCGTATCGATCCTGCGCTTGACGGCGTAATGAGTGCGGTTCAAAGGACCGAGAGCGTCTGCGACAAGGGCTCGGTAATTGCTTTCAACGAGGGATATGCTCCCGAAGTCGTATGCTCCCTGGCTAAGATTAACGGTATATCCGTTGGCGTGATAGCAACCGAGGGCGACTATATCAGTCAAGACGGCATTGAGAAGGCTGCCGATTTTATCGACAAACTTGAGAGCTTCGATTTACCACTCGTTACTCTCGTAGACACCTTGGGCGTCAATCCTACGCTCGAGCAAGAGCTGGGTGGCTTTGCCAAGAAGACCAATCGTCTTATGCAGACCATCGCCGCTAGCAGCATTGCCAAAATCGGCGTAGCTGTAGGCAATGCGGTAGGTTTTGGATATAGCGCACTCATGAGCAAGGGCTTGGGCTTTGGCTACACGCTTGCTTGCGAGCATTCCGTTATCAGTCCTATACCTTCCGACACTGCGGTAGTCGCTATGATGAAAGACCAACTCAAAGAGGGTGGCAACAGTGATGAGTTGCGTGCAAAACTTGCCGAAAAATATCAACAAATGCAAGCCAATCCGCTCGTAGCGGCTAAGGACGGCTACATCGACAACGTAATCGAAGCATGCAATATCAGACCTTACGTATCGTCGGCGTTGCTAATGTTACTCGGCTTGTGAGGTGCAAGATGAAAAGAGCAAAAATTATATTTTCAATAATTTTGCTTGTTTGTCTAATGTCGTTGCTGGTTGGTTGCACGCTAGAATACGGCAATCCCGATAGCCTCGGCATAGGAGATATGTCGGTCGGTAGAAGAATTACCACGGGACTTTTGGTTTCGGTTTTGGGCATAGGAATGGTATTCGTTGTCCTAATAGTATTGATATTATTTATCAAACTTATGGAAGTATTGCTCAATTTGTTCAAAAATATGAAGAAACCTCAAAAGCCTGTCGAAACTAAGCCGCAACCCGTAGCGCAAACGGCGGTAGTCGAGGACAATCAAGCAGAGGAAGAAGTAGTCGCAGCGATTATGGCGGCACTCGTAGCGTATTACGAGTCCAACGGTGTCGTAATCACGTCCAGCTTGCCTTTCAAGGTTCGCTCAATCAAACAAATAAAATAAATATCCATACAATAGGAGAGTATTATGCGTAAATTCAACGTAAACGTAAACGGCAAAAATTACGCCGTAGAAGTAGAAGAAATCGGCGGAGCAACCGTCGCAACCGCTCCTGTAGCAGCAACTCAAGCAACGGCAGCTCCCGCACCTAAGGCAGCTCCCGCTCCTGTAGCAGCACCTGCAGGTGGCAAGGCAGTCAACGCTCCAATGCCAGGTCTTGTCAAGAAGCTTTGTTTTGACAACGGCGCAACCGTCAAAGAGGGCGATACTATCGTAATTTTGGAAGCAATGAAGATGGATACTCCTGTCGTTGCCAGCGCAAGCGGAGTTATTACTTATTCTACCACCGCAGGTACCAACGTGGACACCGGTGCGGTATTGTGTACTATAGCATAATTTTGGAGGAAAGACCGTGAACTTTTTTCTTACTCTACCATCGTTTAGCATGGTAGAATCGCTCAAAAATCTATGGTACAGTACGGGTTTTATGACTGCGCTCACGCCGATATGGCAAAACCTTATCATGATGGCGATAGCGTGCTTACTCATATACCTTGCGGTAGCCAAAGAGTTTGAACCAAACCTTTTGCTTGCGATTGGTTTCGGTATGTTTATCATCAACATACCGGGAGCGTATTCTATCTTGTACGGAACTTTGGGATACGACGTAACCTTCGTTGGTTCTCAAGCACAAATTGACCTACTTATTGAGTTAGGTGTTCTCAACGAAGCGGGACAATTTTTATATCAAATACCAGGTAGTACAGAAAGTGTAGCTATCGCAGGAACTGTGCCGGAACTTGCCAAGATGTTCGGTATTACTTTTGCAGACGGAACTAGCACCCTTGCACAGTTGCATATCGTAGAAGAAAAGATTGCCGAAATCGTAGGCGGCTATCAGTCGCTCGTAGCGGGCAACGCAGTTTTCGATGGCGTTACGCTCACCGAGCAGATGACTATCAACCACGCAGTCGTAGCCGATCAAGGCTTGTTCTACTATCTCTACAAGGGTGTAGAGTGGGTTATCTATCCGCCACTCATCTTCTTGGGCATAGGTGCAATGACCGACTTCGGTCCACTCATTGCCAACCCTAAGAGCCTCATACTCGGCGCTGCAGCCCAACTTGGTATTTTCGTTACATTTATTATTGCGGTTAATATCGGATTTACGGGCGAAGAAGCCGCTGCAATCGGTATCATCGGCGGTGCGGACGGACCTACGGCAATTTACGTTACTACCAAACTTGCGGCTCACTTGTTGCCTGCAATTGCGGTAGCGGCTTACTCATACATGGCGCTCATCAAGGTTATCCAACCGCCTATCATGAAGTTGCTCACCACCAAGGAAGAGAGAAAAATCGTTATGGAACAACTTAGACCTGTTTCCAAGACCGAGAAGGTTATCTTCCCATTGGCAGTTACGGCAATCGTAGGCATAATACTTCCATCGGCTATACCGCTTTTGGGTATGTTAATGCTGGGCAACCTTATGAAAGAGTCGGGTGTAGTACCAAGACTCGTTCGCACGGCTTCCAACGAACTTATCAATATCATCACGATATTGCTCGGCTTGTTGGTAGGTACCAAGGCGACTGCCGACGTCTTCCTCAACACTCAAACCTTGCTCATTATTCTTATCGGCGTATTCGCATTCTCCTTCGGTACGGCGGGCGGACTTATTATCGGTAAGATTATGTGCAAACTATCTAGGGGCAAAATCAATCCGCTCATCGGTGCGGCGGGCGTATCCGCAGTGCCAATGGCAGCGAGAATTGCCCACAACGTAGGACAAGAAGAAAATCCAAGCAACTATCTGCTTATGCACGCTATGGGACCTAACGTCGCAGGCGTTATCGGTTCTGCGGTAGCCGCAGGCGTACTGCTCGCAATCTTTGCATAAGCCACAAACTATATAGAGGTGTTATTATGGTAAAACTTACAGAAACTATTTTGCGTGATGCGCATCAGTCGCAAGCCGCAACGAGAATGAGACTTGACGAGATGTTGCCAATGGCTTCCAAGCTCGATGAAGTAGGATATTATTCTATAGAATGTTGGGGTGGAGCGACCTTCGACTCTTGTTTGAGATTTCTCAACGAAGATCCATGGGATAGACTTAGACAACTCAAAAAGGCTATGCCAAAGACCAAATTGCAGATGCTTCTCAGAGGACAAAATATCCTCGGTTACAAGCACTATGCCGACGACGTAGTAGACGAGTTCGTCAAGAAGTCGGTTGAGAACGGTATTGACGTAATCCGTATCTTCGACGCACTCAACGACAAGCGTAATATGGAGCAGGCAATGAAGAGCTGCAAGAAGTACGGCGCAGTTTGCGAGGCAACCATTTCTTATACCACCAGCCCCGTACACACCAACGAGTACTTTATCAAGCTTGCTAAAGAACTCGAAGACATGGGTGCGGACAACATTTGTATCAAGGACATGGCGGGCATTTTGCTACCTTACGTAGCTTACGACCTCGTCAAGGGTATGAAAGCCGTGCTCAAGCCTGAGACGCTCATTCACGTGCATACTCACCAAACGGCGGGCACGGGCAACCAAACCTACCTCAAATGCATCGAGGCGGGTGCTGATATCATAGATACTGCACTTAGTGCACTCGGCAACGGTACTTCTCAACCTGCTACCGAGCCAATGGTTGCTATATTGCAAAATACCCCTTACGACACGGGCATCGACCTCAAGACGGTATCCGACCTATCCAATATGTTCGTACCTATCGCAGACAGACTCAAGAAGGACGGTTGGCTCACCGACAAGTCGCTCAAGACCGACGTCAACGCACTCATTTACCAAGTACCGGGCGGTATGCTTTCCAACCTCGTCGGACAACTCAAGAAGCTCGGTGCAATGGACAAATACGAACAAGTGCTTGCGGAAGTTCCTAACGTTAGGAAGGACCTCGGTTATCCGCCACTCGTAACTCCAACCAGCCAAATCGTCGGCACGCAAGCCGTGTTCAACATTGTGTCGGGCGAGAGATATAAGATGGTTTCCGCCGAGACTAAGGGACTTTTGAGAGGCGAGTACGGTCAACTCCCTGCCGAGCCAAATCCCGAAATCGTCAAGAAAATTCTCGGCGACGAGGAGAGAATCACTTGCCGTCCGGCAGATAGACTCCAACCCGAGCTCGACAAGTACAGAGAAGAAATCAAAGAGTATATCGAGCAAGACGAAGACGTGCTCTCTTACGCACTCTTCCCACAAGTTGCACTCAACTACTTCAAGTACCGCCAAGCCAATAAGTATCACGTCGATAGCGAAGTTGGCGACGTCGACAAGGGCATTCAAGTAGTCTAAAACTTGACTAAATCAATAAATATTGATAACAAAAAACGACTTCTATATTTAGAGGTCGTTTTTTGTATCTAGAGAATTGACAGCCAATTTTTGGACTGTCAATTCTCTAATCCCAATAGGTAATCTGCCGACACGTCAAAAAACTTTGCACATAGATACACGGCTGTAGCGCTAGGCTCGGCTTCGCCGTTTACCCACTTTGACACGGCTCTTTGGCTATATCCTATATTTTGTGCAAGGGTAGATTGATTTATGTTTTGCTCAATCATCAAAGTTTTCAATCGTTCGGCAAACAACATAGATATATTTTAGAACTATTTTTCTCAAAAATATTGACTTAGAACTATAATTCTAATATCATATATTATATACAAATTATTTTATCTAAAACAATACAAGGAGAAATTATGGAAGCAAATCAAGTGGACAACCAACCATCCGTTTGCCCTAAGTGTGGCAAAAGTGTGCAGAGTGATTTTACTCGATGCCCTTATTGCGGAGCCAAATTAACTAATCGTACTAAAGAAAATAGAAGAGCCAAAAATAATGATAGCAAATCTAAAGATTTTTTTGTGTCTATTTCCAATTTTATAATATCTCACAAGAAGATTGCTATCGTCACGGCAGTTGTACTTGCTCTTATAATTGTAATAATTCCTATTATTTCGGTATTTACTAGTCCATTTAATTCTTTTACGGCGACTCGCGTTGACGTTGGTATTGCCACCGAAAGCGACATACTAAATACATATGGAGAGCCGGATGATATTATTACAAATTACAACACTCTAGGCGTAGCAAATAATATGTGTAAAAAAGCTTGGGTATATTACGAAGACTCTTTTGCCAAAAAACTTAAAGCTTATAATGACAAAAAAGATCTAGTATCTAGTTTGGACGATTTGATAAACGTCAATAGTGAATACGAAAAATTGACAAAAGAGTCATATAGTAGCTTAGTAATTGGTATTACTGATAATAAAGTTACTTTTGTTGCTCTCAACAAATCGTCTAAGTATGCTAAAGATTATTTATTTGCATCTAGTAAAAGCAAAGAACTAAAAAATTGTACGTTAAGTTCAAAATCTCTTTGTAAATACACTTCAATTGCGGATGCTAATATCACTTACGTAGCAAAATATAAAGACGGTAGCGTGGTAAAAGCAATGCTACCATACACAGGCTCTATCAACTACAATCTGGAGAGTGTAAGTTTTGACATACAATCTATTTGGGGAAATATACGCATTGAGATGGATATAATCGAACACCAGATAGGAGAAGGGTGTATTTGCAAAAACTGTGGTTTGACTATACATGATTTAGATATCGACTGCAAGTGCAATCTATGCCACAACGTATATCACGAGATAGAAGGTTGTGAATGCAAAAACTGTACGTATAATACACACGATCCCGATGATAGGTGCGTTTGTAGGATATGTAATAGCTTAGCTCATACCTATGAATTGTCTTGTGAGTGTGTAAAGTGTGGTGCGGAAAGTCATAAATTAGGCAAATATTCGTCGTGTATAAGATGTAATAATTACGGAATAATATATGAAAAAGTGTCAAATCAATATTGTCAAATAGTTGATTGCATTGGTCTTACGGGCAAGGTGGTAATACCGTCAACGTATTATGGCATTCCTGTAAAAGTAATTGAGCATGATGCTTTCTGTTATTGCGAAGAAATTACTGATATAACACTTCCTAATAGCTTAGAAATGATAGGTGACTTTGCCTTTGGAAATTGTAAAGGATTAACTAATATTGTAATACCAAGCAGTGTTTATTCAATAAACAACAGTGCATTTAATTTTTGCTCGGGTATCAATAGTATAACTGTAGAAGACGGGAATTCAAGTTACTATAGTGAAGGCAATTGTTTAATTAGCAAAGATGACAAAAGCGTAATTCTTGGTTGCAAAACAAGTACGATTCCTGCTGATGGAAGCGTTAAAAGTATAGATGAATGGGCATTTACGGGTTGTACGGGCTTGACAATCATAACTATACCTGATAGTGTAATTAGTATAGGCGAATGGGCATTTTACGAGTGTAGTAATCTTAGGAATCTTAATCTAGGGAATGGTGTCGAATTTATATCTTCATGTGCATTTCGAGATTGTGTTAGTCTAAAAAGCGTTACTATCCCTAATAGCGTAAAGCAAATAGATACTTGGGCATTTTTAGATTGCACAAATTTGTCTAACGTAGTTACGTCGGACAGTATCACGTTGTTGGGAGGTGGCGTCTTTTATAATACACCTTGGGCTGGTAATCTGATGGATATTACTTATGTAGGCAAAGTGTTTTTTAAATATGTAAATGTACTTCCTACCGATGGTAGCCCAATAGTTGATACTAGTGTAACAATACAAGATGGAACAACGCAAATAGCAGGGTATGCTTTTTGGAATAGAACAGAATTGGTTAGCGTTGACATTCCTAGTTCTATGAGAAGAATTAGCGTTTGTGCATTTAAGGATTGCACTAAGTTGGAGACAATAAATTATAATGGTACGATGGCTGATTGGAATAATATTGTCAAAGAAGATGGTTGGGACAGTGATACCGTCAACTACACAATATACTGCACCGATGGCACCATAAGCAAATAGTAATCATCAATCTAATCAACTAGCCAAGGCACACTTCTAGCAAGTGTGCCTTACAATTTTAGCCGTCCTCTTGTGTTCGGGAAGGGTGTCTCACGGCGTATATACTTCGCAATACTGCGTCGTAAC
>JBJETR010000012.1:0-63313 GCA_051883415.1 Christensenellales bacterium | reverse complement strand
GATAGACCTTTCCACAAAACTCCTAAAAACGATTTGATAAAATCTAGCATAATTTTTCTTCCTTATTTTTGGTTGGCTGTGAGCCTATGTGAGAATTGGTTTACTTATTTGTTTGAGATTGCCACACTTCGGCACAAGTGCCTACGCTCGCAATGACATTGGGTTTTGTCATTCCTTTTGCTGTCATTCCGAGCGAACACAGTGAGCGTGGGAATCTCTATCATTTTGAGATTGCCACACTTCGTCTTTGCTATCGCAAAATGTACACAGCGCAATGACATTGTGTTTGAGATTGCCACAGTCGCTTTGCTCCTTCGCAATGACGTTGTGCTTTGTCATTCCGAGCGTAGGCACTTGTGCCGTAGCGTGGGAATCTCATGATATATTATCCAAACCAACCAACAGATAAATCTTCCCTTTGGGGATTATTTTTATTGATTAGTTCTTCTTTTTTTGCTCTGCTCCAAGATTTGAGCTGTTTTTCTCGCTCTATCGCACTATTTATATCAGTTGTGCTCTCATAATGCACCAACTTATCTACGTTATACCTACTAGTAAAACCTTTTATAAGTTTGTTTCTATGTTCGTACACTCTCCGTTGCAAGTCGTTGGTAACTCCTATATAAAGCACTCTATTGTTCTTGTTGCTAAGTATATAGACGTAGTAGTCGTTCATGCTTGCACTTATTTCGTATTGTTTGAGATTGCCGAGTGTAGTTTGAGATTGCCACAGTCGCTTTGCTCCTTCGCAATGACATTGTGCTTTGTCATTCCGAGCGTAGCGTGGGAATCTCTATCGTTTTGAGATTGCCACGTCACTCCGTTCCTCGCAATGACATAAGTGAGTTGTCATTCCGCTGTGTACATTTTGCTTTTGCAAAGGGAAGCCCTTGGCTGACCGTGGGAATCTCTATCGTTTTGAGATTGCCACGTCACTCCGTTCCTCGCAATGACATAATAGCAATGCCGTTGCTATTTATCGTCATTATTGTTGGCTTGACTAGCTAAGTACTCCTCAACAGCCTTCCTCTTAATCTCCTCTTCCCTCGCCTTACGCTCTTGCTCGGCAAGGTACTCTGCGACGGCTTGCTTCTTTAGCTCTTCTTCTCTCTCGTTGTCGTCGAGAGGTATAGACGGCTGAGATGTATCCGCAGGCTTTGAGCCACCCATAATCAAGGCTTTGAGCTCGTCCATTTCGGCTTTGTGCTTAGCTTCGCTCTCTTCGAGCTCGGCTCTATGCCTGTCATCCTTGGCTTTGGTTACGCCCCTAATTATAACAAATATATTGTATAATAATAACAATGCAAGCGGAGTGACGATAAGTCCGAAGAATGCCGCAGGTTGCTTGATAAAGGTGATAGCACCGCCGACCTTTTCTATCTTGCCTGTGTATATACCTTCGATTTGCGATAGATATAGTTGGTCTTGATAGTTGGCTATTCTCTTTAGCTTTTCGTCTTCACTAATGCTTTCATCTTCCAGGATTTGGTCAATGTACTTCTGCGCCGCGTCACCTTGCGTTATCACGTCACAATATTCCCATTCGGCGTCACCCTCTTGACATATCTTGACAATTCTATGCGACTTGTATATTTTTGCTTGCAAGGTTGCGTCATATACTTTGAAAGTAACGATATCCCCTACCTTGAGGTTCTGCTTGTCCTCATCACTCAACTTCTTGACAAGCACCAGGTCGTCAATATTGAAAGAGTCGGGATTATCTCCCACCATTGAGTCGGACATTACGGGCATCAGATTGAGTATATCGTTGAGCTTACCCTCTTTGTTTCCCATACTCGACACCAACAACACTATCGAGAAGACTATACATGCCACTATGATAAGCACTTGGATAGCAATTATCACGATATTGAGAGTCTTTTTGGTCTTAGCGTCAAGTTTTGACTGTTTTGTACTCATATTTATCCTTATTAGATATTTTCAATTATTATCCAGACGGTAGCCTCATGCGGCATACCCTCTGCAAAACGCTACTTCTCCCGCGGGAGAAGTAGCCGTTAAGACGGTATAACTAGTTATTTAGATTAGATAGATTAAGCTTTCTTGGTGATACCAATGTTTACCTTAACAACTTTGGACATGATTTCGTCAGCTGCTTGATATCCATCGAGCCATACGAAAGCAGTTACAAGTTTAACTTCAGCTGCATCAATTTGCACGTCTCCGGTATAAGAAATTTTAATACCATCAGAAGTGCCATTTGGGTGGTTGGTGAGAGAGTCAGATGGATCTGCTGCAAGACCTGTAGTGGTAATTGCAGCAAAGGTCTTAGCTGGCGAAGCTGTCAAGCTAGCATCGTTGCCACTAAGGGTAACGTCTGTAGCTGGGTTTTGAACGTTGTATTGAGTACCAACGAATTCTACTGCGCCGTCATCATAAGACTCAACCATAACTACTACGTTGACAGACTTAAGCGCAGCCCAGTCAGCAGCGGTTTGACCGATAATCTCAAGGTCAATTGCAAACGTTGCTTGACCACTCATGGTAGCATCTGCAAAAGAAAGTTGGAATGGAGCAACGGTAGCAACCTTTGCAGTTTGCAATTCACCAACGGTATATGCCAAGAAATCTGTCCAATTTTCGCCATCCTTGGTTACGGTAAACCAAGCGTCTTTAGCATTGACTACTGCTGCAGCGTCAACGTCTGTGCCCTTACCTACTTGGGTAGCTGCTGATAGTTCAGCGATTGGAGCAACCGGTTTGAGTTTGGTTGCACTAATATCGATAGTGTCAGCTACGGTCCAAGCTCCTGCAGTATATGTCTTCATGTTGAACATCTTGGTTGCTTCAACGGTAAAGTCGGAAGTAATAGCTGCTTGCGTGCTGGCGGTAAACCAGGCGAAGGTTGCTGTACTAAGTGCTACAACTACTACTACGATCATAGCAATTGTGCTAAGTAACATACTTTTTTTCATAATTTTTTCTCCTTTTTTTGTTTTTTATAACATTTCGACTTTCGCCCACAGAGCAATGCTCTGCTACCGTCTATAGGCTAGTGTCGAGTTGTTTCTTTTTTACTCTCACGGCATATCTACTTCGTTATGCTTTGTCGAACTTGCGGTTGTGCTTAGTCACATACAATGAGTATGCTCCTGTCGCCCAATCCTCGTTCTCCTCGCCTAACTCGCACCTATGCCGTGAGAGGGTGGTTGTTAGGCAGATTTATAGGATGAGATTGCCACGATGTTTTCAACATCTCGCAATGACATTGTGCACGCCGTCCTCACTCTCCTTGTCTTGCTCGCACCTATGCCGTGAGAGGGTGGTTGTTAGGCTGATTTGGTGTTGATTTCCGATTGTAGCCTCCTTTGTGTAAAGGGAGGTGGCTCGGCTTGCCCGAGTCGGAGGGATTGCGTTACCCTTTTTGGTCAATCCCCCACCCGACCTCTGTCGGGAGCCCCCTTTGCACAAAGGGGCCTTTCTATATCGATTAGATTCCCACGCTCGCTTTGCTCGCTCGGAATGACATACTGCTACTGCGGTTTCCCACACCGTTTGACGGTGGAGATGACTATCTATCTTCCGTACTTTCCCTTTGGGTGCGTAGATACTAGCAAGACAAGGAAAGTGCGGATTGGGCGACAGGAGCGTACTAGTCGTACGTGACTGAGCACAAACGCAAACTTGACACAGTATTGCGACGTATATACACAGCCAAAGCGTCAGACTCCCGTGATGTTCGACAACTTCTTGCGAGGCTTGACAATCGCCGTGCCCGACAGGGTATTGATACCCAACTCGTAGAAGATACCCAAATTGTTGTCGTCGTTGACGTTGGATACTGCCAACTTGATATTTTGGGTGTCGGCGATATGTTTGACCATTGCCAGAACGCCTTGGTTGCCACTGTTGTAATATCTATAGTCTAGTAAGAAGTACTGTGCGGGATATTTGGTGAGTAGCTCGATAGGTGCACGGGCTATGCCCTCTATCATTATTTTGGCGCCCTTGCGAATCAAAAAGTTGAGTGCCATCATTGCGTCCTTCTCACCCATCTTCTCTAGTTGATAGATATCGAAGCACATAATGAGGTTGTCTGCTATGTAACCGCCCAACCTCTGAACGTTGCCTTCTTCGAGTAGGCGAGAGGATAGCTTGTAGATAAATTGGACGTTGGGGAACTTGACCGTATCTTTTTGGAATTGACTGAGAGCAATAAAATTAAGTGCTTCAATACGCTTGCTAGATTGTGCACCCACGGCGTATTGCCACGGATACAACTTGCCTAGCACTTCGTCTTCAAGCACTTGCCATACTTCTACATAGGCAAGAGATGTCGTGCCTGTGTAAAACGGATTATAGAAATATGTTATCGGTTTGATAGCCGATTTCTTAACTGCCATAATGTCCCCCAATTGCAAAAATGACGTCCTAAATCATTTTTGTATTGTTATTTTAATACAATTTTAATGTTATGTCAATACCCTTTTTTTATTTTATGTCACAATTTGCCATATTTTTAACGATTTTTGGGTATTTTTTTGGGTTGTTATCGCTTTTTTAAGCGAGTTTTTTACTACCTATTTTTTGGGTTTTTGTCGATATGTATCGAGTTATCGAGGTGTAAAAGATTATCTTTCGAAAAAATATTCAAATTTTGTTCAAGTCTGTGATGAACACGCTAAACGATGGGGTAGGCAATCCCTCCGTCTTGCCGTTCGGCAAGCCACCTCCCTTTACACAAAGGAGGCTTTTTATGCGGTTGAGATTGCCAAGTTACGCTACACTCCGTCGCAATGACATTGTTATTATTGCAATGACATAGCACGTTGTCATTCCGAGGCTTTAGCCGTGGGAATCTCCTGCCGTTTTGTCATTCAGAGGGAAGTCCTTGGCTGACCGTGGGAATCTTGTGCGTATTGTTTGAGATTGCCACCGTCGTTTCACTCCGTCGCAATGACATTGTTATTATTGCAATGACATAGCACGTTGTCATTCCGAGGCTTTAGCCGTGGGAATCTCATCCACTTGAAGCCTCCTTTGTGCAAAGGGAGGTGGCTCGGCTTGCCCGAGTCGGAGGGATTGCAAGCCGCCCTTGCACAGGGGCGGCTTTTTAATAGGATTGAGATTGCCGCAGCCTATCGGCTTCGCAATGACATAACACTTTTGACACAGTATTGCGACGTATATCCACCGTCAAAACCATTTTCCAATTTTTAGCAAAACTTATTTAGTTATATCAAGTAAAACCCTCTCACACCATAGGTGCGAACTTACAACCCTTCCACCGCTACCGCGGTCCCCCTCCCCTTGCACAGGGGCGGCTTTTTAATAGGATTGAGATTGCCGCAGCCTATCGGCTTCGCAATGACATAACACTTTTGACACAGTATTGCGACGTATATCCACCGTCAAAACCATTTTCCAATTTTTAGCAAAACTTATTTAGTTATATCAAGTAAAACCCTCTCACGCCATAGGTGCGAGTTAGGCGAGGAAAGCGGTGATTTTATCGAAGCGAGCATACTATAGCGTATGTGAGCAAGAAAAATTGCCGCTTGACAATGCAAAACGAAGTAAATATGGCGTGAGACACCCTTTCCAAACCACTTTTTGAGATTATTGTAGCAACTTTTGACGGTGGAGATGCGAGTATTTACAATTACCAAAGTGCTTTTTGGGTGCGTAGATACGAGTTAGATGAGGAGAATGCGGCTTTGTGCAGGGAGCATACTCCTTGTATGTGACCAAACAAAACGTAAATTCGACAAAATATAACGACGTATATGCACAGCCAAAAAGTGCTTTGAAGGTATTGACAAAGAAAAAAAACAATATTATAATAAGGATACTAATACAAATAACTTTAGGAGGTTATTATGATGAAAAAATCAAAATGGTTGTCAATCATCGCAATCGTTCTCATCATTGCTTGTATGGCTACTTTGTTTGTAGGCTGTAAAGACAAAACAGGCAACAAAGACGACAACAATGGCGACAACAACAATGGTGGCACCAACAACGGCGGCGACAACACTACCGAAACCGTAGACGTTAGCGATGTATTTGACAAGGTTATTACCGGATATGCTTTGGCTGTAGGCGAAGATTCCGCATTCTCTGCTTTCAACTTCGTTACTTCGATCGACGTATCCGCACAAGAAGAGGGAAAAGAAGCTAAGAACTACACCGTAGATTTCAAGCTCAGTCTTGACCTCGTAAGCTCTCTTGCTAACGGCAAGGGCGACAATGGTATTATAATTGATATCAAAGAAGGCAACAACCAAGCTTTCTACTTCAATTATAAGAACAACTACGGCGCAGGATACGAAGCTTACAACAGCTTAGCTTTCATGCAAGTTGGCGACAAGCAGTTCAAAATCAAAGCCGTTGACGTTGCTAAGACCGTCAAGGAACAATTCACCAAGGCAGGTATCGCTATCAACCCTGATACCCCTACCGGTAAGGACGAAAACAACAACGATATCTACAACAACGGCAACCCTTACATTGACGACGAGGCAATCGCTGCAGTAGCCGACCAAATCGCAGGTTACCTCCAAGTAGCTGCTATCGCTGCTTCCAATCCTACCCTCAGCGACGATGCTTGCTCTTTCGAGATCAACCTCGGCAGCCTTCTTGATCCTACCAGCGGTGTAGGCGCTATGCTCGCAGGTCTCGGACCAAACGTTAATCCTTACTTCGATGCTCTTGGCATTGACCTCGAACTCGGTGAGCTCAGCACAGTTCTTCCTGCTCTTTCTATCAAGTTTGACTTTACTTTCGATGACAACGACATGGTTAAGACCGCTAAGGCAGAAGTTGTTATCCCTAATAAGAACGTGGTTGTTAAGAATACAAGTGGTAGCAATTTGCTTGACATCACCATTCCTAACAAGCTTACCGCAAGCGTAAACGTAAAAACTCTCATTGTCAACGGTGCTGGCTTCAAATTGGATAATTCTAAATTCTATCCAACTGCTGATCCTGAAAACGGCGGTTTCACCGACGTTATCAACGCTCTTGACCTCAGCCTTGCTGCTAAGATCAACGTTAAGAAAGCTATCAATATGAGCGTCGCTGGCGTTGTAGACCTCGATATCCCTGCTCACGAATATACTCTCAAAGCAGATATCTCTATCGATCCAACCGCTTTGCTCGGCGTAGACTTTACTGACGCTCACGGCAACTTCGCTATCGGCAACTTGCTCGACGCTTTGCTCGGCAGTGAAACCCAAGATCCTGCAATCGACTTCATCAACGCAACCATGACCTACGTAGAAGATGACGTAGAGAAGACCTTGCTCTCCGCTAAGATCGACACTACAACAGGTAAAGTTGAAGCAGAACTCGGTGCAGTTGGTATGGGCTCTTTGAAATACAACGACCTGGATACGTTTAAGAACTTCATCACCGGTTTGTTGCCAAAAGCTGAAGATCCTGCAACCGAAGGCACAGCAGCAAGCGGTCCTGATACCAGCGCTCTCGAGCCTATCGGCAACGCTCTCAAGGGCTTGCAAGTTAAGATTGACGCTAACGGTCTTGACGTAACCTTCGCTAAGACCAAGTTCGCAATCGGATTTACCGAAGGCACTGATCCAACCGTTAAGTACGATATCAATAAGCAATATCTTGAAGTTGGCGCAACTGCTAAGGTTACCGCAGAAGGCATCAAGATTACTGCAACCGTTGCTAACGGCGGTGAGAGAATTCAACCTGCTGACATACTCGATATCGACGTAGAAGTAGAGATCAAGTTCGCTGACCTCAAGTACGGCGAAGCTGTTAGACCTACTATTGCTTAATCGAGCTAATCAATCTTTTGATTGAAATTTAGATACCCTGGCTTTTTAGAAGTCAGGGTATTTTCTTTGGCTGTGTATATGCGTCGTAATACTGCGTCGAACTTGCGTTTGCGTGTTGGTCACATACGTTTTGACGGCGTATCTGCGTCGTTATGCATTGTCGAACTTGCGTTTGTTCTCAGTCACGTACGACTAGTACGCTCCTATCGCCCAAGCCTCGTTCTCCTCGCCTAACTCGCATCTACACCGTCAAAATAAATAGTAAGCTTCCTTATACAATCCTCGGTCTTCTCGCCTAACTCGCACCTATGCCGTCAAAAGGAGTAATGACATTGCGCACGCCTTCCTCACTCTCCTTGTCTTGCTTGCATCTGTTTCATCAAAAATTCGCATGTCTTTCCGAGCCTTGCTTACAAGGCGTGTGGAAATCTCCTATCTTTTTGTCATTCCGAGCAAGGCACTTGTGCCGTAGCGACTCTCTATCCATTCGAAGCCTCCTTTGTGTAAAGGGAGGTGGCTCGGCTTGCCCGAGACGGAGGGATTGCTAGCCGTCCCTGTGCAAGGGAAGGGGGACCACGAAGTGGTGGAAGGGTTGTAAAATATAATCTCTTATCCTATGAGATTCCCACGGCTTGCACGCAAGCCTCTGAATGACATAACATACAATGTCATTGCGAAGGAGTGTAACGACTGTGGCAATCTCTAGCCAACTGTACTAACGAGAGTCGCTCGCTTTTTTCACTCTGAACGACAAATACAAAAAAGCCCCCTTTGCACAAAGGGACCTTATTATGCGGTTGAGATTGCCACGTCACTCCGTTCCTCGCAATGACAAGGATATTATCGCAATGACACACTGCTTGGTCGGTGTTCCAACCCATTTTGACGGCATAGGTGCGAGTAAGACAAGAAAAGGTAACTTTATCGAAGCGAGCGTACTTGCCTCAATTCGTACTTAGTTGCTTCTTCGTAATTCTCTCACGGCATAGGTGCGAGTTAGGCGAGGAAAGCGTAATTTTATCGAAGCGAGCGTACTTGGCGTACGTGAGCAAGAAAAATTGCCGCTTGACAATGCATAACGAAGTAGATATGCCGTGAGAGCCGTCAAAATTTGCACATACTATGCGTGATGAAACGCTACGCCCCCAAAGTTAAGTTTTTCTATCTTTGCTTTCTTGCAATCGCCGTCTCTTTTTTGGGTTGGATTGTCGAGAATACATTTCGTGCTTTTTGCAACCGTACTATTGACAGTAGGTTCCATTTGTTGCCCTTTTTGTCCCCGTACGGCTTGATAGTTTTTGCCTTCTACTTGTTGCTATCCGAACCCGACGACCTTGCCGTGTTTGGCAGGCATATCTTTAAGCAAAAGACCACTGCAACCATTATTGCGTCCAATATTATAGCTTGGGCGGGTATGTGCTTGGCTGTATTTTTGGGAGAGCTTGCCGTAGGCAACTTTTGGTATTACGTTACGGGTGTGGAATTGTGGCACTATTGCAACGGCATTTGCGTAACGCAATTTACGGGTGTATGTCAAGCACTCGGCTACGGCTCCGCCGCCTACGCTCTTTTCCGTTTCGGCTATCGCCCCGCCGTCAAATGGGTGCAAGCAAAAGTACCTTACGGCGTTGCCAAAGTTATCTCTCTCATATTGGGCACGTTGATAATCGCCGACACCACCTTGATGGCAGTGATGATTGCAATCAATGGCAGTGCACCTATGTGGTGGAGCTTTAGCTTTTGATATCCAAGTAATTATACCCTCTAATTCCTTCTCTTTTTGGCTACCCTCTTGACACCTAACTTGTAAAATCTTATAATAAAATTAAATCAAAGGAGCTATATATGATTACAATTACGGGCGTTATTCCATTTGTTGGAGGACGATTTTTAAGCAAAAGCAACGTCAGCTTTGACGAGGGCAAAATTGTCGCAATCGGCGAGCAAACCTTAGGACAACTCATTGACGGCAAAGGCGCTTATTGCGTGGCGGGCTACATAGATATTCACACCCACGGCGGTTGGGGCAAAGACTGTATGGAAGATACCTTCGAGGCTATCGACACCATAGCTCGCTATCACCTCTACACGGGTACGACGGCGTTTTGCCCTACCACGATGACGGCAAGTATGCCCGATATAGACAAGGCAATCGACAATATCAGACAATATCAAGCGCAAGGCTCTAAGGGTGCCAAAATAATAGGCGTGCACATGGAAGGTCCATACCTTGCCGCCAAAAGCGCAGGCGCACACCCGCCTTATCTCTTGGTCGCTCCTACCGAGGACAATGCCGAGGTGGTATGGAAAAACCTCGATATGGTGTCAAGAATTACACTTGCTCCCGACCTCAAAGATAGCGACGTCTTTACCGCTCACGCTACCGCCAAGGGCGTGCAAATCTCACTCGGTCACGACGACAGTATCGACGACGAAATCGTGGCTTGCGTAGAGGCAGGCGCTTCTACCGTCACACATTTGTACAACTGCACCAGCCGTCCTAGCCGTAGACA
Organism: Christensenellales bacterium; assembly: GCA_051883415.1. Classification (GTDB taxonomy): domain Bacteria; phylum Bacillota; class Clostridia; order Christensenellales; family UBA3700; genus HGM11368. Next base: position 53,034 of record JBJETR010000012.1, on the reverse strand, counting down.
AAACCCAAAGAAGCACCTCGGTTTGACGGAAATGGGACTCATAGACGATAGGCTGGTATGCGAAGTCATCGCCGACAATCGTCACGTGCCCAACGCTCTATTCAAGATGATATTCAAGCTCAAAGGCAAGGACAGTATCTGCCTCGTATCCGACTCGCTCAGCGTGGCAGGTATGCAAGCAGGCGACTACTATATCGGTAGCGGAGAGTCCAAACAAGCTATCAGAATCGAGGACGGCGTGGCGGTTTTGCCGGCACACAACACCTACGCAGGCTCGGTGACTGCCGTAGGAAAAATGGTGCAAAACCTCGTGGGCGCAGGCATTGCACCTCAAGACGCTCTCGATATGGCTACCCGTGTTCCTGCCAAGGTTATGGGGCTAACCGACCGTGGCGATTTGCAAGTAGGCATGCAGGCAGACTTCAATTTGCTAGGCGACAACTTTGACATTTTGGCAACCTATTTGGACGGAAAAGCCGTCGATAGAGAGAGCTTGAAATAAGGAGATATTATGAAATCAATTATTCCTAAAATAGCTTTTGACTTTGACGATTGGTTCAAAGATTGGAACACCAACGGCTACAAACCTCAATTGGATATTGCAGTAAAAAACGATATTGCTTACGACGAGTGCGAGGCTTGCACTCTCGACTTGTTTATCCCGCCAAGCGTTGAAGGAGAGAAGTATATGGCTCTCATCAATATCCACGGCGGTGGTTGGATTACGGGCGACAAACGCAAACGCAGAGGGCTTGGCTTGCTCTACGCCGACATGGGCTTGCTAGTGGTCAATATCAACTACGGACTGTGCCCAAAATACAAATATCACGAGTCGGTTCAGCATTGCTTCAAGGCTCTTAAGTGGGTGTATGACCACGCAGACGACTACAATATCGACGTCGACAAAATATTCGTGACGGGCGACAGTGCGGGCGGACAGCTTGCGTGCCTATTGATGGCTGCCCAAAACAACGTAGAATTTAGAAGTCGCCTTGGCGTCGAAGACTCCCCTGCCAGAATAAAGGGCGGCGTGCTATCGTGTGGGGCTTACGACGTCGACGCTATGCTCAAAAACCCTATAGCAAAATGCCTCGTCGAAGATATGACGGGGGTTACGCCAAAACGTATCGAAGAATATCCTTATTATTTCGCGATGCGTACTATCGACCTTGTGGATAAGGACTTCCCCGACGACGTGATTATCACCTACGGAGGTTACGACGCTTTTGTGGGCGGTTACGAAGTGCCTCTCGCTCACAAACTCGACGACCTCGGCAAACGCTACTTCATACATAGAGGTGCATTCCCCGGCGACCATTGTTACCACCTATACTATAGACGTAAGACGAGTCGGCAGTTCTACGATTTGCAACGAGATTACTTTGACCAAATGCGCAGGGCGGGCAAGATAGCTAATCTCAACGCTTGCACCAAACGATAACTCATATCGACTACAACGGCAACTCAGGTTGCCGTTTTTTTGTATATTTTTGCCCCTTTTGTGCAAAAATCTCCTATATGTACGTGGATTGCAAAGATTGGACAAACTCTATCTCCGATGCCTTTGGCAAAGATAGCGATATGATTACCCTCCAATGTACGGTTGACGGCAAAGACTCCTCCGTAATGTTTTTGGACGGCTTTATCGACAAAGAAACCTTCGAAAACAATATCCTAAAACCTATCAAAAACCTCACATGTATCGACTATCCCTACTTAGACACTGTTAGACAAGCCACCTTGCACACCACACCTATCGAGGTGCTGACCGACTTGCAAACGTGTATCTCCAAGCTGGCTAGCGGAGAAATATTGTTGATAATAGACGGTGCGGAAGGCGTATTGATGTTTTCCGAAAAGGATTACAAGAGCAGAGCAATTGCCGAACCTCCCGTGTCCAGCGTGCTCAGAGGTCCTCGTGAAGGCTTCGTCGAGGATATCAAGACCAACGTCACTATGCTCCGTCGTAGACTCGCAACCCCCGATTTGCGTCTTGTCAACTTGCAGGTTGGCAAATATTCCGGCACTAAAATTTGCGTGGCGTATATCCAAGGCGTGGCAGAGTCCGAATTGGTGCAAAAGGTGCTAGATAAAATCAACGCCATTGATATTGACGGCATAATCGAGTCGTCCTACGTGGCAAGATTTTTGGAAGCCAAGCCCACGTCTATCTTCAACCAAGTGGGCGACACCGAAAAGCCCGATATCCTCACCGCCAAAATGCTGGAGGGTAGAATTGCCGTGTTCGTGGACGGCTCGCCTGCCGTGCTAACTTTGCCCTACGTGCTATACGAGAGCTTCCAAGCCAGCGAGGACTACTACGTCAAGAGTTATCGCTCTACCCTCATTAGGTGGGCAAGGCTCTTTGCTATGCTGTGCGCCGTCATCTTGCCGGCATTGCACGTCGCACTTGCACAATTCCAATACCAGACTATCCCCTTCAAACTTCTCTTGCCTCTAGCTACGTCAAGCTACTCTCTACCCCTCACTCCCGCACTCGAGATGCTCTTCGTTTTGCTAGTATTCGAAGTGCTTAGCGAAACAAGTATCCGTATGCCCAAGCACATGGGCATGGCATTGTCGGTGGTGGGTGCAATCGTTCTAGGTCAAACGGCTGTGACGGCAGGCATACTGTCTACCCAGACGGTATTCGTCATAGCGGTGTCAACGATAGGCGTGTATTGCGTGCCCGACGAGAGCAATAGTGCTAGCGTACTAAGGATTGTTTTCGTTGCACTTGCGGGTGTGCTGGGATTGCTCGGCATCGTGCTCGCCACGATAATTCTATTGGTCTATTTGTCATCAATGGATAGCTTTGGCACGGCTTATCTTTCTCCTTTTGCGCCCCTCGTTACCCACGACCTTCAAGACGGATTTATCAAAGCCGAAGTGGTGCAAATCAAAACCAGACCTTACACCATTCCTACCTCTAATCGAGTGCGAATGAAGATTAAAAATGCCGAAAAAGTCGATACAGGTGACCAAAATCAACATAATGGGGAACAATGCGATGACTGACGGCAACAAGGTATACGCTTCTCAGTTTTTGCTATTCGCCTTTATGTCCACAGTGGCTTTTAAGGTGTTGATGCTACCTAAATACCTCGCCGCCGCCACGGGTGCGACGTCGTGGTTGATTATGGCGGTCATGTCGGTGATAGAGCTTGGTTATCTAGCGCTGCTATACTTCATTTCTTTGCGAGGCGGAATATTTGGCGACGCTTTGCCTAGTGCCTTCAAGAAGATTGCCGCCGTCGCCATAATTATAAGCTGCGCCGTCAAGCTATGCGTGTTTGGAGGAGAGTTTTGCTCTTACGTCGGCACCAGCGTATTTGACGGTGTCAATTGGTTGTATATTGCTCTTGCCCTAGTGCCCTGCCTCGCTTACGTCGCCTCTCGTGGACTCAATAGCCTTGGCAGAGCTTGCCAAATTCTCTTTTGGGCAATTGCTTTCACAGTCACGTTCAACGTGTTCTTTGCAAGGCTCGAGGGCAACGCCTACAACCTCTTGCCTTTTGGCTCTTTTGCTGAGGGCGTAGAGGGCGTGGATAGGCATATCGTGTGGTTTGCCGACTTTACCCCACTGCTGTTGGTGTGCTCTAGCAGTGCAAAGCGCCAGCGGGCAATGTCGATATTTACCATAATTTTGACTGCCGTTTTCCCTACTCTCATCACGATTTTCTTTATTTATTCTTACGGTGACGGAGCGGTTTTTGTCGACAACGCTATCAGTAGACTGACTGATTTTCATCTTTTGGCAACTATCATAGGCAAAGCCGATTTGTTTACCGTGGTGAGCTGGTTGATTTTGGCTGTCGTCAAACTGTCGTTGATATTCTATGCTCTCACCACCTCTATTGCCGTATTGATAGGTCAACATAAAGTCACGCCCTTTATCTTATCCGCTTTGATAATCGTAGCCATAGTCTTTGGCATGCGTGACGTCGATAGATATTACGCATTCGGCACTAGTCCGATTAGATACGTCGTGAGCGGGATAGAATATTTACTTCCCGTTGTTACGGGCATCGTCGTAGGGAGAAAGTATGCTAAAAAATAAAACGGTTATGATATTGGTGCTTATAGCTATGTTGATTATATTCGACTATCTCGTGCCCGGCATTGACGTTAGCAAGCGTGCTATCGTGGTGGGGCTTGGGCTCGGACAACAGGACGGACGGCTTCTACTATCTGTCCAAAGCCTATCTCGCAAAAAGAGTGAAATGGCAGAATATCAAGTAAATTCCGTGATATGCGACGAACTCGTAGACGGCGTAGAAACTCTGGGACTAACCTTGGGAGGTCGACTTAGCCTTGCCCATACCTTGACGATAATCGTCGAGGACAATCCCACTGCCCTATCTGCCCTCGACTACCTTGCCAAAAACAACTTGGTCAGCGACCGTACCTATATCCTTGCTACAATTATATCCGCCAAAGAGCTACTGTCTGCCCAAGCCACAGGCAACGACTCCACCTCGGCGGTGCTAAGAGAATCGCAAGACATCGCTAAGACACGTGCGGGCGTCCTACCATGCAACGTACGCAAATATCTCTCCGATAGCTCGGGCGTAGGTCGATGCGTCAACCTACCCGTAGTCACTCTCAAAGACGGAGCTTTTTCTATTACTACCTCGCTTGCCGTCAAAGACGGCGCCCCTGCCTTTTTGATGGACGAAGAAGGGTGCTTGGGCGTGAGCCTCGTAGAAGGAAGAATATTTGACGCCAAAACTTACGTCAAAGATTTGGAAGCAAGCGTGGAACTCGTGTCGTCAAAACTCGACTTTTCTATGACAGACGGCACAGTCAAACTGCAACTCAAACTCTCCGCCAAGGCGTTCAATTCGCAAGGACTAGAGCAAGAAGAAAAACGTGCCGTAGAAAAATATGCCATTTCCGCCGTCACACACGCCTTTCATCAAGGGGCAAGTTATAACTGCGACGTTTTGCACATATTCCAACGAGTCAAAGCATTTTATCCCAACGAGTGGGCTTCCGTCTCTCCCGAGATTGCCCTATTGCCGGTGCAAGTCGCCGTTACTTTCGTGTAGCCTTGCACCTACTTGCTCAAAAAAATCCGTGCAACCCTAAGATTGCACGGACCTTTGACAGTCGATTTGATTATTTGTTGAGGTCAAACTCTACGTTTTCGTCAGCCGTATACCACTTGGCTCTACGCTTTGCACGCTTGATAAGGTTGCGTACGCAAGATATCTCGTCCTTGGCGTAACCTATGCCGTTGGCTGTCAATATAGGCTTGAACTCGTCGAGGCGAGCCTTAAATTCTTTCCAATCCTTGCCGTTTTGGTTCCAAGCCACTTCGCTCAAGGCTTCCATTCTCGGATAGAGTTGGAAGTTAAGCTTTTCGGGAGTGGCAATCCATTCCGTCCACACCGTGCCTTCCACACCCAGCAAATTGTCCTTATGACAAGGTTTGATGCCGTCAAAGTAAGGGCGGAAAGAATAGGTCGTCTGCAGTGGATATTGAGCGTACGGCATATCAAAATAAAAATATTTATGTTTGCTGAGCACTACTTTACCGCCGCTATTGAGATGATCTTTGACGTTGCGATCGAGCGTTGGCACCCAATATTGCACCACTACGCTGCTGTCGAGGTTTTTGCCTTCGAGCACCTCGTTCCAACCCAAAAGCTTCTTATTCTTGGTGGCAAGATACTTTTGCACCTCATTGATAAAGTAGCCTTGAAGTTGCTTTTCGTCCTTTAGCCCCTTTTCCTTTATCAAAGCTTGGCAATGCTCGCAGTTTTTCCACTCTTCCTTCGGAGCTTCGTCGCCACCTATATGGAAGTATGGCGCAGGGAATATCTCACATATCTCGTCAATGACGTCGTAGATAAATTGCATGGTGGTAGGTTTGCCTATGCACGCGCTTCTATTCCAATCCTTTTGACCTATGGACATAGGATATTTGCCACCGAAGTACCACGCAACCTCCACCTTCTTTTCTCTACAAGCAAGGTGCGGATATGCCGCAAAAGCAGCCGTAAAGTGAGCAGGCATATCTATCTCGGGCACTATGATGATAGCACGCTTTTTGGCGTATTCTACCACCTCTTTTGCGTCCTCTTGGGTGTAAAAACCACTCACCGGCGTACCGTCGTCGTCCGTAGAATGCCAACCGTGGATATTGGACTTCTCTCTCTTAGAGCCTATCTCGGTGAGTAGCGGATATTTTTTGATTTCTATTCTCCAGCCTTGGTCATCGGTAAGGTGCCAATGCAACACGTTGAGCTTGTGCATTGCCATCATATCTATATACTTTTTGACAAACTCTTTGCCAAAGAAGTGCCTCGACTCGTCAATATGAAGTCCTCTCCAACTAAACTCGGGGTTGTCTTCTATATGGCACTTGTCCACCAATCCGTCAGCGTCTTTACAATCGGCAAAGCTCATAACTCTCAAGGTTTGCAATGCGTAAAAAGCACCCTCGTAACCACTAGCAACTATATTTATGCTATCGTCAACGTCAAGCACGTAACCTTCTTTGACAATGGACTTATCAAAAAGCATCGTAAGTTTTTGCTCTCCTCCCAATGCAAAGAAGTCGTTAAAATATCGTCCGACAAACTCTCCCAGACCATCAAACTCTTGTGCAATCTCAACCCTGCCAATCTTTTTGAGGTCTGCTTTTCCTTGTTTTTGTTGATACTTTTGCGGTTTTGGAATTACGTTCATAAATACCCTCCCTATATCTTATGCTTTGAGTATATACAAAAATACTCGCCGTGTCAATAGGGATTTTTACTTTTTTAAGTGGCTTTCATAAGTTTTGTAAAGGCTTAGTCTAATATGTAGAGCTAATTGTCGGCATTTTTGTCCTCTTCTCCTAGCAAACGCTCGCTAAGCTTAATTATCTGACTAGAATATTTGTTTTTGAGCCTCAGAAAAATCGCTTTGTGTAGCAATGGCGCAACAATGCAAGCGAGCAAACCGACAACGCCGACTATTGAACCAACAATCATATTCTCCCACGACATAACGATAGACATACCTAAGCCTAGCACCAACGTGCCGACAACGCCGACTATCGTTGCTATCGTTTTCGGTATACTCTTTACCTTTTTGTCAAGCTGCAAAAGCTCGGCTAGATCGCTGTCTTTTTGCGTGTCCATGCCACCGTACTGTCTTTTGATATTTTCAACTTGTTTCTTTTCGGCTTGCGATAACGATGAGTAAGTATAACTAAATTCTTTATTCTCCATTTTGTTCATTTCCTTTTATTGTTCTACAGTTGACTAGTCTTAGTAATTGATTTCTTCTTTTTTGCCCTCTAACTATAATAATGACGCCTACCGCCAACACTCCGAGGCATACTATTGTGCCCGTAATTCCGTTGTACACCGCTTGGTTGGTGCCGTCCGAACTAAATTGTGCCAAAAGTGCCGTTTGCAATGCAATCAGCGATACTAAAGCGTCGGTAAGCGATACTGCTTGCATTGCTTCAACCGTCATATCGCCTTGTCTCTTGGACTTAGGCAGATTGACGATTGCCATGGTCAACTTATAGACGGTATAGGCGGCGTAAGCATAAATCAGCGTGCCTTGATACCTAAAAGATTTGCCCGCAAACGTCATCATCAACACCACCAAAAACAAAGCAGAGTTGAGCACCAACAATACTATTCCGCTATTGCGACAAGTGGTGGCTTCTTTGATTTCTACCGACAATTCGTCGGGTTCTTTGCCTATTTTTCGCTTATGATGCACAAGTATTCCGCCCCTTGTGAGCGCAAGCATCACGTAATAAATAGCCAACGCTCCGTGCCAAATCGAACCTGTAATGAGCCACGTATATCCGTTGATAAAGCCGTAGCCCACACTCATTACGAAACTGCCGATACCAAAGATGATTTTTCTAAATCCAAAGTCGTCCATGAGCTTGCCCGTAAACGGGTGTGCACGCAACCACTCTTTGACGGCTTTGACGGTAGTAGGTAAGTTTTTGATTATCAATACAACGCTGTAGGTCAATCCAAGCATGGCTAGTACGTAAAAGACAAAGGATAACTTTTGCCAACCTGTATCGAGTTTTTGAGCCGCTGCGAGCATTGCAAGCACGATAGCCGCCACCGAAACGACGTATACGACTATCCTCAATATAAGCGGTGGTCTTATCAACGAAAACCGCTTATCCTTCATTGACCACTCCCCTCAACACGACCGTGAAGGTTGTGCCGACGCCAACTTGCGAATCCACCGATATCTTCCCTCCAACAATGTCTATCACTTGTTTTACCATAGCCAAGCCCAATCCGTTGCCACCAACCGAGTGCGAGCGGTCGCATTGATAAAACTTATCGAATATTCTCTCGCCTTCCTGCGGTGCGATACCGCAACCGCTGTCGGATATTTTCACCACGGCGCAATCTCCGCTTCTGCCTAACTTGACTTTGATATATCCTCTCTCTGTAAATTTGAGCGCATTGGACAATAGATTATTCCACACCAATTCCAATAGACTTTCATTACTAATTATGTGCATTTCTTCTATATCGCATTCCAAGTCAAGCCCCTTGTCGGCAATGCTCGGCTCGTACTCTGCGACTATCCTTTCCAGCTGTGCGGTAAGATAGAAGTCTTTGTTCTCCACTTCTAATTCTTGATGCTCGAGCTTACTGAGTTGCAGTACGTTGTTGACAAGCCCCGTAAGCTTGTCGACGGACGCTACTATTTTGTCAACGCAACGTTTTTTGTCTTCTTCCTTTATCTTGTCGTCTGTCAGCCATTTGGCATAAGAAGATATGACGGCAAGCGGAGTCTTCATCTCGTGAGAGACGTTGGATACGAAGTCGTTGTTGAGCAATTCCGCTTTTTTCAATTCTCTTGCCATCACGTTGATTTTGTCGGCTATCTCGTAGAGTTCTTTTTGGCTAATTGGCGTATTGTCAAGTCGTATCTGCTGGTCAAAGTCGCCTTGAGCTATCTTGGTCGTGGCTTCCAGAATTTTGCCTACCGGCTTGTCCACCATCACTCTTCGCCTAAGTGCGTCAATCAGCGTACATATAGCCGACAACGCAACGATTACCACGAGCATAATCAAAGCAATCCATCGTCTGTCTTGCGTTCTACTATCCACGGCGTCGTATATCAACACCGCCGTCTCGATTACCACCGTCGTCCATATAAAGAAGAATAATATACCCGTTAGATTGACCTTCTTTTTCATTTAAGCACCGCCTTATAGCCTAGCCCGTGCACTGTTACTATCTCAAAACCCGTACAAGAGGCTGTCTTTTCTCTCAATTTTGCCATATACACGTCCACCGTTCGTGACGTTGCCGAACTGTCGTAGTCCCAAAACTCGTCCATAAGCGCCGAGCGTGTAAAGGTCTTTTTGGGATAGGATAGCATTTTGAATAGCAAGTCGAATTCTCTCACTGTGAGAGCGATTTCTTTGCCGTCTATGCTGGCAGACCTCTCCTCGAGGTTCATGCAAAAGTTGCCTATCGTCAGTTCCTTTTTGCTTTCAACGTTCGCCCTACGCAAGACGGCAACGATTTTCATAATCAATTCGTCCATATCGAAAGGCTTGGTCACGTAATCGTCTATGCCCAAGTTGTAGCCCAACATTTTAGACGGCTTGTCGTCCTTGGCTGACATAAAAATTACAGGGGTTTGGTCGCCCTTGTTTCGCAACTTTTGTGTCAAACTAAATCCGTCGAGCCTAGGCATCATAATATCCGTAAGCAACAAGTCGTATTTGGTCTTTTCCCACTCTTCCAACGCTTGCACTCCGTCAAAACAAGATTTGACCTCGTAGCCGTAGTTGCTCAAGCTCACCGAAACGTACGTATTGAGGTCCCTATCGTCCTCCGCTACCAAAATTTTGGTCATAATCCACCTTCCTTTTAGTCTATCATACCATCTTTGTAGTTAGCATTGGTTGCTATTTTGTTAAAATAATGTAAAATTGTGTGCACTCGTATTGATAATATTGCTTTTGCGATTGGATAGATTATCAAGAGCATCGATAGCAGAGTCTAAATTGTCAATCGATTTTTTGCTAAATTTAATTACTTTCTTGTAGATTATACCTACATGCGGACTTGTCTATAAACAAGTTGTGTTATATAATTAGCAATATAAACAACGAGGAGGTGGTAATTATGAAGACGGTCTACACCAATCCCGAAACTCTTGCAATCTTCGAAGAGGTTAAAGAGCAAGCAAAAGAATTATTTCCCGAATATTTTGCTAATTATACTATTACTTTGGTCGTTAGAGAAACGAGAAGACAACTTGGCTGTTGCGCCTTTCTAAACCACGCTTCCAATAATAACTCGGGGGACACTCCTCGCCGAGCGGAGATTTCTATAAGCAAATATCTGACCGAAGAAGAATATATAAGAAGAGTGTTGGTTCACGAATTCGGGCATTTCGTTACGCCCGGACAAAGGCATACGGCAACTTGGAAAGCACGTGCCGACAAAATTGGCGAAAAGTGGGGAATAGTCTGCCATACAAAAGCCACTTTTGAAGAAACTATTGCCTTTGAGATGAGCAAGAAACAATACAACTTGGCAAATGAACCACGCCCAAAATACATGTTAGTTTGTCAACAATGCGGGAATGCGATATTTAGAACAAGACTATCAAAATCCGTCCGACGTCCCGACAAATATAAGTGTGGACGTTGCGGAGGCAAAATTGTTAGATTTGACCTAGACAACAATTAATTCGAATAAAAACCACAAAAAGTCGATACGTATCGACTTTTTTAGTTTTCTTTGGGTGCGTATATGCGAGCAAGACAAGGAAAAAGGCAACCAAAACGGTTGCCTTAATTACTACATTGTTGCTATGTCGTAGCCATCTCGCGGCATAGGTGCGAGTTAGGCGAGAAAGAAGCGAGGACTGCGTGAGGGAGCATACTATGTCGTATGTGACCGATACGCACCCGCAAGCTCGACAAAGCATTATGAAGTATCTTTGACGGCATAGGTACGAGTAAGACAAGGAAAAAGGCAACTTTTCTTGCTCACGTACGTTCAAGTACGCTCGCTTCGATAAAGTTGCCTATCTTTTTTATGTTGCTTGCAACGTCGAAATTACAAGTCAGGTGCGAAGACTGCGGATTTTGCGTGGGGAGCGTACTAGTCGTACGTGACCTACGCAAAAACGTAAAGTCGACAAAGCATCACGCCGTAAGTTCGGCGTTGCTTTTACTTGCCGTAGTAAGCATTAAGATACATCTGCTTAATCTCACTCATCAGCGGATATCTTGGGTTGGCGCCGGTGCATTGGTCGTCGAAGGCGTCTTCTACCATTTGGTCGAGGGTGGTGAGGAACTTCTCTTCGTCCACACCTGCGTCTTTGATAGTCTTAGGCAAGCCGATTTTCTCTTTTAGCTCGTCGATTGCGGCAATCAAAGATTCTACCTTCTCTGCATCGGTGTCGCCCTTCAAGCCGAGAGCTGTTGCCACGTCGGCATATCTCTTGGCACATTGAGGGTATTTGTATTGAGGGAATGTACCCATCTTGACAGGGTTGTCGTTGGCGTTGTATCTGATAACTTCGTCAATCATGAGTGCATTGGCAACGCCGTGTGGCAAGTGGTGATAGCTACCGAGCTTGTGCGCCATAGAGTGGCAAACGCCGAGGAATGCGTTGGCGAAAGCCATACCTGCCATAGTGGAAGCGTTAGCCATACCCTCTCTTGCCTCTGCGTCGTGTCCGCCGAGCTCATAAGCTCTTGGCAAATATTTGAAGATATTCTTGACAGCCTCGAGAGCGATACCGTTGGTGTATTCGGTCGCCAACATAGAAGCGATAGCCTCGAGAGCGTGGGTAAGTGCGTCGATACCCGAAGCGCTGGTCAAGCCCTTAGGAATGTTCATCATAAGGTCGGCGTCGATGATAGACATCTTAGGCAACAACTCGTAGTCTGCGAGTGGATATTTGGTACCCGTCGACTCGTCGGTGATAACGGCAAACGGAGTCACCTCACTACCCGTACCTGCCGTGGTAGGAATGGCGATGAAGTAAGCCTTGTCGCCCATGTGAGGGAAACGATATACTCTCTTACGGATATCCATAAATCTCATAGCGAGATCTTGGAAGTCAACCTCAGGGTGCTCGTACATAGTCCACATAATCTTGCCTGCGTCCATTGCACTACCGCCACCGATAGCAATGATGGTGTCTGGCTCGAACTCTGCCATAGCTTTAGCGCCCTCTTTTGCACAAGCAAGGGTTGGATCGGGAGCAACGTTGAAGAAAGTCGTGTGTCTGATGCCCATAGCGTCGAGTTGGTCGGTGATAGCCTTGGTAAATCCACTCTTGTAGAGGAAGGTATCGGTAACGATAAACGCCTTCTTCTTGTTCATAACTTCTTTGAGTTCTCTCAAAGCAACTCCCAGACAACCTCTCTTAAAGTACACCTTCTCCGGTGCTCTAAACCACAACATATTCTCTTTTCTCTCCGCAATAGTTTTGATATTGAGCAGGTGCTTTACACCCACGTTTTCGCTTACGCTGTTGCCGCCCCAGCTTCCGCAACCGAGCGTCAAGGAAGGAGCAAGCATAAAGTTGTAAATGTCGCCGATTCCGCCTTGCGCCGAAGGGGTATTGATAAGTTGACGACAAGTCTTCATTCTTTGCGACCAAACGGCAATTTTGTCCTTGCCCGTCTCTACGTTGATATACAAAGAAGAAGTGTGTCCGAGTCCGCCGTCCTCAACGAGTCTGGACGCTTTGTTGAGTGCGTCCTCAAAGTTCTCCGCCTTGTACATAGCTAGGACAGGACTGAGTTTTTCGTGAGCAAACTCTTCTTCGAGCTCTACGCTCTTCACTTCGCCGACAAGCACTTTGCTTCCCTCCGGAGCGTCGAAGCCTGCGAGGTTGGCGATGGTGCAAGCGCTTTGTCCAACTATTCTTGCGTTGAGTGCGCCGTTGATGAGAATGGTCTTTCTCACTTTGTCGGTTTCCTCAGGGGTGAGGAAGTAAGCGCCTCTTGCTTGCATCTCTGCCTTAAACTCGTCGTAAATCTCCTTGGCAACTATGCAAGATTGCTCCGATGCGCAAATCATGCCGTTGTCGAAGGTCTTGGAGTGAAGTATCGAATAAGCTGCCGTCTTGATATCTGCCGATGCGTCAACGATTGCAGGGGTATTGCCCGCGCCTACGCCGACGGCAGGCTTACCGCTGCTGTATGCAGCCTTGACCATGCCGGGACCACCCGTAGCCAAAATAACGTCAGCCTCTTTCATTACCATTGCGCTGAGCGGAACGCTTGGCTCGTCTATCCAACCGATGATGCCCTCGGGCGCGCCCGCCTTGACGGCAGCGTCAAGCACGATTTTAGCAGCCTCGATGGTGCTCTTTTTGGCTCTTGGGTGTGGCGAAATGATAAGTCCGTTGCGTGTCTTGAGTGCAAGCAACGACTTGAATATTGCCGTAGAAGTAGGGTTGGTGGTAGGCACGATAGCCGCAACCACGCCCACAGGCTCTACCACTTTGGTGATACCGAAGCCCTCGTTTCTCTCTATCACACCGCAAGTCACGGTGTCTTTGTAGGTGTTGTAGATATATTCGGAAGCGTAGTGGTTTTTGATAACCTTGTCTTCCACGATACCCATGCCCGTCTCCTCGACAGCCATTTTGGCAAGTGGAATTCTCGCTTTGTTAGCAGCCATAGCCGCTTCGAAGAAGATTTTGTCTACTTGCTCTTGTGTAAACGTTGCAAACTGTGCTTGCGCCTTACGAAGTTGCTCGAGTCTTGTCAACAACGTTTGCTCGTCATTTACATACGTAATTGCCATTTTTGTATCTCCTAAAATTTAATTGCTATTGATATTGGGTTTCCCCGTTAGATTGTGCCATATCTTGACGGCTTTTCGTCAAGATTTTTCGGTATTTTTACCAACTTGTGATATTTTTCACAATCTAAGTACGATTATTATATGCCTATATTACGTGCGTGTCAACTAAAATAATAAAAATACGCAATTTTTATATGCGTTATAATAATATTATTACCTTGTGGTATTATTTTGACATTTTTGGCTAAATTTTCGCTCATTTTTCGACTTTATTTTTACAATTTTATATCCTATAATTATTTTGTGCTTATTGGCTGTCAATCTCGACCTAATGCCGCTGCGTATTTGTCATTCAGAGGATGTTTATGTCCGTTGTAATCTCAATCCTATTTAAGCCTCCTTTGTGCAAAGGGAGGTGTCAACGCAGTTGACGGAGGGATTGCCCTACCTTTGTCATTCCGTTGCTTGCCTTTTGCGTTAGCAAATCGAGTAATGCGAGCGTGGGAATCTCGCTCCTTTTTGTTCGAGATTGCCGCGATGTTTTCAACATCTCGCAATGACATAAGTGAGTTTTCGTTGCACATACGTGATTCTGCTGTGTACGTTTTGCGACAGCAAAGGACGTTTTTGTCCGTGAGAGTAACACAATATATCATAAGCATAATAGGCGGCAAGACAGAGAGTTTACTTTGTCGTCCCTGTGCAAGGGAAGGGGGACCGCGATAACGGTGGAAGGGTTGTTAAATCCAATCCTGTCCTTTTAGAGTACGACTAATAGGGATTGAAAAAGACGCACTCTTTGCCAAGTGCGCCTTTTTACCTTTTGCTTGCTTATATCTACTTTTATTTGCTTATATTGCCGTCAGTACAGTATATAGTGTATGAACCTGTATCATAATTCCATATTGTTCCCTTAGTTATTGCACTCCATTGTGCTTTTGTTCCTCGGAAGTTTATGCTTGTTAGACTACTGCTACCATAGAAAGCCTCGTCTCCTATAGTCATCACACTGTTAGGTATGGTTATGCTTGTTAGGCTACTGCAGCCATAGAACGTATCGTTTCCTATACTCGTCACATTGTCGGGTATGGTTATGCTTGTTAGACTGCTGCAGCCAGAGAACGTCTCGTTTCCTATACTCGTTACACTGTTAGGTATGGTTATGCTTGTTAGACTGCTGCAACCTTTGAAAGCCCACTTTCCTATACTCGTCACGCCGTCCGGCATGGTCATACTCTCTAAACTACTGCAAGCATCGAATGCGCCATTACCTATACTCGTCACACTATTAGGTATTGTAATGCTCGTTAAACTACTGCAACCAGAGAATGCCCACTCTCCTATACTCGTCACACTTTCAGATATGGTTATACTCGTTAGACTGCGGCAATTATGGAATGCATTACTACCTATACTCATCACACTGTCGGGTATGGTTATGCTTGTTAAGCTACTGCAATATTTGAAAGCCTCCTCTCCTATACTCGTCACACTATCAGATAAGGTTATATTTGTTAGGCTACGGCAACCATAGAATGCCCCTGTTCCTATACTCGTACCACCCGTTATTGTAACACTTTTTAGACTTGCTGGTACGTATGATGAATTGAACGGATAACTAGTTGCACCGAATATGTAGCCCAAGTATGTATTACTACTTCCGTCTTTAGTTTCACCTACAAATGGTATTACCATGCTCACTAAACTACTGCAATCGTAGAATGCACCCCTCGTTATGCGCGTCACGTAATTTGGTATAATTGCTTGAACAATAGTTTTATCTTTTACGCCCTTTATTGTACAAGTATTTGGCGTGGACGAAAAATTAAAGTTGCTCATTTCTTCATTAATTTGCCATTTGGCGGTATATGTCTTACTCTCTTCTGGCATGCTAAAGGTGTATGTCATCTCATCCGTCAACTTTGTTTCTTCATCAAACCAACCTACCCAAGTATAGCCAAGATTTGTGGTAGCAGTGATTGTTACGCTATCACCTACAGTTACCATTTCTTGATTTTTTATTGTATATGTGCCGGCGTTAGACATATTCGCATTGGTAGTAATAGTGTAACAGTCCCACTTGGCATACAACGTCATATTTGCCGTTACTTTATCTTCTGCAAAATTCCACGCTCTACTAAAGTCTGTGTCAACGTACCAACCTACAAAAAAATACCCTTGTTTAGTTGGCGGTATAGGTGGCGTCAACATTTGATTGTCTCCAATAGAGATTGCAGACACTTCCGTACCGCCAAGGCTATCAAATAATACGGTATAATATGTCTCTTCGTCGCTTGGTTTGACATCATCGCCTATTTCGCATGCCGTTACCATCAACCCTACGCTGATAGCCATGACGAATATCATCGTCAACAATACAATGGTTTTAGCAGTTTTACACATCTTTTTCTCCGTTTTAGGTCTTTAGACCTATGTATATTATTATTCATTATAATAGGTTTTTTGACCTATGTCAATACTTTAGACCTAAAGTATCGTATACTAGTCGTATGGAATATGTTGACGTCTTGCAACAATTGATGTATGAAAAGGGCTATACTCAGCAAGCTTTGGCGGACGTGTTGGGAGTAAATCAAACGACGGTCAGCCAATGGTTGCTTGGCAAAAAGAAGCCCGGCTACGACAGCATAAGACTGATATACGAAAAGTTTGGGATAGAGCCCAACGACCTATTCGGAGTAAAAAATTAAGACGGCGATTGCCGTCTTTTTTGTTGGGATTTTTACGTTTTTGTCGATATGTATTGACTTTTTATTGATATTTTGCCCTTGCTACACTCTCGAGCCAACCCATGATCAGCTTCTCACGCTTGCTCTCCTCCATTGACGGGCTAAATACTCTGTCTATCTCTCTATCCGTCTTGATATCGTCTATGCTTTTCCATACGCCTTCGCCCAAGCCCGCAAGATAGCAAGCGCCGAGTGCAGTCGTCTCTACGACTTTAGGTCTAACCACGTCAGCCTTGAGCAAGTCGGCTTGGAATTGCATCAGCACGTTGGACACGCAAGCACCACCGTCCACGTTGAGTCCCGTGATATCTTGATTGAGGTCGTTCTCCATTGCGTGCACCACGTCAAAGACTTGGTAGGCAATTGACTCGAGCGCCGCTCTTACGAAGTGTTCTCTCTTGGTGCCACGAGTTATTCCACACACCGTGCCTCGTGCATCGGCTTGCCAATGCGGTGCTCCCAAGCCCACGAATGCCGGTACTATGTACACACCGCCCGTGTCGGGGCATTTTTCCGCAATCTCATCGGCTTCTTTGGCGTGAGATATCAGCTTCATCTCATCTCTAAGCCATTGCAACACAGCACCACCGACAAAGACGCTTCCCTCTAGAGCGTATTGCGGTCTGCCGTTTTGCTCGCTGGCTATCAAGGTGGTCACCAGACCTCTGCGAGATACCACCGCCTTGTCGCCCGTGTTGACTAGCGTAAAGCAACCCGTACCATAGGTGTTTTTGCCCTCGCCCTTGTTGACGCACAAGTGCCCGAACAATGCCGACTGTTGGTCGCCCGCCACGCCCGAAATAGGTAGCTTAGCTCCCACGACCTTAGCGTCTGTGTAGCCAAACAAGCCTTTGGACGGTTTGACCTCAGGCAACATGCTCTTAGGAATGCCGAACAAACTCAGCAGTTCGCCATCCCACTCTAGCTTATGAATATTGAAGAGCAGCGTTCTACAAGCGTTGGTGTAGTCGGTGGCGTGAATGCTGCCTCCCGACAATCTCCACATAAGATAGGTGTCTATCGTACCGAATAGCAGTTCTCCCCTCTCGGCTCTAGCTCTAGCTCCCTCCACGTTGTCGAGGATCCATTTGATTTTGCTTGCCGAAAAGTATGCGTCTATAGGCAATCCCGTCTTGTCGTAAATCTTTTGCTCCAAGCCTTGCTTCTTGAGCTCGTCGCAATAGTCGGACGTTCGACGGCACTGCCACACGATAGCATTGTAGACGGGTTTGCCCGTGTTTTTGTCCCACACCACCGTAGTTTCTCTTTGGTTGGTGATGCCCACTGCGACTACGTCGTCGATTTTTATCTCCGCCTTTTCTATCGCCTTGACCAAAGAATCGAATTGCGTACGCCAAATATCTTCGGGACGATGCTCCACCCATCCCGGGTGCGGATAGATTTGCTCAAACTCCGCTTGAGATTTGGCTACGATATTGGCTTTGTCGTCAAAGACGATAGCCCTCGAGCTGGTCGTACCTTGGTCCAGCGCAACTATATATTTACTCATATTTTTCCCCTTATATCAGTGTATTTGGTTGCGTCACGTGCAAAATCTCTCACAATTCCCTAATTTACGATTTTGCACTTTTGCTATTTAGTTTCGCTTTTGGCGACAATTATTTTTTTGGCACGTTTTTGGTGACTACGAAATCCACTCCGCTACCGCAAACGTTCTTCACCGCCACGTCGCCTTCGTGCACGGGTGCGTCGAGCGTAATTCCTTTTAGAGTGTCGAGCGCATCGAAGATGAGTTTCTTCTCTATGCTTTCGCTCGTCTTGACGGAAGTCATGTTGATAGTTCCGCCGTTGACTCTCACTACGCTTGTCACCATTCTCTTAGGACAAACCATCTCGTCCTTGGCGTACTTCTCGCCTCTAGGACAAGTGTTGCCTGTGACTTTGATATTGCTTAGGTCGCTTGCGTCGACTTGCAAGTGGCAACCCATCGGACAACAAATACAAATCATCTCTTTCATTTTATGCCTCCTTTAGGCTGACAACAACCTTGCTTGCCTTTTTGATTTTATCCAGATGCGTAGCGTTGAGAGATATCGTTTCCATTTCTCCAGGTGCAACGATAGGTCTTTTTTTGCTAAAGATTTCTTCGCCGTCTGCCTCCACTACCAACCGCTTGTTCCTAAAGACGTTGGCAACTCTCATCTTGAGTTTTAGCGTAGCGCAGTCGGTTTGTCTGGATATCTTTTGCGGAACGACGTATCTCACTCCGCCCGTAGCGCTCACGTCAACGTAGTCTTTGGCAACCTTTCCGTTCTTGATATACGCCACGGCACGTCTACCCGCAAGGTCGCTCTCCTCACTTACGAAGTCTACGAGGTCGTGCACGTGCAAAATGTTGCCGCATTGGAATATTCCTTCCACGCCCGTCATCATATCGTCGTCGACTATACCACCGCCCGTGATTGGGCTGAGCTCTACCCCCGCCATCTTGGACAGTTCGTTCTCAGGCAACAAGCCTACGCTAAGTAGCAAGGTGTCGCACTTGATTTCTTCTGCCGTCGACATGATAGGATTGAGCTTTTCGTCCACTTGTGCGATAACTACGCTACTTACTCTGCCTTCGCCCTTGATGTCCACTACGGTGTGCGAGAACTTGAGCGGAATATCGTAGTCATTAAGACATTGCACGATATTACGATTGAGTCCGCTACTGTAAGGCATCAATTCTACTACGGCTTTGACTTTGACGCCCTCGAAAGTCATACGGCGAGCCATAATCAAACCTATATCGCCACTGCCGAGGATAACAACCTCTTTGCCCACCATATATCCGTCAATATTGACGAGCTTTTGTGCCGTACCCGCAGAGAAGATGCCTGCACATCTGCTACCTGCGATATTGATACCGCCACGAGGTCTTTCTCTACAACCGCACGCCAAAATGATCGCCTTTGCCTTATATTTTGCCAAGCCTTCCGCCTCGCTCACGCAAGTGATGACTTTGTCCTTGGTCACGTTGATGACTGTTGCGCCGAGCTTATATTCTATGCCTCTTGCCACAACCTCTTTGACGTATCTGCCCGCATATTCGGGGCCCGTCAGTTCCTCTTTGAAGGTGTGCAAGCCGAAACCGTTGTGAATACATTGGTTGAGTATTCCGCCGAGATTGGCTTCTCTCTCCAATATCAATATATCTCTCTCGCCTTCATCGTACGCCGCCTTGGCAGCCGCAAGACCGGCAGGGCCACCGCCTATAATAATCAAATTCTTCTCTATCATTACTTTACCCTCCCGATGAGCAAATTGGAGCCTTTGCCAAACTTGGTGACTTCTTGCATGTCAACGCCCGTCTCTCGTGCCAAAATTTCCATAATTCTCGAAGTGCAGAAGCCCGATTGGCATCTACCCATGCCCGCACGAGTTCTTCTCTTGACTCCGTCAAGGTCCTTGGCTCCCAATGGTCTGTTGATACTGTCGACGATTTCGCCTTCGGTAACGACCTCGCACCTACATACCACTTTGCCGTATAGAGGATTTTCGGCGATAACCTTTTCTCTCTCGTCGTCGGACATGGTTGCAAATTGTTTGATGCCCTTGCGGATAGGGTTGAAGTCGGCATTGACGCCCAACGCCAAATACTCGGCGACTTCCTTTGCTACGTGCACTGCTATAGCAGGGGCGGAAGTAAGTCCCGGGGACTCTATGCCCGCTACGTTGTAGAAGCCTTGCTTTGCACTCATTCCTATCACGAAATCGCCCTCTACGTTGTGTGCCCTCAAACCGCTAAACTGCGTGATAACCATTCTCTTATTGAGACTTGGCACGCTCTGACACGCTTTGGAGAATGCTTCGTTTAGTCCGTCAACGGTGGTAGAGGTGCACTCTTTGTCCTCCACGTCCAAAGCCGTAGGTCCAATCAAAATATTGCCGTGTGTGGTTGGCGAAACCAAAATACCCTTGCCCATTGCGGTAGGAAGCTGGAACAAAGTCTTGCCCGCAATATAACCTGAGGTCTTATCTAGGAGCATATACTCGCCCTTTCTCGCAACGATTTTCATCTTGTCGTCGCACGCCATATTGTTGATTTCGTCGGCAAAAACGCCCGCACAGTTGATAATGAGGTCGGCAGAGTAGCTGCTTCCGTCCTCACATTCTACAATCCACTCGCCTGACTGTTTTATGGACGTAACCTTTTTGTTAAATTCAAAACTAACGCCGTTGGTATATGCATTTTCCGCATAAGCTATGGTCATTTCGTACGGACCGACTATGCCCGAGGTAGGCGCAACGAGTGCCGCAACTACCTTGTCACTGACGTATGGTTCGATTTCTCTCACCTTGTCGCCCATTAATACTTCCAAGCCTTCGACGCCGTTTTTGATACCCTTTTGATACAAAGCCGTGAGAGCAGGGAAGTCTTGCTCGTCAAAGCACAAGACCATAGCGCCTATTCTCTTGAAAGGAAAATCGAGCT
Source organism: Christensenellales bacterium (assembly GCA_051883415.1). Taxonomy (GTDB): domain Bacteria; phylum Bacillota; class Clostridia; order Christensenellales; family UBA3700; genus HGM11368. Next base: position 32,068 of record JBJETR010000012.1, on the reverse strand, counting down.
CTTTTGAAAGACGGTCGAACATTGGATTGCCGAGAATATTGAATTTTGCCTTCAAAGTCCCCGGTTTGGCGTCAAATCCTGCGTGCACGATACCTGAATTGGCTTTACTCGTGCCACAAGCAACGTCGTTGTTGCTTTCTAGTACCAAAACGCTTGCGTCGTATCTCGACAACTCTCTCGCTATCGAACAACCTATTACGCCTGCGCCGATGATGATAATTTTTTTCATAAAACGCTCCTATTTTGATAACCAAATTATAACACACCTATTTTTCCATTTCAATAGGTAAATTGTTTTTAATATAAGAAAAGAGATACAAAATCTAATATTTTGTCCAAAATCGTAGTCCTACGCCAAATCTACCCTCCCGTGCAACGGAAAAATCATCGCCTCAACGGGCGTTGCTTACTCACCGATATTTTGTCATAATACGCCTAAATTATAAGCCGAATCTTGCATAATCGGACGTTGCTTTGCACACCATAGTTGTAGGAGGAATTATGGATAAACAATCAGAAAAACTCATCAAAAAGTGCAATAACGGTGCAAAAGTAGCCCTCAATACGCTGGAATGCATATTGCCGTATTTGCAAAATCAACAAATACATTCTATCGTCAACGATATGACCATTCGCCACAGAGGGTACGTAGAAGAAACCAACAACGCTTTGACGTCACAACAAATCAGACCTAACAGCCCTTCTCCAATCGTGCGAAAAATGGCAGGGGCAGTCACCAAAATGAGGCTCAAAAAAGATGCGTCCGAGCAAAAGGTCGCCATGATGATAATCAAGGGTGCAGACAAGGGTATTGCACAAATCAACGCAGAACTGTCTAATAGATACGAAGCTAGCGAATCAGCCAAAAAATTGGCGCACAAGCTCATTGCTTTGCAACAAGACCTCATCAAATCATTGAGAATATTCTTGTAAAAACTCGATTTTTGAAAAACTCGATACGTGTCGGGTTTTTTAATAAAAAATCGAGTTTTTTGCTATAAGCTCTGCAAAATTGACAGCAAAAGCCAATTACGACAACAAAACTATATTCAATACAAAAATATGCTTGAAAAGCCTAATTTTTCAAGAATATTAGGTTTTCAAATAGGTTTTTGCACAAATAACGCACCATTGCATTGTCGTTAAAATTGCAAATATTATAATTTTGCAATCAAAATTAAAAAATTGTCGATAAGTATTGAGTTTTTAGCCTCTAATTGTCATTGTAATATGTACGTTGGTCCTTGCATACAATAACTATAAGGAGATAATTATGGACACAAACAGCTCACCTAACAAAAAAGAAAAAAACTCTACCCTCAACGCCATGACGATAGATTTCGGACAGCAATTTGTCATCAAAGGCGTGACGGGCATAGCCGAATCGACCGACAAATCTCTTATAGCTTATCTAGGCGAAAACACCCTTAGCGTGAGCGGAGACAACCTCAACTTGGTTCAACTAGACGTAGAACAAAAATACGCCGTTGTGTCCGGTAGCGTATCTGTTGTCAAATACAACCAAGGAAAAGGTAAATTGTCCTTACTCAAAAAATTGGTTAAATAATATGCAAGTAGGATTATCGCAGAGTGTTGCCGAACAAGCCACCGCCTTAGGTGTTTTTTTGCTCGTCGGATTTTTCGTTGGCATAATCAACGTAGCAATCAAAATAATTAAGACACGCTTTGCACATAAACTGTGGAGCAGTTACGTTATTGATTTTTTACGTGTCGTAATAGACGGCGCTTGCTTTGCTCTATCGAGTAGCGTATACTTCGATTTTGATATCCAAGCTTTCCACGTCTTTGCCTACGTAACGTCTGCTACAATCACCTATAAGATATTCTATAATGTCTTAATACCGGCGTTTAAAAAATACATATACACAAAACGGTCAAAATAAACTCACCTACTCGCTCGACAAATACCAAATAAATATGGATAAAACGGTTATTTAGAAAGAGAGTTTAAAAAGTTAAAATTTGATATCAAATAGTTATAAATAAAAAATTTTTAAAAAAAATTAAAAAATTTTCAAAAAAGTATTGCATTTATTAAAGAAATGTGGTAACATATAGTTACAGAAGATGTCCTAACATTATGTAAAAATGCGATTGTTCTCCCCCAAGACGTCGCATTTTTACTTTTATGGATATTTTGGATATATTCATTTTGCGGTTTTTGTATACAGTTTTCTTACGGCATAAATATACCAGTTTTGTTCAAGAGGAAGGATAGAATTTAATATATATTACCCCCAACAAGAGCCAACTATTACATGCAACCTCTCCTTTACTACGACTAGAGAATCAATTATAGTTTTTACAAAACATTCAAACGGCTTAGATCAAGGCAACATACTCTATGGGAGAATACGTGGGGCAGTAAAGGCAACGTCTACCGAACTTCGATAGAAAGCGTAGAGTAGGGACATATCGCTTAACTGTAATTATATCAAGCCAACGCACTCAGGCTAGATGTGACGCACTCCTTTGCATTCATTGATACAAGTCGAATTGTACCGGCAAAACTTGCCAATTAAATGATTTTATCTAAAAATAATATTATTGCTAAATTTAACGTTATCTACCTGCATACACAACATTATATTAGCTGCGATATAGAGATAGATTAACCGACGAGAGTACAGTAATATAATGTTTCACAATTTGCGTGAAACGGATTTAAAAATTCTTCGGTAGGTGCTATTTTTATCCAATTAAACAACGTTAAAAATATAATTATAAATTATGAGATTAGAGAAAAATGCCCATTTTTTCGAGTAAAGCAGCTAAATTTTGAAAAATTTGCGTATTTTTCGTTTCACGAGAAACATTTTTCTGCAAATAACAAATTCACAAGTAAAACTAGGCACTAGGCAGATACAGTACGTCAAGCTATTTACCCTTGATGGCGTTACTAAATATCAGACGCAGAGAGCAACGGGTGCCCGTTGAATTACGCTATCTCTATTAGCGTTTCACGTGTAACTGCATTATATTTGCCAAAACTATACAATAATACCGAATACCAATATAGCGAAGAGCCGATGCGTCAAATAATTTTTTCATTTACTCGGAACTACGCCTAACGTTAATTGCCGACAACGCATAACGACTATATGACGGCAATATATATTTTTCTGATACTTCTACCTAAATATAAGCGTTATGGTTTCGATATATCGCAACTTGTGCCTTCACGTATAATTTTCAATACGACACATATATGAATGATAACGTAAAATATAGCGACTGCAACACTTGCACGTATTAGCCTAAGAGATGTGTGTCGAGGAAATATTCAATATTGTTTCACGAGAAACGTTATGTGCCAATAATAATGACAATAGTATAAATTATTCAAAAAGCTCAATGAACTCTTGTGAATACAACTATTTATCGTCGGCAGTAATTTTATATATATAACAATCAATCTTCTGCAATTTTTTAGTACGTCTTAACAAACGCGCAAAACACTCGTGCAAAACACTTATGTATTATATATTTTGAGGCTAGACGTAGGGTTATGACATACGATAAATATCGATAATATTTATGATATAAATAACGTATCGTTATTATACTATAATAATTATGCGTTATTCGGTTTTTGTAAATATTCAAGTTGTCTTGGTCGATAAGATATGACTAAAATTCAAACGTCTTCTCCATAATACTAATAAGCACGATTTGATTGAATATCGGTATTGGCGCATTACGATATGGTTACGAAAGAGTCAACGCAAAACATACTCCTGTCTTTATCAATTATAGGAGCGTCTCTTGGCTCATTGTGTGCCTCTTGTCGTCACTCAATTTATATGGACATTTTACTTGACACTTGATTATTATTATATTATACTTTATTGGCAAATATTTTATTTACGATATTATAATAAGCGAGGATACAAATATGAAAAGAACTTTTCAACCAAAAAAGAGACAACGTAGCAAGGTACACGGTTTTAGACAAAGAATGCGCTCAAAGAGCGGTAGAAACGTACTCAAGAGACGTCGCAACAAGGGTAGACGCCAACTGACCGCATAATCGAATATGCAAAAGAAGTACAGGCTGTCCGGTAGACGGGTATTCAACTATCTTTACCGCAAGGGGACAAGCGTTGCCAACGGACAGTTGGTACTCATCTATGCGCCCTCCAAATACCCGCTCAAAGTAGGTGTTGTCGTCAGTAAAAAAATCGGCAAAGCGGTTGTGCGCAACAAAATCCGACGCCGTATCAAAGAAGCATTTAGGTTGATGATACCTCACGTAGCCGACAAATACAATTATATTGTCGTGGCTCGTCCCGAGGTTGCTGTCATGAGTTATCAAGACATCGAAAAATCATTGATACACGTGCTCAAACGGGCAAAATTGTACAACTAATCTATGAAGCTCACACGTTTATTTATAGGATATTACAAGAGTTTTATCAATCCTCTATTCCCCTCCGTGTGCATATACACTCCGAGTTGTTCGGCGTATATGCTACAAGCCGTTGCCAAGCGAGGCGCGGTCGTGGGGGTAGCAAAAGGTGTAGCGAGAATTTGTAGATGCAATCCTTGGCACAAGGGCGGTTTCGATCCGGTCAAGGACAATTTTAAAGGAACTGCAAAATGGCTTTTATGACTTTGCTTGCCTCGACAGTAGAACAAGTCGAGATGACCAACCTTGTCGGCAAGTTGCTATTACTATTGCGTGAAGGTATAGGCAACTTCGGCTGGACGGTCGTAGTATTTACGATTATTTTGCGTTTTGCGCTATTGCCACTTGATATTTGGCAAAAGATTTCTATGCGCAAACAGCAAAAGAAAATGGCGGCTTTGCAACCAAAACTTGCCAAAATTCAAAAACAATACGCAAACAATCCCGAGATGTTACGCCAAAAGCAATACGAACTACAACGCTCATCGGGCGTCAATATGCTTGCTTCATGCTTGCCTATGATAGTGACGATGGTGGTCTTTTTCGTAGTGTTTGCAGGATTTAGAGCCTTGGTCGTATACGACAATCAGCTTATCGTAGCTCGTCTCAACGACGCGTACAACGAGATGGTTGCTGCCGGCGCAAGTGCAGAAGAAATCAACGCGCATTTGGCTGCCATGTATCAGCCTGAGAGTTGGTTGTGGATAAAGAACGTGCACATGTCCGACATAGGCACCAACGTTATTCCTAGTTACGAAAACTTTATCAGTTCTGGTTGGGGTGGTATCAACGCAACCCTACCTAACGGTTTGTCCGCAAGCTACGAGACTCTCGTAGGACCTGCAATGGAAATATACAACAAGCAATCTTTTTGGGACGTTGCTCGTTGGAACGGTTACTTCATTTTGCCGATACTTGCGATAGCAACCAGCTTTTTATCCACGATGTTGCTCCAAAAAATGCAACCTCAGAACAATATGGCGGTGGACGAAGAGCAAAAGAAAGCACAACAAAAATCAATGAAAATGATGAACTATATTATGCCTTTGATGCTTGGCGTTTTTGCAATAATGTACAGTGCTGCATTTGCAATCTATTACGTAATGAGCAACATTCTCAGCACGCTTACTTCCGTCATTTTCAATCTTATCATCAAAAAAGTTGACGAAAAATCAGCCAACGCTTGATTGGACGTCGATTACAAGGAGTAGTTATGAAAAGTGTAGAAATCACGGCTTCCAGCTATGATGAAGCTTTGGCAAAAGCTTTGGAGGAGTTGGATTTGTCGCTCAAACAAGTAGAAGTTACCTCGGTCAAAGAGAGTGGCATTATTCGCAAAAAAACGACTATCGTCGTTGTGGCTAAGCCTTCGGCAGAAGAGTTGGCTTTTGGCTTTGTCAAAGGCGTGATAGAAAGAATGGGGCTCAACGTGGAAGTTACTCTCAACGACAACGAGGAAGCTATCGAGCTCAATTTGTCGGGTGAAGATACATCCAAGCTCATCGGCTATCGTGGCGACGTGCTGGACAGTCTTCAATATCTTGCCCTTCTCGTTGCCGGTAAAAACAATCCAAAGGGCAAAAGAATGGTCATCGATGGAGAAAACTATAGAGAAAAGCGTACCGTTACGCTCTCCAAACTTGCCAAAAGACTTGCATTTAAGGCGGCTAGGTCGGGCGAAAGTATCAGCTTAGAGCCAATGAATCCTTTTGAAAGAAGAATTATCCACTCGGCACTTGCCGACGACAAGTACGTAACCACCTCGTCGGAAGGTGAAGAGCCTAATAGATTCGTCACCATTATCCCCAACAAGACCAAAAGAAACGATAGGGGAGAGAGAAAAGTAAGGGAGAGAAAAGAAAAGAGAGATTATCTTGACTATGACGTAGATATCCCTGTTCCCGAGCAAAAGCAAGATGAAGAAAAGAATATGTACAATTCGGAATATTCTCGCAACTTCAAAAAGAAGGGTATTGGCAAAATAAAATCCTACGGCGCTCCAAAATCAAAATACTTCTAAAATCTAAGACCACTCGATTGAGTGGTCTATTTTTGACTGTTTTCGGTCATACAATGCGATAGTTGGCATTGTTATAATATTGTTGTCGTTACGTAATAGGTATATTATTCGATATCGACAATATTATTTGCCAAGACAAAATTTGCTAAATATGCTGTCGATAATATCTTCGCTTGCACTGTCGCCCGTGATTTTGCCAAGCTCATAGTAGGCTTGTCTAAGGTCGAGCAAGACGCATTCCGTAGGCTGGCTATAAAGTGCTTGCTCGGCACTTTTGATACACCCTAAGGCTTGCTCAATGGCTTGAGCATGTCTACGGTTGGTGATGACGTTGCCGCTTGCGTCAATGCTTTGACCTATCACGGTAGCTACGATAAGCTCTTTGAGTTCATCAATACCTTGTCCCGTTTTGGCGCTGATTGCAACGCCGTCGGCACGTGCTTGGGCAAGATCGCACTTATTGATTACTTTGAGCATCTTGACATTGCTATCCAATAGACTGCGTTCCAACTCTTTTTCTTCGTCGTTCATAGGTCGATCACTCGGGGTAACAAACAAGGTCAAATCGCTATTTTTGGCAATATCCATACTTCTTTTTACGCCGATAGCTTCCACTTTGTCTTCGGTTTCTCTAATGCCTGCCGTGTCCACCAATCGTAGCAAAACGCCCTTATATTCGATACACTCCTCCAAGGTATCGCGAGTCGTACCCGCAATGTCGGTGACTATGGCTCTATCTCTGCCAAGCAGTCTATTGAGCAAGGACGACTTTCCCACGTTGGTTTGACCAACGATACCCACCGTTACGCCTTGTTTGATATATCCGCCAAGCTTTTGGCTGTCTACCAATTTTTGGAGCTTTTGACTCAAAAAACTCAATACGTGTCCACAATTTGACTTGCTCTCGTCTTCCATTTCTTCGGGATAATCGAGGCTTGCTTCAAGCTCGGCAATACTGTCTAACAGTTGTGTTTGATATCCCTTTATCTCACTCGACACACCGCCTTGCATCAGTCTACTGCTTGCCTTTAGTGCCGACAAAGACTCCGAAGTTATCATATCGGTCACTCCCTCACAGTCGGAGAGTGCCATTTTGCCGTTGAGAAAAGCCCTCTTGGTAAACTCACCCTTGTCTGCGATAACCGCGCCTAATTTTAGACATTGTTTGAGAACCTCGTCCACCAATCTCACTCCGCCGTGGCATTGCAATTCTACCACGTCCTCGCCCGTGTAAGAAGCGGGGGCTTGGAAGTATACGGCTAGACAAGTGTCCTCAAACTCATCGGTTTTGACCTTGCCGTAATACATATAGTTGGGGATAGCCTCCTCGAAGCTACTTAGCTTTTTGGTGGCAAACATTTTGGTGGCAATAGCTTTTGCATCGTCACCGCTCATTCTTACTATTCCTATTGCGCCGCTCCCCATTGGGGTGGATATAGTTGCTATCGTCTTCATAGTTCGATTATAACACAACTTGACACGATTGCAAAATCAAATTGCAAAGTGCTTTGGGTAATAATAATTGACAAATATCGATAAAGTATTATTATATAATTATGGACTTTATTTTAGAATTGTTGGCGGAGATATTTTTTGACGGTGCTATTGAGTTTATAAAAAACCCGAAGTTCAACTTGGTTTGGCGTATTTGCGTATTAGTTTTGGTATCGGCATTGTACGTCGCACTTATCGTATTTATGGCAATCATCTCAATCAACGCTACGATTTCTACGAGCAATACCGTTACGACGACGGGTAAAGTAGTATTGTGGCTGATATTTTGCTTTGTACTCGGACTGTTTATTACGTTTTTGTTCAAACTTATCTCGGCTCTTAGAAACAAACCCAACGTCGAAAATTGCGACGAGGACGAAATTCAAGACTAAAATAATCTTCTATCATTCTCAATAAAATACGTATTATTATATTTTACTTGATTATTTTGTAGTTAGTTTAGCGATTAGATGAGTATTTATTTGATTGTCATATATCCAAAATAGTGTTATACTTTTTTTATGATGACTTATCGCCAAAATTATGATGCAATAGTAGTCGGAGCAGGGCATGCAGGTGTAGAAGCCGCCCTTGCTTTGGCACGTCTCGGACACGACACTCTATTGCTAACGCTGTCTATGGATAGCATATCATTTATGGCGTGCAACCCTAATATCGGCGGAACTGCCAAAGGTCATCTTGTAAGAGAAATCGACGCACTCGGCGGTCAAATGGGCATCAACGCCGACGACAATCTCCTCCAACTGCGTATGCTCAATCTCGGCAAAGGTCCGGCGGTGCACAGTCTTAGAGGTCAAGCCGACAAGACTATGTATCACCTTAGTATGAAAAAGACTTTGGAGACCACCGACCATCTCGATATGATACAGGCGGAAGTCAAAGAAATCGTGGTAGTTGGCGGCAAGGTGCAAGGCGTAGTTACCACTACGGGGCAGAGTTTTAATTGCAGGGCAGTCGTAGTTGCCAGCGGAGTATATCTCAACGCTCGCATTATCATTGGCGATTGGTCTCAACAAGTAGGTCCCAACGGCTTTGCTAGGGCAACTTATCTCACCGACAACCTTATAGATTTAGGGTTGCCTACTCGTAGATTTAAGACGGGTACACCGGCTAGAGTAGACAAAAAGAGTATAGACTTCTCCGTTATGGAGATTCAAAACGGAGACGAAAAAATCTATCCGTTTAGTTTTATGCACGACGGTTACGGTGTCAACAAACAGCCTTGCTATCTCACTTACACCACCCCTAAGACCAAGGATATTATCTTTGCCAATATACACCGTTCTCCTTTGTACAACGGTTCTATCAAGGGCGTAGGTCCTAGATATTGTCCAAGCATAGAGGACAAGGTTATGCGTTTTAGTGACAAAGAGCGTCACCAAATTTTCGTAGAACCGGAGAGTGCATTTACCAACGAAATGTATATACAAGGTATGTCGTCGTCCCTTCCTTTTGACGTACAGCTCGAGATGTATCATTCCGTAATAGGGTTAGAAAATTGCAAAATTATACGATATGCATACGCAATCGAATACGACTGCATAGACAGCCTATGTCTCAATGCCGCCCTTATGGTCAAGCATATTGACGGCTTGTTTTGTGCAGGACAACTCAACGGTAGTAGCGGTTACGAGGAGGCAGCGGCGCAAGGACTTGTCGCAGGCATCAACGCATCTAGATATATTACCGACAAAGAACCTATTATCCTCACCCGTGACAACTCGTATATCGGTGTATTGATAGACGACTTAGTTACCAAAGGCACCAACGAGCCTTACCGTATGATGACGGCAAGAGCAGAGCATAGACTATACCTAAGACAAGAGAACGCCGACCAAAGACTTACCCCTCTAGGTAGAGAGATAGGTCTGGTAAGTGACGAGAGATGGAATAGATATCTTGCCAAAATGAATGAAAAAAATCGTCTTGATTCTTTGCTGGACAAGTCGCTTACACCTTCTCAATTTAGCGATGTCTTTGACAGAGTTGGGGAGAGTATTCCTTGCAAAGCAATGACTTATAGAGATATGCTAAAGCGCACCAATATCACTGCGCAGACTCTCATAGACGGCTTTGACGACTTTACGGGGGACGACCTGAGAGTGCTAGAAGAGCTTGCCACAGAGTGCAAATACGAAGGCTATATGAACAAGCAAGCTCACGCCATAGAAGAAAACAAAAAGTTAGAAAACAAGCTTCTTCCTACCGATTTAGATTATTCTACTATACAAGGACTGAGATTAGAGGCTAGGCAAAAGCTCAACCAAATCAAGCCTCTCAACCTTGCTCAAGCATCGAGAATATCGGGCGTTTCGCCTGCAGACATTACGGTTCTGCTAGCATATCTACACAAAAATTAGTAATATGAAATATTTGTCAGACTACTTCAATCAACACGGCATAGACCAATCAAATATTGCTTGTTTTGAGCAATATTTTGATATGCTCGTAGAATGGAACGAAAAATTTAATCTCACGGCTATCACCGACAAAGAACAAGTGGAACAAAAACACTTCGTAGATAGTCTGCTTGGAGCAGAATTGATACCTAAGGGGAGCAAAATTTGCGACGTTGGTAGCGGTGCGGGATTTCCGAGTATTCCCCTTGCTATAATTCGTCCCGACTGCAAATTTACGTTATTAGATAGCCTTAACAAAAGAATAAACTTTCTAACCTCTGTCCAAGACGCACTCAATCTAACCAACTGTATTTGTATTCATACGAGGGCTGAGGACTATGCTAACAACAATAGAGAAGCTTTTGACGTTTGCGTGGCAAGGGCGGTTGCACCTCTTCCAACGTTGCTTGAATATTGCATTCCTCTGCTCAAGGTTGGTGGTAAACTTATAGCTTACAAGGGCTCTAACGCCGATGAAGAGATAAGTCTATCAAGACGAGCAATGCAAGTTTTTAATTGCAAAATCAGTCAAAAAGTCGATACGTGTCTACCAAACGGCGACAAAAGGATACTAGTTGAGATTGTCAAAACAGGCTCAACTCCAAAATCCTATCCTCGAGGAAAAAACAAGCCTCGCACCAATCCTATAATATAGTATTGCTTTTAGTGATTGCTTTTGATATAATCTAAGAGATATATAAGGAGAAAATATGGCAAAAATCATTGCTTTTACCAATCAAAAAGGTGGCGTAGGTAAGACTACGTGTTGTATCAATCTTGCTTCTTGTGTAGCGGAAAAAGGAAAGAAGGTTTTACTTATCGACCTAGATCCACAGTCTAATACCACCAGCGGTCTTGGATTGAGTCAATCGGAAAAGTTAAGTATATACGAAGTTTTGACTAAAGACGCACCTATCGACGACAACGTTATTTGTCCTACGGCAGTCCAAGGTCTTGACTGTATTACGTCTTCAGTCAACCTGGCAGGTGCAGAGTTAGAGCTTGCTTCAGTATTCGGTAGAGAGAGTATTCTTAAGATAGCTCTACAACCGATAGCTAATCAATACGACTTTATTTTTATAGATTGTCCGCCTTCGCTCGGCACACTCACTGTCAACGCCTTGACAGCATGTAACAGTATCATCATACCTATGCAATGCGAATATTATGCCCTCGAAGGACTGTCACAACTCACACGCACCATACAAGGACTAAAGAAGTTTCTCAATCCAACCATTACTATCGAAGGCATAATCCTTACAATGTATGACAAGCGTAGTAATCTTACTTCGCAGGTGTATGACGAAATCAAAAAGTTCTTTGGAGAAAAACTCTACGACAACGTTATTCCTCGCAACGTAAGGCTTGCCGAAGCACCAAGTTACGGACAACCTATCATTATTTATGACAAAAACTGTAAAGGAAGCAAAGCTTTCAGAGCTTTGGCTACAGAATTTTTGCAAAAGCAATAAGGAGAATTACTTATGAAAAAGAGTGGACTCGGCACGGGACTTGAAGCACTACTCGCCATCAATACCGAATCGGCGTATGACGAACAAGGCAATCTCAATAGTGGTGTAGAAGAGGTTGATATAGACAAAATTATCACCAATTCTGCCCAACCTCGCAAGTCTTTTGACCAAAAAGCTTTGGAAGAGCTTGCACTATCTATTAAAAGTCACGGCGTTATCCAACCTATTCTCGTCACGGCAGTTGGTAACAAATACCAAATCGTAGCAGGAGAGAGAAGATATAGGGCTTCTAAAATAGCAGGGCTATCCAAAATACCCGTTATCATCAAAAATCTCACTATCCAACAGCGTAAAGAAATCGCTTTGATAGAAAATATTCAAAGGAAAGACCTCAATCCTATCGAAGAAGCATACGCTTACAAGGCTCTCATAGAAGAATACGGCGTAACTCAAGAAGAACTCGCAGAAAAACTTGGCAAATCTCGTCCTGCTATCACCAATGCTCTAAGATTATTGACTCTCAATCCCGTAGTCATCGATATGGTGTCGTCGGGTAGACTATCGGCAGGACACGCACGTTGTCTTGCGTCTATCAAAGACTATCAAGTACAAGCAAGTTACGCTATCGCGGCATGCGACAAACAAATGTCGGTTAGACAGTTGGAAGTGATGGTTTACAATTATCTCAATCCTCAAAAGACGCCTAAAAAAGCTAAACCGGTATTGACTACCGAGCTCAAGGATTTAGTCACCGATATGCAGAGAGTTTTTGGTACTAAGATAAAAGTCGTAGGCAACAATACTAAGGGCAGAATTTGTATCGACTACTTTACTCAAAAGGACTTGGAAAGAATCTTCGATATTATCAATAATATGAAGAATAGTTAATAATTTATACAATTATATTGTTACAACTAAATTGTCAATTATATAAAAATCGCGACGTATTACTACGTCGCTTTTTCCTTTGTATATTTATCCTTTGTAAAAATTTTATATTTATCTTTTGTTATCTAATAGGAACTATAATATAGATAAAATCATCACCTTCAACAGGAGTAAATACCGCAGCCGAAGTTGGAGAAGATAGTTTGAAGAGTACGAATTCGTTGTTGACGTACTTCAAGCAGTCACTCAGATACTTAGCGTTGAAGCCAATCTTGATATCCTTACCTTTGGTAAACACGTTGACTTTTTCTTTTGATTCACCCAATTCGCTGACGGAATTGATATACATCACTCCTTCTTTGATTTCTAGTTTTAGGTTATTATATTTGTTGAAACGGCTAATTATCGAAGCTCTATCTATTGCTTCTTCCAATACTTTTCTATCTACGGTGACGTAAGCTTCAAAACTCTTAGGGAAAGTATCTCTATATTTAATAAAGTTACCAGATAGTAATTTTGACTTGATTTTTGTATGTCCTATATCTACCATTACCGACTTGTCGGAAAATTCGATATTGACAATTTCTTCATCATCGTCCAACAATTTTGCAATCTCTTGCAGACTCTTGGCAGGTATAATAATGCTATTGTCCGGATATTGCATAGGCAATTCTTTAGAACAAATTGCAAGACGATATCCGTCTAAAGCAACGAGGCGAGCAATACTACCTTCTATTTCTAAAAGACAACCTTTATATATTTCTCTACCGCCATCGCTTGAGGTAGCGAATATGGTCTTGTTGATCATATCTTTAAAATCTTTTTGGAGCATGGTGATTTTGTTTTCATACTCGTCTTCGCTAATGATTGGATATTCTAAGATATTCATCAATACTAAGAAAGCACTGCCGTCTCCGTAGTTGAGAGTCAAATTATCATCGTTGACGTCGCTTAGTTCGATAGTATTTTCGTATGATATTTTTTTTGCTAATTCTGTAGGTATTTTACTTGGAACTAAAACTTCACCTTCCATTTGAACGTCGGCTTTAATTTTTTTGATAATAGCTAAATTATCGTCAGTGGCAACAAAAGTCATTTCATCCCCGTAAGCACTAATTTTTATGCTTTCTAGTATAGGTTGAGTTTTTTTGACAGGTAAAGCTTTAGCAACTTTATTGATTGCATCGGCAAAATCCGCACTATTACAAAATACTTTCATTTTTTTCTCCTTGTTGGCATTATGTATTTATTAGTTTTTAGATTATTTTATTGATAATCATATATATAATAAGCATGTGAAAAATGTGGATAACTAGCGTTTGTCCATTATTTTATTATTTTAACAATGTGTATAAACCTATCTTTTTATGTGGACAAGTTTTTTGGTTTATTCACAATTTTCACACTATCTTTTTTGTATAATATTTTTGATATCGTTGATTTGCATTTTGAGCAAATTATTGTTATTTTCCAGCTCGTCTATTATCTTATTTTTGGCATACATAATAGTGGTATGATCTTTACCTCCGAAGTAGTTACCTATCGTTGCCAGAGGTTGTCCCAATATATCATAGATAAGATATATACAAATTTGTCTGCAAAGAGCTATATTTTTTGTCTTTTTCTTACTAAGTACGTCTGTTTTGGAAATATTGAAATATGCACAAGTGGCTTCTACGATAGAGTCGGCTGACAAAACGTGAGTAGTCACGTCAATATCGTATTTTAGTACTTCTTTTGCCACGTCAATATCGTTTGGCTCGATATTTCTAAGTGTGCAAGAAAAGATAAATTTAGTCAATGCGCCTTCCAATTCTCTTATATTGGACGTGATATTTTCGGCAATATAATAGATGACGGGTTGAGATACCACTACTTTCTTTTCAAAAGCTTTCTTTTGCAAAATAGCTATTCTCGTTTCTAAGTCAGGTTGAGCGATATCAATAGACATTCCGCTTTGGAAGCGTGATTGCAATCTTTCATTGAGGAAGGTGAGTTCTTTAGGGTGTCTATCGGACGACAAAACAATCTGTTTAGATGCTTGATGTAAGTCGTTGAAGGTATGGAACAATGCCTCTTGACAAGAAGTTTTGTTTTGCAAAAACTGTATATCGTCCAACATCAATACGTCAACGTTGCGATATTTTTCTCTAAACAATCTATTTTTTTCGTTATTAGAAGAGTTAGAAAAAGAATCTATAAAGTCGTTGACAAATTGCTCAGTCGTAGAATACAAAACCTTAAGATTAGGATTTTTGTTTAGCAAATAATTGCCGATAGAGTGCATTATATGAGTTTTACCAAGACCTACGCCACCATAAATAAAAAACGGATTGACGTTACCTCCCGGGTTTTCTGCAACTGCCTTAGCAGCTGAGTATACTAGTTGGTTGCTAGGACCTACTACGAAAGAATCAAAAGTGTAGTGAGAATTAAAAGTAGAAGAAGCGTTGTTGATGGGAATACTCTCAACCTTTTCTACTACGCTATTGTCGTTGAATACCTTTTTTTCGTCAGGCGTAATAAAGATAATATCGGTGACGTAAGTATTGATAGCATCGATAGAATCTCTAATCTCCGTCTTATAGGATTGAGGTATTTTTGTTTTAGCGTTTTTGAATTGAGTGACAACGACAAGCTTATCCCCTGCAATAGTTAGGGGTTCTAAATCTCTAAACCAAGTATCGTAACCTACGGTAGAAATTTTGCTTTGTATCTCGCTGTCAAAGAGCTTCCAAATTTTTTTTGCTTCGTTCATGACTATATTATAGTATAAAATCTAAGATTTTTCAATAAAAAAATTAAATAAATATAGATAAAAACAAATATAAAAAACAGTGATTTTTTATGTTTTTAGAAGTAGTATTTACAATTAACTCAAAAGAAAAATATATTGTCAAAAGTAAAAGTCTAAAAAAATTGAAAAGATATAGCTTTTATGATAAAATAAATACGTATGTATATCAAAAGCGTTGATCTAAAAAACTATCGCAATTATGCTTCTGCCCGTGTCGAGTTTGACAAGGGGCTTAATATTGTCGTTGGTAAAAACGCTGCCGGAAAGACTAATCTTGTGGAGAGTATATATTGCTCGGCACTTGGCAAGTCGCCTCGTTCTAACAAATATAAAGATCTCATCAAATGGAACGAGACGAGTTGTTATATCAAAGTAGTCGTAGCCAAAAAGTATAGAGATTATAGTATAGAATTTGGCATAGATAATATGGACAAAAAGAGGGTGGCGGTAGACGGTGTTCCGTTGACTAAACTAAGCGGACTTGTAGGTATACTCAACGTTGTATTTTTTAGTCCCGACGAAATCAAACTTATCAAAGAAAGTCCGCAAGAGCGTAGAAAATTTATGGATATAAGTCTATCTCAACAGTCGAGAGTATATCTGGACGCATTATCCAAGTACAATGCTATTCTCAGCCAACGCAACAAACTTCTCAAAGAGAAATTTAGCGATGCAAATCTTGCCGCACAACTCTATGCCTGGGACGTACAAATGGCAAAATACGGCGCACAAATCATACTTCAACGCTATGCTTTTGCAGACAGTATAGCAGTGTACGCTAAGCAAATTCACTCTCAAATTACCGAGGGCAAAGAAGAATTGTCGGTGAGCTACGAGAGTGGAATTGAGAGGGCGGAAAAGGGTGAAATAGAGAGTAAATTTTTGCAAAAATTGCAACAAAATTTTGAAAAAGACAAAAACTTGCAATACACTACTTTTGGACCACACCGCGACGATCTAGAGATATTGTCCAACGGAATAGATATGCGCAAGTTCGGCTCGCAAGGACAACAACGCACTGTTGCATTGTCGCTCAAATTCGCCGAAATTCAGCTATTTAAGGACGAGATAGGAGAAAGCCCTATATTATTGCTCGACGACGTGCTTAGCGAGCTTGACGAGGGTAGACGCCGTCAATTACTCGAAATGTCGTCCACGCTGCAGACAATCATTACTTGTACCGAGTTTGAAGAAGACGTCAAAGAGTACAAAACTATCAGGATAGTAAGCGGACAACCTATGCAATAAGATTAGAGGCAACTTACAAATTATTATATATAATCTAAATATTTTACTAAAAAAATAAATTTACTATTGAAATTATCGTAGCTTTATAGTATATTTATAATTATCAATACGCACATAGGAGCAAAATGCTTTTAGTAAAACCCGACGGCAAACAGTACCAACAAACGAAAAAGCTTTTGGACAAGACCTTTAAACAAAAGTTTGCAGATACTTTGCCTAAGATATACCGTAACGACGGATATAGAGATTGCCATTTGGTCGCAATTGAAGATGCTAAAGTAATAGGAACGGTTGCAGTCATTCCAATCAAGTGGCAAGTCGACGACCAAAGTATTGTCGGTGCGGGTATAGGAATGGTTGCCACGCACCCTCGATATAGAGGATGCGGCGTGATGAAGAGTTTGCTTGACCAAGCAATACGACAATGCAAGCAAGACGGCGTGCAAGTTATGTTTTTGAGCGGATATCTCAATCGATACAAAAGATTTGGGTTTTATCCGTCGGGCGTAGAAAACGTATACACTTTGCGTGCCGACAAGAGTCTTATCGCCAATGTCCAAGATTACACCTTTGAGTTGATTAGACACAATAGCGAAGAGATTGAGCTTTTGCAACGTGTATACGCCAAGCTGGCAATCAGGTGTGAGCGACAAGACTTTTTCGCCACCCTCGGCACGTGGAAATCTAAAGCATACTTTGTCAAAAAAAGCGGACACGTATTGGGTTATTTGGTCAAAAACAGGTACGGAGCAGATATATCGGAGATAGTAGTGCCGCCTCAACAATTGATTGCTACGACTACGGCTTGGATTATATACAACAAAACAGACAGCGTCAAAGTGAGTGTCTCGCCGTATGACGATAGCACCAACAACGAGCTTATTTTGCACAGCGAAAATTATTGTCAATCAAACGTAGAAAATTGGTTGATACTCGACTATCAAGGCACAATCAAGACGTTGCTACAATCCAAAGTCAGGCATCAAAGGGTGCTTTCGGGACGAGCAACGCTTCAAATCGATGACGAGAAGTACTTGATAAGTGTAGACGGCGACAAGGTCGAGGTAACTCAAAGCGACGAGCAAGCCGACGTGGTGCTTAATAGAGAAGAGGCAACGCGAATGCTTTTTGGAGTCAAGGTAATAGCTTGCAATAATGCTTGGCTGGACTCGATATTGCCGTTGCCTATATACGTGCCGTCAATAGATAGGGTATAGCAAAGAAGGAAATAAAGATGAAAGACCAATCAGATATGATACAAGCTCAAATAAAAAAACTATTGGACGCAGACAACGACGATCCTATAGTTTTGACGGACGGAGATGGCAAAATGCAAGCCTTCGACCAAGTTGCGGTGATAACGGTGCAAGGTAGCATTTACGCCATATTGGAGCCTGTTGATGCTTGGGAAGAACAAGAAGAATATTATCAGCCTAAGGTATTGGAGATAGTCAGCCAAAAGGGCAGGGATACCTTGAGGGAAGTAGACGAGGACACGGCGGAGTACGTGCTTGTCGAGTATGATATGATGATGGAAGAGCAAGAAGAGTTTTGACAAATACTTGTCGTCATATCGATTATTGTGGAAACAAGGGCGTCAAGCCTAAGGAGGAATTATGAATAAAATACAAGGATTTTTTGGCAAAGTCGGCGGCGTATTCAAAAGCTTTGTCAAACATTGGAACCATCCTGCAGAGGGCAGATTTGTTTCCAACAAAGAAATCGTAGCCTATTCCGTCGGTGGTATGGGTGTACAATTTATGGCTGCGCTCACGGCGCAAATCACGCTGTCAGCCAACTGCTTGTTGCTGGGTTCCATCTATGGAATGACGCCAATGGAATTGACAATTTTGTTGACTATCAACACGGTGTTCACCTTGCTCATTCAACCGCTCAAGAGTTATTGGATAGACAACGTAGGTGCGAACTCTAAGAAAAACAGAGGCAAGGCAAGACCGTTTATTCTATGGCTTGGACCTCCGTCGGCAATACTCATCACGTTGTTTGCATTTTTGCCTGTATCTTGGGCAACGGCACATCACACGTTGTTGGTAGTATTGGTAGGTGCTTTGTTCTTGGGTATGAACTTCGTATATCAGTTCTTCTACGGAATGTACATACAACTTTCGCAACTTATTACTCCTAACACCACAGAGAGAGCGGATATTATATCTATATCGTCCCTCGTATATTCTATGGCTCCGACCATCACGGGAGCACTGTTCCCACTCATCGCAAAAGCATTCAAAGGCGGTCAGTTGGATATAGCGTTTTATAGAGTAATTTTCCCGGTATTTGCGATAATAGGTCTCGCAACTTCCTTAATAGCATATTTTGGAACTAAAGAAAGAATAGTCGTTCCTAAAACTTACCAAGCCAAGGTTAAGTTTAAGGACGGTATGAAGGCAATTATTTCCAACAAATACTTCTGGATTATCAACACTTCCAACTGGTTTACCTTTGCAAGAACGGCTGTTACGGGTTGCTTGTACTGGTCTTATGTGTACATGCTTCAAAACGAGATTATTCAATCTGTTGTATCACTAGTAATAGGTACGGCTTCGGGTATCGGTATGGCGGCGGCACCTTTCCTCATCAGAGCAATGGGTAAGAAAAACGTTGTTATCGTCAGCAACGGAGCGGTATTACTATCCAGCATTGTGTTGATTTTCTTCAGTTACAGTTACGTAATGTTTACAATATGTGCTTATATTGCATTCTTCGGCATAGCGGTACAACTTATCACAGCACCTGCAATGAACGCCGAAGCACTCGACTATCAACAATATCTCACGGGCGATAGACTCGAAGGCTTTGCCGGCAACTTTGCAATTATCAACTCTATCATCGCACTCGGCACCAACTTCGTTATCCCTGCAATCTACACCTATCACGGACTATCCGACAACTACGACGTATTGTTCGATACGACAATCAGAACGCCTATGTTCCGCTCGCTGGCAATACTTGCGGCAGCAGGTTCGATTTTGATGACCTTGCCATATTTGTTCTGGGATTTGACGGAGAAGAAACACGGCGAAATCATTGAAGCGCTCAAGCAAAGAGCTATCGAAGCGAACAAGGCTGCGGGCTACGGCGAAGACGCAAGCTTCTTGTCTAGTGACGAAACCATTGAAGAACTGTACGAAGAAGAAGTTACTACCGATGAGACAACCGACGCCGAGGTCGTAGAAACCGTCGAAGCACCTGCCGAAGAAGTCGAAGCTGAGGCAATCCAAGAAAACGCCGAAGCGACCGACGAGCAAAACAAGGAGGAAGAATAATATGAAAAAGTTATCTATTTTGGCAATCATATTGGTAGTATGCCTTAGTTTTTCAATGATGTTTAGTGGTTGTACCAAAGAATTAAGTATTCAAGAAGGCATTGAATACTTGGAGGCTGCAATCCAAGAATTCAAAGACACCGATACGTATTATATCAAAACGACAGTGGTCGAGAGCAATAGTGCCAGCAAAGAATATAAAATCAACAAAGCAGGAGATGCAATCTTATATACCGTAGTGACCAACCAATCAAGCACTACTAATGCCGAGTATTACTATTACTATAACGGAGAAGAGTATTATATAGAAGGTAAGGTAAATAACGAGGACGTATGGACTACTATTGAAAAGACAGAATTGGAATTTTTGCTAGATCCTATTATAAGTAAATACGTATTGGACAAAGATGGCAATCCGGCATTGGACGAAAATGGTAACAAGATTCTCAGATTTCCGAATATTTCGCAATTCAACAAAGATGTGCTTGTTATAAAATTCGACGCTGTTCTCTTAGCAATGAAGACTGGAGTGATAGTACCAAAAAGCATCTCTCAAGGAGATATCGTTACCACCTATACCTTTGATGATATCGGGCAAGAATTGTCTGCAGTTCTAGGTGGTACTACCGAGGTAAAAGGCAAATATCCTCTGACCATCGAAACAATAAATGGTAGAATTAGCAAAATCGTAGATTATACGGAGGGTACCAAAATCAAATACAACGTCAACTACGCAGGACCAAAGATTACCATTCCAAAAGTAAAAGCAGCAAAATAATCAAACCAACCAACAACGGGGGACAAAGCTTAAAGCTAATGTCCCCCGTTGTTGTCAAATGTTAGTATTGCGTAAAATAAATTACACGCATTTGACAAGCGAATACAAATGTTTTAGAATATAATATATATATTTTGATATTTATAGAGGACTAATATGAAATATCTTGTAATACTCGGCGACGGAATGGCAGATTATCCTTGCCCTCAATTGGACGGGAAAACACCGCTTGAAGTTGCTAACAAACCTAATATGGACGCACTCTGCGCCAAGGGCGTAATAGGTCTTGTCAAGACCGTACCCGACGGAATGAAACCCGGCAGTGACGTAGCCAACCTATCTATGATGGGTTACGCTCCCGACAAGTATTATACCGGCAGGTCACCTCTCGAGGCGTTGTCTATCGGTATTGATATGAGCGATAGCGATATTGCCACTCGTTGCAATCTCGTTACTTTGTCAGACGACGAGCCTTTTGAAAACAAGGTAATGGTAGACTATAGTGCGGGTGAGATAACCACTCAAGAGGCGGCAGAGCTTATCAAAGCAGTGCAAGAGGCACTCGGCAACGACAAGTATTCCTTCTATTCGGGAGTAAGTTATCGCCATTGTATGATTACCAAGGGTGGCAAGTTGGGTGCGCAATACACACCGCCACACGACATTTCCGACAAGGTGATAGGCGATTATTTGCCTAAGGGCGAGGATTGCGACGAGCATCTTGCCATGCTCCAAGCGTCTTACGAATTGCTCAAAGACCACCCAATCAACCTCGAGCGTATCAAGCAAGGCAAAAACCCTGCCAACTGCATTTGGTTGTGGGGAGAGGGAAACAAGCCTCAACTTGACGATTTTGGACAGAAGTACGGACTCAAGGCAGGCGTTATCTCCGCCGTAGACCTCGTCAAAGGCATTGGCATAGGCGCGGGCATGACGAGCTGGGACGTAGAGGGCGCTACGGGCACCTATCACACCAATTTTGAAGGCAAAGCCAAGAGAGCTATCGACGCATTTAGAGAGGGTTACGATTACGTGTATATTCACATGGAAGCGCCTGACGAATGCGGACACCAAGGCGACCTTGACAACAAGGTCAAGTCCATAGAACTCATTGACGACAAGGTGGTAGGATATTGCAAGAGAGAGCTTGACGAGATGGGTGAGCCTTATCGCATACTTATTGCGCCCGATCATCCAACACCGATATCTATCAAAACTCACGTAGGAGATCCCGTGCCTTTCATACTCTACGATAGCTCGAGCGATATCGACAGCGGATATAGCACTTACAACGAAAAGACGGCTAAGGCAAGCGGAATATACTACGAGCCTTGCCAAGATTTGATAGAAGACTTTTTGACTAAGCCCGAAGACACGCAGGCAGAGGTAGAATCCGACGAGCCTCAAGATGGCGAGGACAAAGCGGTAGCTCCCGTGCAACCTATCGGTGACAACGCAGCTCCTAAGACTAAGAAGCCACTTACGGCTAAGCAAAAGAAAAATATTATCATTGCCGTGCTTTGCATAGTAGCAATCATCGGTGTAGGCTTGGGTATCGGTTTGCCTATCTATTTTCATTTCAAAGACAAGATAATGGTGGCAGAAGCAGCCGACTTTGACAAGGATATCACCAAAGGGACCTATTTCGTTCTATCCAAAGACGTAGTTGTTGACGGCGACCTGGATATGAGTGCGAGGGGCAATTATTGCATTGATTTGCAAGGACACACCCTGACTATCAAAGGAACGTTGACCTATTCTACCACCGAAGCAAAAGACATCAAGATAGGCAATATCAAAAAGAAAGTCTACGTAGAAGGTGGCGTAGTTGATGCCGATAAGATAGTTATCAACGCTCTCAATGCCAACGTAGAGATGCTTAGCAACACCCAGACGGGTAGAGCCGAGATAGTAGCCAAGCAAGTGAAGATAACGGCAATGTCCTCGGCTAACGGAATATCCGTAGGTGCGCAAAACGTTACTTTGGGTGCTTTATCTACAGCCAATACGTCACAAATCGAGCTATCGTCCACGGCGCTTGACGCCAACGTTCAAGTTAGCGCAACGGGCAAAATCAGCGGCAAGCTGGTCGCACAAAGAGTTGACTTGACGGCAACGGCGTCCTCGAGCATTACTTCCATAGTATTGGATAGAGATAGCACCGCTCAAATCAGTGGCAAGGTAGAGGCAGGTATCGAGGGAGGCAAAAAGGTGGCAATGCTAAGCGGTCACTCATGCTCGGAATACAAAGATATTGCAACGCTAGCCATTTATAGAGAGAGTGCAGGCGATTACACTATCAAAGGTTGTGGCAAAGTCGTATATATCGACAAGTTGGCAACACCTGTCGACCTCATAGTAGAGGAGCGTGCGGGAGGCAAGATCTTTGCTGTCAGTGCCAAGGTTGTAGGTGCAACCAAGTACGTATTCAACGTGGACGACACCGAATACGTCGTTGAAAGCAATCAGCTGGATATCTCCACTCTAATGAGCAACGGCGGTGCAGGCAAGCATATAATCACGGTCTATGCCAAGGGTGACTATGACTTTGAGGCGTTGGAGACCGCAGACTCAACGGTCTACGTGGATAGCGAAATCACCAAGATAGAGTATGCATACAAAATCACCCTCGCTACTCCGGAGAACGTGCAAGTGGCTGAGGACGGCAACGGTATTTATATTACCTTCGACACGGTTGATTTTGCCGACTATTACACCATTGACGTTGCAGGAAAACAACTAAGACGTGAAGCAGACAAAAATGCTACGACTCAAAAATTCTATCTCACCGGCGGTCCCGAAGATGAGAAGGATAATTACGTAGATATAGTAGAGGTAGGCACTTATTCCGTTAGAGTAACTGCACACAGCAACGTGGCAGAGATTTTGTCTAGCAAGCAAGCAATGGCAAGCTATACCAAAACTCAACAACTCGGCATCGTAAGCGAACTTACCGCTCGTGAGAACGGCGCTCAAATCAACGTAAGTTGGGTAGCCCTGGACGGCGCCGACAGTTACGTTGTGTATGCCAACAACGCAGGCACGCTCACCGAGCTAGGCAGAACTTCCATGACCTCTTTCAGCTTTGACAAGACCTTGCTAGGCGATGCAACCGACATCACCGTCGTAGCGCAAGGCAACGGGTATTTTACTAATGGGGGGTTTGCTACCACCCCTATAGTTTGACGGCTTTTGACGGCATATCTACATCGCAATACTGTGTCAAAAGGCAACTTTTCTTGCTCACGTACGCAATAGTACGCTCGCTTCGATAAAGTTGCCTTTTTCCTTGTCTTGCTCGTACCTATGCCGTCAAAGACACCTCGTAATGCTTTATCGAGCGGAGATTTTTGCTCAGTCACGTACGCTTTAGTACGCTCCTGTCGCAAAAACTCCGCTCTTCGCGTCTTACTCGTATCTCCACCGTCAAAACTATTCTAACAGACTTTTACTTTTGGCAACTTTTCTTACTCGCACCTATGCCGTCAAAATGGGTTGGAGCACCGACCAAGCAGTGTGTCATTCCGAGCCTTGTTTCAAGGCGTGGGAATCTCAGCTATATGTCATTGCGAGCGTAGCGTGGCAATCTCAATCCATATAGAAAGCCGCCCTCTTGTGTTCGGGAAGGGTGTCTTACGGCATATCTTTATCGATATGCTTTGTCGCTCTCGTGGCGTATATACTTCGCAATACTGTGTCGTAACTTACGTTTTTGTTTGGTCACATACAAGGAGTATGCTCCCTGCACAAAATCCGCGTACTCCTTGTCTTGCTTGTATCTACACCGTGAGAAAAACCGCCAAAAGCGGTGGAAGGGTTGTAAATCCTATTCTTATCCTTTGGACAACTCCCACCAATCAAAAAATCACGCCTTATTGTAGTATGCAAAGCGTGATTTATCAAATTTGTATTTTTCTCGATATGTATTGAGTTTTTGCTATCAAATCACTACGAAGTCGCCCTTGGTGATAAAGAAGAAACTGATTAGCGCAAGTATCACGGTGATGACAACTTGGTGCAGTACGTAGACGGGCAGGGCAATTTTACCCCAAAAGTTGATAGGTTTGTACCAATCATATTTGCCAAGCCACGGGAGCAAGGATTTTTTGTTAGGATACAATACGTGTGAAGCACTTGCGCCAATGAGCATATAGCCCACCAAAGGAAAGATTGGTTGATAGTCGGCGGAAAAGCTCTCGTAAGGGTTGCCGTACAAAAATTCTCCTACCCACGCCCAGCTATTGTTGTCCACGAATATTTGGTTGTTAGCCTCGTACATAGGCATGAGCAGCATATTGGTAAAGACTATAAAAAATCCCATTCCGAGGCAAGCAAACGCCGTCTTTTTTTTGTCGTGGCGACATATAAAGTCAATGAGAGTCCACAGCAAAATAGCTACGGCAAACATATGCAGTATGCCAAAGGTGATAGGCGAGTCGATAATTGTCGTGACTATAGTTACCAGCACGGCGCACACCGCCACCTCGATACCTCTCTTGAGGTTGGACTTGCTAAAAGCCGTCGATATTCCGCACAGCGAGCAAAATATGATGACAACCAACGGTTGGACGAATTCTCTTATTGGGCTATGCCAATAGGTGCGAGCGTTTTGCCAAAGATTAAAATAAAATTCGCTCCCGCTTGCTTCAGACCACGCCCGACCGAATACGAATGCAAAGTTGTACATCGTATGGTCGAATATCATCAGCATCACGCAGACCGCTCTTAGAAAGTCAAGTTCCCAGATGCGCTGTTTGGTTTGTTTGGGGAGCGAACGCTTAGGCATATTTATCTAATTTCTTCTTTTCCGCCCATATACATACGGAGCGGAGCAGGAATAGCAATCGAGCCGTCCTCGCGCAGATTGTTTTCCAAGAAAGCAATGAGCATACGAGGTGGAGCAACGACGGTGTTGTTGAGGGTGTGGGCGAAGTAGTTGCCTTCTTTGCCCTTAATTCTTATGCCTAGGCGTCTTGCTTGAGCGTCGCCGAGGTTAGAACAGCTACCCACTTCAAAGTATTTCTTTTGTCTTGGGGACCAAGCTTCAACGTCGATACTCTTGACTTTGAGGTCGGCGAGGTCGCCCGAACAACATTCCAGAGTGCGTACGGGTATGTCGAGAGAACGGAAGAAGTCCACGGTGTTGGTGTAGAGTTTGACAAACCAATCTCTGCTATCGTCAGGGTGGCATACCACTATCATCTCTTGTTTTTCGAATTGGTGAATACGGTACACGCCTCTCTCTTCTATGCCGTGTGCGCCCACTTCTTTGCGGAAGCAAGGAGAATAGCTGGTGAGAGCCTTAGGCAACTCGTCTTCGCTAAGCACCGTATCCATAAACTTGCCTATCATAGAGTGCTCCGACGTGCCGATGAGGTAGAGGTCTTCGCCCTCGATTTTGTACATCATATTCTCCATTTCGGCAAAGCTCATTACGCCCGTAACGACGTTGCTTCTAATCATAAAAGGCGGAATATAATAGGTAAAGCCTCTGTCTATCATAAAGTCTCTTGCATACGACAAAATCGCGCTGTGCAAGCGGGCTATATCACCGCAAAGGTAGTAGAACCCGTTACCGCTGGTTCTTCTTGCGCTATCGAGGTCGATGCCGTTGAGTCTTTCCATGATATCCACGTGATAAGGCACTTCGAAGTCGGGCACTTTTGGCTCGCCGAAGCGTTCCACTTCCACGTTTTCGCTGTCGTCCTTACCGATAGGCACGCTGTCGTCGATGATATTAGGAATGACCATCATTCTCTTTTTTATCTCGCTAGAGAGCTCTTCTTCTTTGACTTCGAGGTCGGCGAGTTCTTTGGCAAACTCAGCCACTTGCGCCTTTACTTTTTCGGCTTCGTCCTTTTGACCTTTTGCCATAAGAGAGCCGATTTGTTTGGAGAGGGCGTTGCGTTGCGACCTACAATAGTCACCGCGTTGTTTGCATTCTCTAAACTCTTTATCCATTGCCAAGACCTCGTCTACGAGGACGAGCTTTTCGTCTTGGAACTTCTTTTTGATGTTTTCTTTTACCAATTCGGGATTGGTTCTCACAAGTTTGATATCCAGCATAATTTTCTCCTTATTTGACTACTATGTTTACGAGGCGTTTTGGTATAACTATTGCCTTAACCACGTTCATACCCTCGAGCAATGCTTTGACGGTAGGTTCTTCTAGAGCGATTGTTTTGATTTGCTCGGCGTCGGCGTCGCTAGGAACGACGATTTTCGCCTTAACTCTGCTGTTGATTTGCACGGCAAGCTCATATTCGTCCTTGACGAGAGCCGACTCGTCGCAGGTAGGGAAGGCACGGTTGAAGACGCTGTAAGGTCCTCCCATCATTTCGTTGAGCTCTTCGCACACGTGAGGCACAAAAGGCGCAAGGAGCAATACGAGGTCGTCCACGCAAGAGTAGAAGAACTCTTGATTTTTGTTGTCGCCGAGGTCGCCGTCGTACTTGTACAATGCGTTGACGAACTCCATCAGACGGGCGATAGCCGTATTGAAAGAGAAGGTTTGCATATCTGCGTCAACTCTACCTATAGTGTAGTTGCGTACGTAGTTGAGTTCTTTTTCGGCTTTGCCGAGCGCTTGTTTAGGTTGATTCTTTTTGGCTTTGATTACCAATCTTTCTACTCTCTCTAAGAATTTGATTATAGAATCTATACCGTTGGCATTCCAAGGACCGCCCTCGATATAAGAGAAACCAAACATGAGATACATACGGAATGCGTCTGCGCCATACTTCTTGACGTAGTCGTCAGGGGAGATGACGTTGCCTCTAGACTTACTCATCTTATTGCCGTCGGGACCGAGAATAGTGCCTTGGTGCACGAGAGAAGTAAACGGCTCGTCAAAATTGAGGTAACCCATATCTCTCAAGGCTTTGGTAAAGAAACGTGCATAGAGCAAGTGCATGCAAGCATGCTCGGCACCGCCGATATACTTGTCCACAGGCAACATTTTGTTGATAATCTCGGGATCAAACGCCATTTTGTCGTTGTGAGCGTCAGGGTATCTTAAGAAATACCAGCTCGAGCAAACGAAGGTATCCATCGTATCGGGATCACGCTTAGCAGGTCTACCGCATATAGGGCAGGTGGTGTTCATAAATTCTTCGCTCTTGAGCAGAGGCGATTTGCCGTCCGGCGTAAAGTCTACGTTGTATGGTAGTTTTACGGGCAGTTGGTCCTCAGGGACAGGCACTTCGCCGCAGTGGTCGCAGTGAATGATAGGGATAGGACAGCCCCAATATCTTTGACGAGAGATAAGCCAATCTCTGAGACGATAGTTGGTCTTGACGCCGCCTTTGCCCATCTTTTCAAGTTTGGCAAGGATTGCAGGGATAGCATCTTCGGTAGTGAGTCCGTCGAACTCTCCGCTATTGACCAGCACGCCGTGTTCGCAATAAGGCAAGTCGTCGGCGCTACCGTCGGCACTCTTGATAACTCTCTCTATTTTGAGGTTGTATTTGTCGGCAAAAGCGAAGTCTCTATCGTCGTGCGCGCCCACGCCCATAACAGCACCCGTGCCGTAAGAAGCCAGCACGTAGTCGCCTATCCAGATAGGTACTCTTTCGCCGTTGATAGGGTTGATGCAATAGCTACCCGTAAATGCGCCCGTCTTCTCTCTTGTGGTGGAGAGTCTGTCTATTTCGGCAATCTTAGCCGTTTGGGCTTTGTAGTCCTCTACTGCTTGTTTTTGCTTAGGGGTAGTAAGGGAATCAACGAGAGGGTGCTCGGGGGCAAGTACCACGTAGGACACGCCGAAGATTGTGTCGGCACGAGTGGTAAATACTCTGAAGGAGCCTCCGTTTTCACATACGAATTCTATCTCGCCGCCTTGCGATTTGCCAATCCAATGTCTTTGCATTGCCTTGGTCTTCTCAGGCCAATCGAGCTTGTCCAGACCTTGCAAGAGCTCCTCTGCGTAGTCGGTGATTTTGAAGAACCATTGAGTAAGATTTTTTCTGATAACGGGGTGACCGCATCTCTCGCAACAGCCGTCGACAACTTGCTCGTTGGCAAGCACGGTATTGCAGTCGGTGCACCAATTGACAGGTGCCTGTTTGCGGTAAGCTAGTCCCTTTTTGTACAGTTGAAGGAATATCCATTGCGTCCACTTGTAGTACTCGGGCAAGCAAGTTACTACCTCGTAGTCCCAATCGAAGCTACCGCCGATAGCTTTGAGTTGTCCTTCCATCGTTTCGATGTTTTTGAGGGTGCTGTCTTGTGGGTGAACGCCCGTCTTTATAGCGTAGTTTTCGGCAGGCAAACCAAAGGCGTCGAAGCCCATTGGTTGGAAGACCTCGTAGCCCTTCATTCTCAGGTATCTCGCATAGCTGTCGCTAGGACCGTAGTTGTACCAATGACCTGCGTGCAACTTAGCGCCCGAAGGGTAGGAGAACATCTCCAAAACGTATTTCTTTTTGTCGGTTTTGGATTTGTCAAAACTATACAGGCGAGTATCCGCCCAAGTTTTTTGCCACTTTTTTTCAATGTTGATAAAGTCCATTTTCATTCCTCAGAAAATTGTAGTTGGTGATACAAATATAATAATATTATATTAAGAAAAAATTGTCAACACATACATGCGTAGATGCTTGTTCGAAATAGGGATATCGTCTTGAGAGAAGACAAATTTTGTTGTTAGTTGGGCAAAGCGTCAATGGTCTTGCGAAATAGTTGTTTGAAATCAAAAAGCAATACGACACTACTCAACGAGCAGTTATGTCGTCCTAAGATTGACCGTATACTAGCCAAGCACCAACCACAAGCCGAATAGTGCCGTGAGTAGCGTAGGCAAGGCAACGATTATACCCACCTTGACGAAGCTAACGTAACTAAACTTCAAGCCGTGTTTTTTGAGGATATTGCTCCACATTATGCCTGCCAAAGCCCCCACGGGAGTAAGGCAAGCACCAAGGTTAGAGCCTATGACGGTGGCGTAAAGAGCATACGTCGCAGTGCTTCTTGGCAAGTTGGATATTATGGACGAAAACAGCACGCTCATAGGAATATTGTTGACCAAGTTGCTCACGAGGAAGGAGCCGAGACCATACGTGAGTATAGTAGGAGTATGCCCAAAAGCACTCGCCAACGCTTGAGTAACGCCCTTGCCGTCAAGTGCAAAAATCAACACGAACATAGATAGCACGAAAGGTACGAGTTGCCAAGGTGCTCTGACCAAGCTTTTGCCAAGCGCCGTAGGCGGACGTCTTCTGATTGCTCCGATTATGAGGTTAAATACGCATAGCGACGTCGCAGTGAGGCTTGCAACCAGCCACATCTCGAGTCCAAGGTAAGGACCTACGGCTAGCAAAATAGTACATACGGCAAGGTGGACTATGCCCACCGCTAGCAGTAGTTTGTCCTTCAATTCGACGACTTGTGCGTCGGCGTTTATCGGAGCAGACAGCGAACGTCTAAATAGTAAATATAGCAACAGCAGAGATACGAGTCCCGCCATCACGGTAGGCAGTATCATCACTTTGAGATAATTCCAAAAGCTCTCGGAGGCAAAGGTTGCCAAATATATGTTGGTAGGGTTGCCTATGATTAGTGCCATGCTCCAGGTATTGGCGGCGACGAATTCCGTAGCTACGTATGGCATAGGATTGATTTTTGCCGCTTTGGCGAAGTAGCAAATAAAGGGCGTAAAGGATAGTATTATTATGTCGTTGGACGTAAACACTGTCAGAACGGCAACAATGACGTAGAGCAACAAGAACAATCTCTTTTGACTATTGCCCGCCCTTCTTAGCGTAACGCTAGCTAAATATCCAAAAAAGCCCAACTCGTCCAAGAAGACCGACAGCAGAGTCATCGAGATAAATAGCAGCAAAATTTTGAGAGGGTTGACGGGGGTGTCGGCAATTAAAAAAGCCGTGACAGCGGACAATGAAGTTTGCCTAAAAGCTATGGCAACAATCGCCCCCAAAAGGGTAATAATCCAATACGTGTCGACAGAAATTTTACCAAGACGCAGTTTTGGAAAAAACAATACCGCCATTATCATCAGCAAACAAGTGGCGGTACAAATAATTATAATTTGCAACATTTTTGACATCCTCTTACGTATTGACGAGAGCATTATAGCCCCGCAAATTTTGGTTGTCAATCTATCGCCTATCAAAAAAATAAATTTTTATTTTAGCGGTTTTACTCTCGATTTAACGAGGCGTAGTTTTTGAATAAGGACAAGCTTTGGTCAGTCGTTTGCCTCGATTTGTGTAGCTTCCTTGTTTGCGTCTTCTTCCACTTGCTCTTGTTCAACACAAGTTGCGGTGACTTCTTCAAGAGGGTGGACGGATTGCAAAGCATTTTCTTTGGCAAGGGGCAAGACGTCTTTACCCGTAGCACATTCTTTGACGGTTTTGGAGAGAGCAATCAAGGCTATTGCGTTAGGCAACACCATTAGGTAGTTGAACATGTCCGTCAATTCCCATACTAGGTCGTTGGAGAGTATCGAACCAAGGAAGATAAAACCTATTGCAAGCACGGTATACACGACGGTAGCCTTTTTGCCAAAGAGATATTCTGCGTTGATTTTGCCAAAGAGATTCCAACTCAATATGGTCGAGAATGCAAAGAAGAACAAGCATATCGCAACGAAAATTGCCCCCGCTTTATCTCCCACCAATCCACCGAAAGCAAGTTGAGCCATATTGGTTTTGTCCACGCCGTCCGCACTGCCCGAAGCGAGAATGCCGTCGCCTGCGTATAGTGAAGTGATGACGACGAGTGCCGTCAAGGTAATCACGACGAAAGTATCGATAAACATACCTGCCATAGCCACCACACCTTGGTCGTGAGGCTTTTTGACTTGCGCTAGGGCGTGTGCGTGAGGGGTAGAACCCATACCCGCCTCGTTGGAGAACAATCCTCTCTTGGCGCCTTGACTGAGAGCCGTCTTGATGGCTGCACCCACGCTTCCGCCTATGATTGCTTGAGGAGCAAAGGCGTATTTGAATATCATTGCGATGCTTTGAGGCAACACTTTGACGTTGGCGAAGATAACGATGAGCGAGCCCAAAATATATAGAATTGCCATAATAGGTACTATTTTTTCCGTCACTTGCGCAATTCTTTTGACACCGCCGAAGAACACGGCGCCACAAAGAACCGCAATCACTAAGCCTGCCACCCAAGAAGGAATGCCTAAGGCGTTGTTGACGGTAGAAGCAATGGAGTTGGATTGCACCATACAACCCATAAATCCGAGCGCAAGCACGATAGCCACGG
>JBJETR010000011.1:0-4544 GCA_051883415.1 Christensenellales bacterium | reverse complement strand
GCGTCTTACTCGTATCTACACCATCAAAATAAAAAGTATGCTCCCTGCACAAAAACCGCATACTCCTTGTCTTACTCGCATCTACACCGTGAGAAAAACGACGAAGTGGTGGAAGGGTTGAAATATGTCATTCCGAGCAAGGCATTCGTGCCGTAGCGTGGGAATCTCAATCAAAATATTATTGTCATTCTTGCCTTATCACCAAGGCGATTTACACAAAAGGAGAAATTATGATCAACATAGCCATTGACGGACCAAGCGGAGCAGGCAAGAGCACCATTAGCAAAATGGTTGCCGAAAAACTTGGAATTACTTATCTTGATACAGGTGCAATGTATAGAGCCGTTGCTCTCTACGTTCACCGCAAGGGCATTGACGTCAACGACCAAGCTCGAGTCGTACCGCTTTTGGATGATATCGACATATCGTTTGAGCTTAAGGACGGGCAAAAGATTATTTTGCTCAACGGTGATGACGTATCCCGAGCAATCAGAGAGCATTACGTGTCCAAGCTTGCTTCCGACGTGTCCAAAATTCCTGCTGTTCGCAAGTTTTTGGTGGCTATGCAACGCAAAATTGCCGAGACTACCGACGTAGTACTTGACGGCAGAGACATCACTAGCTACGTATTGCCTAACGCCAAATACAAGTTCTATCTTACTGCAACAGCCGAGGAGAGGGCAACTAGAAGATATAGAGAGCTCACCGCCAAGGGACAAGAGGTTGACTTCGACCGCATTCTCAACGACATAATCGACCGTGACTACAACGATATGAACAGAGATTTTGCGCCACTCGTGCAGACTCAGGATTCGGTATTTATAGATAGTACGCATCTTTCGATAGACGAAGTTGCCGCTATCATCATCGGCACCGTCACGGGAACGACTAACGCATAAATTTAGTGCGTAGACAAGCATATTTTTGCCTAGACTAACTATGGGCGACAATATTGCGTTGGATAGTAATATTAGGCACGTAAGAGCAAAACGAGGAATAGTTATTAAGTAATAAAAATCGGAGAATATAGTGGAGAATAACAAAGAAGTACTGACAACACCCGACGACGCTAAGGTCAAACCCGTCAAAAAGGCGAAAAAACCACCTCAAGATTGGTTGATTTTCCGCATAATAGGCAAAGTAGGCAGATTTTTGGCTAAGTTTTTTTGGCCTACGTTTATCTATGGCAAACGTAATATTGTCAAAGGTCGCAAGAGTATCTACATTTGCAATCATTTAGATGCGCTTGATCCTTTCGTCATCGTAGGCAGGGTGCTCAAAAATGAATCCAACGTCGTTATGAAGTCTTCGCTGGCAGACAATGCTTTTCTTCGTTACAGCTTGTATAATATTGCGGGTGGCATTCCTATCAAACGCAACGAAAACGACGTCGTAGCCATCAAAAAGATACTCGGAGTGCTCAATCACAAAAATCAACCTATTTTGATTTTCCCCGAAGGTACACGCAATCCACACGACATCAAAGAGATGATACCATTCAAGGATGGTACGGCTGTTTTTGCACTCAAAACCAAGTGCGAAATAGTACCTATGCTTTATTACAAAAAAATAGGTCCTTTCCGTATCAATCGACTATTTATCGGCAAGCCGTTTGATTTGAGCGAGTTTTATTCTCAAACCATAGCCGATGCCAAGGCTACGGCAACCGACTATATTTATCAAAAAATGTTGGCGCTTAGAGCAGAGATTGATTTTTTCGTCGAAAAGTGTCATTGCAACAAAAAGAAATTTTTAGCCGAGTACGGCGAAGGACAGTTCCTCTAATTTATGGAGATAATCGTAGCTAAAAACAGCGGATTTTGTAGCGGCGTCAAAAATGCTATCAATATGGCACTCAATAGTGGTAAGTGTCAGACTTACGGTATGCTCATTCACAACGAATACGCTCTCAACAATCTCAAAAATCACGGTGTGGAGTATATCGACGACCTATCGGACTACAACGGCGGTAAACTTATCATACGCTCACACGGCGTTTCAAAAAAGACTTACGACTATCTCGAAAGTCACGGCATCGATTATCTTGACGCTACCTGTGTATTTGTCAAAAAAATTCATAAAATCGTCAATCAATATCACAATGACGGATACCAAATAATTATAGTTGGCGATCCTTCGCACCCCGAAACCCAAGGCATCAACGGTTGGTGTGACGACAGCGCTATAATCATTGATAATGACAATCAAGTCAATTCTATAACACAGAATAATTTGGACAAATATTGTGTGGTTGCCCAGACCACTTTTGACCGTGAAAAGTTCGAAAATATCGTAAAAATCTTAGAAAAATGCCTCAAAACAGTTGTCATACATAATACAATTTGTTATACTACTAGCAGTAGGCAAAATGAGGCGTTTGAGCTAAGCAAAGAGTGCGATGCGATGATTGTTATCGGTAGCAAAAATAGCTCCAACACACGCAAGTTGTACGATATTTGTATAGCCAATTGTCCACGTACCTATTACGTCGAGACGGCAAGTGACGTCAAGACAATCAATGTAGCAAAAAATTTAAAAAAGCTCGGCATAATTGCGGGCGCATCAACTCCGGAAGAGTTGATCAAGGAGGTTATAACACAAATGGACGAAATTTCAAAGAAAGATGAGTTCGGAGCAATGCTTGAACAATCCGAGTCTAAGACTAAGGAAGTCAAAGCAGGCAAAATTTTCAAAGATTGCAAAGTAGTATCTGCAAACGAAGACGGTATCGTTATCAACTTCGGTGGCAAGAAAGACGGTTTTATCGACAAGACCGAAGTAGAAGTTGACGGCGTAGAATATAATCCGGACAACTACAAAGAAGGCGACGTTATCGCCGCAATCGTAGTAGAAAAATCCGGCAACAAAAAGAACAACGATTGCATATCGTTCTCCAAGAAAGCATACGACTTCAAGACTATCGTAGCCAAAGAGAGCGAAGAGAATCTCAGAAGCTCTGAGTTCAAGGCAGAAGTAGAATCCGTGGTTAAGAACGGACTCAAAGCACACGTAGGACCATACGAGATATTCATTCCTGCATCACAAATTCGTATGGGTTTCGTTACTCAAGACGATCTCGGCAAGTACGTAGGCAAGACGCTTAGACTTAGAGCCATCAAGGGTAAGAATGACAATCCT
Organism: Christensenellales bacterium; assembly: GCA_051883415.1. Taxonomy (GTDB): domain Bacteria; phylum Bacillota; class Clostridia; order Christensenellales; family UBA3700; genus HGM11368. The sequence goes on along the minus strand of JBJETR010000011.1, from coordinate 1,406 downwards.
GACGGCGAAATCGAAATCAAACTTCGCAAGACGGTCATCGCTTCTCAAAGAGTAATTCTTGAAGAAGAGAAGAAGGCAAAAGAGGACGCACTTTGGGAAGTTCTCGTAACAGGCAACGTAGTAACGGGTAAAGTTAGAAGATTTGCCGATTTCGGAGCTTTCGTCAATGTCAACGGTTTCGACTGTCTCGTTCATATCAGCGACATATCTCACTACAAAATCGCTCATCCAAGCGAAGTTTTGGAGCTCAACAAGTCTTACGAATTCGTTATTCTCAAGGCTGATAGAGAGAGTCAAAAGGTATCTTTGGGTTACAAACAACTCCAGAAGAAGCCTTACGAAATCGCCGCCGAGAAGTATCCTGTAGGTTCGGTAGTTACCGGTACCGTAAGAACGGTATTGCCATACGGTGCATTCGTACTCATCGAGAGAGACGTGGACGGACTTATACCTGTATCCGAGATTGCTCACACCTTCACCAAGAGTGCAGCCGACGTATACAAAGAAGGTGACGAAGTTACCGCCAAGGTCATCAAATTCGAAGGCAACAAGATTACTCTTTCCGCCAAGGCGCTTATAGACAAGCCTGAAGAAAAGGAAGAGGAGATATCCGAAGAAGAGATGCAAGCAGCTAAGGAGAAGAGAGCAAGCAAAGCTTCTAAGAAGTTCGATAGCGCTGCTGCCGTAGCTCGCAAGCCTAAGGCTAAGAAAGAAGAGAAGGAAGAGGAAGAAGTTACTTCTTGGACTTCTGAGCAAGTAGAAAACGCTACTTTCAAAGATTTGTTCAAAGGTTTCGTATTCGATACCGATGACAATGCGGACAATCAATAATTTACAATTATGACTTTTGGGGCCATAATCAAGGCCCCAAAAAAAATTGTAAAATATTACACAATTTTCTTGACAAAAAAATATTGATATAGTATATTGAATGAGTCGCAAGGATTAGATTTGTCGGGGTGTAGCGCAGTTTGGTAGCGCGCGTGGTTTGGGACCATGATGTCGGGAGTTCGAGTCTCTTCACCCCGACCAATTTATAACCTAAGACAGACGTGGGCCATTAGCTCAGTCGGTTAGAGCAACCGGCTCATAACCGGTCGGTCCAAGGTTCGAGTCCTTGATGGCCCACCACAACTTAATAATATGGTTCGGTAGTTCAGCTGGTTAGAACGCTAGCCTGTCACGCTAGAGGTCGAGGGTTCGAGTCCCTTCCGAATCGCCAATAAATTTTGCGATATTATTATCGCATAATTTATGCCTCGGTAGCTCAGTCGGTAGAGCAGGGGACTGAAAATCCCCGTGTCGGTGGTTCGATTCCGCCCCGAGGCACCATCGCAATGGGGCCGATAAATGCTGGTGTAGCTCAATTGGCAGAGCAGCTGATTTGTAATCAGCAGGTTGTTGGT
>JBJETR010000010.1:0-4818 GCA_051883415.1 Christensenellales bacterium | reverse complement strand
CGGCTCTCACTTCGTTTACGATTTTTTCTTGTATTTTGTCCTCGATTTTCACCTTGTCCTCCTTTTTGTCACTTAGTTTTGTCTTTTAGTTTTGCAGTGGATATTTGCCTGCTACTCTTTGCTTTTTATTTCAAAAGTTATTGATAGCCCCGTCTTTTACCGTCCACGTTGCTCTGCGGTCGTTTAGTTTTCAGAGCATATTTTCTTGCTACTCTTTTGCTTTTATTTCAAAAGTTATCGATAGCCCACGTCTTTTACCGTCCACGTTGCTCTGCAGTCGTCTATATTCGTTGTTATTAGACCAATTCTATCGTCTTATTTTCGCCAACCGCCCTTGCCTAAATCCTTTTGCAAGATATTCTTAGGACTCTTGGGTACGAATACCGACGAAGCTTGCTCGTATATGGTTTGCAGACAGTCCTTGCATAGATTTAGATATTTGTCGGGACTACTTCCTTCTCTATATACGGAATAGTCGGCAGTGTTTTTGCAACCCGACATATCGCACTTTACCTTCTTTTTTTGCTCGATTATTTTCATAATTTCTCCTTGATTTTTAGACTTCTTCGTCTACGTCGTTTTTCTTTTTCTTTTTTGCTCTAGATTTTGGCTCGGGTTGATTGAGTTGCATAGTCAGTTCCTTTAGTATAGCTTGCAATTCTTCTTCGCTCTTGTTCGACAAGTCGTCGGTCACTTCTTGCAATTCCATCAAAGCTTTTATTGCGCTCATATCGGGCGGAACGTGCTTTTTGGACACCTTCTTTTTTACAAGGTTGCCGTCCTCTCCGCCATACTCTTCCACCACCTCTTTAGCGGTGTAGCCTATCGCCTTTTTGTATAGAGCCTTCTTCAATTCTTCATCCATTTTTCCTCCTTATTCGGCATTTTTGATATACAAATACTCAACCCCGCTTTTGACAGAGTTGAGCATTTTGCCCGCATGTATTGAGTTTTTGATAGTAGGCTATGCTTTTTCGTTGCTATAGCATTGTCAAACAAAGTCCTTCCTAAGTTGCCATAGCAATATCAAACGTAGTTGTTACTTGGCCTCATAGCATTATCAAATATTCTTGTTTCTTCGTTGCTTTAGCCCGTTGATTAGACGCCTCTTATCCTTTTGGATATCACTGTATTTGACAGTCGGCACAGTCGGCGGTTGAGGCTTGCTCATCACGTAATACCTAAGTGCGTCGAGAGCGTGGTCGTCCTTTTTGATTGGATTGTCGCCCTCGCTCCACCAATAGCCTTTGATTTCTCTTATCAAGTTGACGCAACAAGAAAATATCCTTATTTTGTCCAAGGCAAAATATTGTTTTACCCTCGCTATCCCGCTAAAGAGTTGTTTATCCACCGCCGTGTTGACCATTATGCCACCCTCTCTGAATAGTTCCGCCACGCTTCTCACGCCGGCAAGCGTTCTTTGGTTGGCTGCGCTATCTATAATTGCGTTTAGTCTACCTTTGCTATCTCTTTTCCAGCTGAGTTTATCTGCTAGTTCAAAGAGCTTGGTCACATGGTAGTCTATATCCTTACCCGCTTGGTAGTGTTCGGCTACCACGTAAATATTGCCGTCGTAGTCCACTGCGCAAAATAGGCACGCCGTAGGGTTGTTGAGTCCGGGATCTATCGTTATCACGTCTTGCCAATCACTCGGCACGTCAAAGGGCTCTATCACGTGCTTGTTTTGGTCAAACTCCTTGTATACCATGCCTTCCGACTGACTAAATCTGCCGTATCGTCTACTCTCCAAAGTGTCCTTATCCATCACGCTCGACAGTGCTTGTACCTCCTCTTCGTCAAGGAAGGGATTGTCGCCCCACTCGATATGCTCGTGCCATACTTGAGGGTTGTTAGGCGTGTTGAGATAAATCTCGTCGTACACCCAGCTCAGTCCCTTGAGTGGCGTCATCGTGCCCCAAATATTGCCCTTGGTGTCGAGCACTCTCATCACGCATTCTTGATATATTTCCTTGGGTGGCTCTTCGTCAAACCATACCCAATCGAGTGAGGCACCTTGGAATTTTTCTCTACCTTGGTCGCAACTTTTGAAGCCTATCCTCGACACGCTTCCAAAGACGTTTTTGACGAGTATATAGTCGATGATGCCGTACTCGTATTCTCCCTTTTTTCCGCTAGTCATCACCACGTCTTGTATCCAATCGGGATTGAGATAGCTTAGTATCTTGGCTTGCGCCACCTCTCTCTGCACTTCGTAAGACAAGGACACCACCCAACCGCTAGTGGGTTTGTTTTCTCTAAATGGGTGTATGCCCCTCGCCGTCCACACTGCCTCCACCGCACCACACTCGGTCTTGCCCGAGCGGTTGCCTCCGAACACCCATCTGTTGCGTTTTGGGCACTTGTGAAAAGCCATTTGTTTGGCGTGCACCTTGTCGCCCGTGTTGTAGGTGGACAGTTTGTCGTTGCCTTTTCGTCTATTCAGTTCTTTTTGAATTGCCAATATTCGGGCAATTATCTCTCTTTTTTGCATATTTTTCTATTAACTTTCCAATATTTTGTTATTTTGCTTGAGTTTAGGATTGAATTTTTGTCAATTTGCCTATATAATATAGTCGTAAGTATCCGTTGTTGCAGATGATACAACCTGCCGTCGGTTGGTAGCGTATATTTTGCATCGGTATAGCCAAGGCTTTAGCCGTCGTGCCAATCTCACGTATTTGGATTGCCACGGTCGCTATGCTCCCACGTGCTATTGCAAAATACATTAGGCGCTATGACAACGAGGATAGATTTGCAATTCTATGCGGCTGAGTCTTTGCAATCGTGCTTTACACTCTATCACCGACTAAATTCGCCGCAGCCGTCCAATAGTTGCCGTTGACTTAGTTACCGCCGTCGTGCGAACATTGAGGTTTTATATGAAAAATTTGCTCACAATCCTATTGCTTAGCGTATGTCTGTTGTCCTTGGCAACAGCGGGCGTTTGCGTAGCGGAAGTTCCTCCGTATTACGTTGTCAATACGGGCGATATTACGATAGCCAATTCTGTGGCGCTCTACGCCAACGTCGACGGCTCTCCTGCCGACTTCGTAGCTTGCTATATACCGCCAACCTACTACTTCCAATCTGCGGGTACCGTCAAGGGCGACTATACTCTCATCACCTACAACAATGCCGAATTGTGGGTAAAGACGAATGACATATCTTCCAAAGCTTCCGTTGCTCCTACCGACAAGCCTATCGAGGGGAACAACGCATACTTTAGCAAGGATATTGCAATCAATTCCCAAATCGTTGCCGATGAAGGCACAATCAAGGTCTTTTATAATGTGTCTTTGACCGATGACTCTACGGGAAGAAAACGTATATTGGCAGAGGACGTGACCGCCGTCAAGTTTATCGGTCTCAACGAGATAGGCGGTAAGATATATTATTACGTCACGGTAACAACTTCCGCCGATACCTATACGGGCTTTATCGATCCTGCTAGCACCGACACCACCGACCTCACCTTTGCTTCGATACCACAACACCCTAACTCTATCGTTGTGCCCGACGAAGTTCCTACTATTGACGACAATACGGTGCAAGAACCCGCCAGCAACAATCTGGTACGCAACGTACTGATTGGCGTAATATGCGTGTTGTGCGTAGTTATAGTATTCTTGATTTTCAAGCCTACTAAAAAAGCTAACTAGTATTATAGAGGTTATGCTCAATTCAAAATATTAGGCTCGCCAATCTATGTTGGTGTGCCTATTTTTTGTTGCCTATTTAGTCAACTTACAATTCTAATCTCTCATTGTTCGGACGTATCGATTACACCGTCTGCACCGTTTTTAGTCAACTTACAATTCTAATCTCTCTTAGTTGTAAGATGCTCGTTGGACATTCAAGCAATCGTTATTTTGACTCCCCTGCAAGTACAACCTACGCCTCACTAAAACTTGCACTTACGCACGTTGCCTGACTTAGTATCAAGACAATATCGGTATGCATTACGCCCCATAGCCTACGGGTAATATTTTGGCTTTAGGCTTTTCGCCTCTAGACTTTTGGCTGCTATGTATTTGTTGGGCGAAGTTATGCTCTCTCGATAGAATAGTAGCGGTAGCGGATTGTTGCACGGCTTTTGTTTGCTCTGCTTGCAAAATCTCACTATTGCGTTTTTGCAATTCTTCCTCCGTCCAAGACTTTGACCTACCTGCTCTAGCCGCCAAAGACCTCTTGCGACACTTCTCGTATATCTTACCCACCAGCGGATCGTCTATGTACTGCTCAAACCAACGCTTGTCACAGCCTAGCGATAGACAAATCTCTTCAAAAGTTGCCAAAGCAATACTGCAACGCCTAAATGCCGTCTTGAGGCACACTCCTTCGCCTTGGGCTATAGAAGAATAATTGCAATCTTGCACGTATCTTAGCCGTAACACGTCTACCAACTTGTCATCCATCTTGGCAAAAACTTGTTCCACCAACACCTTTAGATTGACTATCCTCTCCTTTCGCTTGACCATTTCTAGCATTTTGTCAAACAATACAGTCACGTCACCCAAATAATTAAAACCTTTTAGCCCCGTGGACATCAACAATTTATCTAAAGTATCGGCAACCCTATCGAGTGTCCCGTACGCTCTCAATGCCGTCTTAACCCATATTTGCATTTCTTTCATCCTATCACCTCCTTAGCTTGTTTTGCTTGCACTCTTATTATACCCCCCAATTTGCCGAATTGCAAATTTTATGGACATCAATTTTGAACATTTGTTTGTTTTTATGCCCATAGTTTAGCACTAAATAGTTGACAATATGTGTCATATATCACTTTTTTTGTTTGCAAATTTTGTCGAAAAAAAG
>JBJETR010000009.1:0-21151 GCA_051883415.1 Christensenellales bacterium | reverse complement strand
CGGGCCCCGTGACGGATATGCAAATATCGGGTTGCAGCTTGTACGCCGTGGCGTAGATACGGTCAAAATCATAGATTTGCTTAGGCTTGCCGTCGGCATCGCTGGCGCATGCACCGTCTAGCCATAGCATAAATATATCGCCATAATTAGTGAGTAGCTCCGTGAGTTGCTCTACGTAAAAATCGTTGTAGGCATCGGTGGAATAATACTTGCTGTTCCTATCCCAAGGCGAGAGGTAGACACCGAACTTCAAGCCGTACTTGCGACAACTCTCGGCAACTTCCGCCACTACGTCGCCCTTGCCGTCCTTGTAGGGGCTGTTGGAGATGCAGTGTTCGGTCGTCTTGGTGCGCCACAAACAAAAGCCGTCGTGATGCTTGCAAGTGAGTATTAGTCCTTTCATTCCCGCACCCGCTATAGCCTTGCACCATTGATCGGTGTCTTGCGCAGTAGGGTTGAAGACTTGCTCGCTCTCGGTGCCGTCGCCCCACTCTTGGTCGGTGAAGGTATTGACGGTATAGTGCACGAAAGCGTAAAATTTCATATCTTGTACGATGAGTTGATTGCGCCTCGGCACTATCGACGTGTAAAATTCTAATTTTTCTTGTTCTGTCATAATTTGCCTGCCTCGCCTGTTACTTTGGTTTCATTATAAACAATGCACAAAAAATTGTCAATATCGACTTGAAAAGGGAGTACGACAATCTCTCCGTATTGGCATTCGGCAAGCCACTTCCATTTGCACAAAGGCGGCTTTATACGGTTGAGATTGCCACACTTCGTTCGCAATGACACAACACAAGAGATTGCCACACTTCGTTCGCAATGACACAATAGGTCAATCTCTCCGTATTGGCATTCGGCAAGCCACCTCCATTTGCACAAAGGCGGCTTTATACGGTTGAGATTGCCAATGCACTGGGCGCAATGACATACCTCTTTTGACTGTGGAGATGCGATTTATCCTTTTCTCCTTTGAGTGCTTAAGAATACGAGCAAGACAAGACGTAGGAGTTGCCACGGTCAGCCAAATGGCTTGTTAGAATAGAGTCTATGTTGACAAATATTCTTACTATGGTATAATGTTATAAAACTATATTATATTGTGAGGTAAAAATGCTAGAAATAAAAAACGTCAGCAAGACGTATAGACCTAAGAAGGGCGTGCCTGTAAAGGCTCTGGACGACGTAAGCGTAAAGTTTGCCGACACGGGTATGGTCTTTATACTAGGTAAATCGGGTAGCGGTAAGTCTACCCTGCTCAACGTGCTGGGCGGACTAGACCAAGCCGATTGCGGAGAGTTCGTCATCAAAGGAAAGTCGAGCAAAGACTTTAGCCAATCCGACTTCGACAGTTATCGCAACACCTTCGTGGGCTTTATATTCCAAGAGTATAACATACTGCCGGAATTTACGGTGGGAGCGAATATTGCCCTTGCTATGGAATTGCAAGGCAAAAAAGCCGACAGTCAATCGCTAAACGCACTGTTGGACGAGGTTGATTTGACGGGCTACGGCAATAGAAAGCCTAACGAGTTGTCGGGCGGTCAAAAACAAAGGGTTGCCATAGCTCGTGCACTCATCAAGTCACCCGAGATAATCATGGCTGACGAGCCGACGGGCGCACTCGACAGCAGAACGGGTATTCAAGTGATGGACACGCTCAAAAAATTGTCCAAGACTAAGTTGGTGCTTATCGTTTCGCACGATAGAGATTTTGCCGAGCAGTACGGCGATAGAATAATAGAACTAAAAGACGGTAAGATTATCTCCGACACGACCAAGACCAACGTTGCTCCTAACGAGGTCAACGAAGGCGTGAGCGTGTTGGACGACGGACTACTGAGAGTCAAAAAGGGCTACACCCTCACCCAAGCCGACCTAAATCTCATCAACGAATATCTTAGCAAAGCGGATAGCGATACATTTATCTCCACCGACGGCAAAGCCAACGAAGGCATAAAACAAGCGGTGGGCATAGGCGAGGACGGTTGCAAAGAAAAGTTTGAGAATACACAAGAGGATAATATCAAAATCAAACAATATTCTAAGGAAGATAGTAAGCTGATACGCTCTCGTCTACCATACAAGAACTCTCTGAAAATAGGTGCGTCTTCTCTCAAGTCCAAGCCGTTTAGATTGGTGATGACAATACTGCTGTGCATAGTTGCCTTTACCATGTTCGGCTTGGTGGACACGATAAGCGCATACGATAATACCGTGGTGACAAAGCAGTCTATCAAAGACGAAAATATCGACCACGCTTCCTTCGTCAAATACTACGTGCATGACGATACTATGTATGGTGAACAAGCTCTCAAGCTCAACGACAACGACCTCACAAAAATCAAACAAGATACGGGAATCGACGTAATACCCGTATTCTCGGGGTTTGGTTGGGATAAGGGCTTCTCGTTGGACAGTGCGTTGTACAAGGCAAGCAACCTCGACTCCACAGTCGGTATAAATTACTATAACGGTAAAGTTGCGGGACTTGCTAGTCTCAATCAAAGTTTCTTGCAAAATATGGGGTACGCTCTAAAAGGCAGACTGCCTCAAAATGACGATGAAATAGCAATAAGTCAATACGTGTTCGAACATTTTGACCTGGCAGGTATAAATTATTACGACGCCGAGCAGGGTAAAACGGACAATCTATCGGGCGAAGACGTAACCGACTTCGAGAGCGTTGAAGGTAAATACATAACACTTCCGTCGGATTGGGGACTACCTGTGACGATAGATTCTCTAGGCTTGTGCGCATATAAAATCGTAGGGCTATTCGATACCGACCTCAAACCTAACGAAAAATATAAAAGATATCTACCAAAAACCGACGACTCTAACGCTTCCGCTAGCTCTATGATGGATATGATAAATTCGCAAGAGCTGGAAAGCATGTTAAATAGCGGTCTTCACGCTGTAGTCGGCGTCACTCAAAACACCATGAACAAGGCAATCGACTATGCCGTAAACAGGCACTCTATTGCATCCGTGTCGGTAGGAAAAACTCTCGGCTCCGACGCTAACATCCTCTTCATGACAAGTGACGGCACGAGCGGTTTTAGTAGAAGTTCGCATATCGCAACTCTGGAACAAATGAAGAATTATGCCAATATCACTTGGGTTGACGGCGAAAAAACTACTCTAGCCGACGGAGAGTTGATAGTGCCTTTCAATACTTATAATATGCATAATAGAAGCGTCTCGGCATCGACTATCAATGCGTTGGAAGAAGCCGGATACGTTATCCCCGACGTGGAGAAAGAAAACCTGTTGCATACCGATTTGTCACAATTTAGAGTGCACGACACACAATACATCAACACCATTGCCCACCTATGCAAGCTTACCGTCGCCGACGTGCCTCAAGCATTTAGAAATAGCGATCCGTATTTTGAAAGTTTGCCGGACGATGAAGTGTTGCTATACTATCAAAACTATCTGCGTGATTACCCTTACGACAACACCTACGGCAAGAGAGGCGTGGACTTCTACAACGAGTTTTTGACCGTAATTTATAGGTGCGAAAACGCCACCTCCGACTATATGCCGTACGGTATGTTATCCTTTAGAAATTCGACAGGTAAAGCACCTCAGGATATCGCTTACTCTATCGTGGGCTACTATATTCCTAACGCAGATTACCCCGAAGTGCAACCGTCTTGCCCTCTTATCGTCAGTGGCTACGTCTATAACGGATTCGAAGTGCCGGAGGCGGGCTATTACGGATATGCCGTGGGCAAAATGCCTCTTGATAACAATGCGGAATTGGACGAATTGCTACAATATGCCAAGACGACTAATAATAACATAAAATATTCTCTATCCAATCAAGCAAGCTTCCTTCTCGATCAAGTGGACGGGCTTATCAGACCTCTCAGCCAAATATTTTTGTATATCGGCATTGGTCTTGCCGTGTTCGCAAGCTTGATGATGTTCAACTTTATAAGTGTGTCGATAAGTTACAAAAAGCGTGAAATCGGCATCTTGAGAGCTGTGGGCGCAAGGTCGAGCGACGTCTTCGGGATATTCTTCAACGAGAGTATGATCATAACTCTCATCAACTGGGTGTTGGCATCGGTAGCTACGATATCTATCGTATTCGTGCTCAACAATTTGCTACGCACCCAATACGGACTCGTCTTGACGTTGCTCAACGTGAGCATCAGACAAATTGCTTTGTTATTGGCTATCGGCGTAGTGGTAGCTTTCGCATCGAGCTTTATCCCTGTGATGAACATCGCTCGCAAGCGACCTATCGATGCAATCCAAAATAGGTAGCTCATACAAAAATTTTCCCCACTCTGGCAAAGAGTGGGGATTTTTTTGACATTTGCAATAAGTTTTTGTCTTGCTCTATTGATTTTGGAGGGATTTTGTGTAATAATAAAATTACTATTTTGTACATAGGGGAATTTTATGGAAAACAGGCTCAGACCTTTGGAAAACGTCACTTACTCTATCGGCTCGCTCGGTAGAGAGATTTCCAACAACTGCATCAACGTGTTCTTTTTGGCTTATCTCAATATCTATATGGGACTCGACGCCCTAGTGTTGACAATCGCCTTCGTAATTGCAAAGGCTTGGGATACTATCAACGATCCTATCCTTGCTACATTGGTCAACAATACCAAAAAGGGCAAGTGGGGAAGATTTAGACCGTGGATGGCTGTGGGTGCGCTGCTCAACGCCGCCTCCGTCATTTTGATGTTTACCCCGCTGTCGTCAACCACAAGCATAGGACTAAGGTACTTCTATTATATCGCAATGTACATAATTTGGGGTATGACCTTTACTCTCGTTGACGTTCCTTTCTGGAGCATGATTCCTGCCATTGCCAACGACACCGAAGACCGCAACAAGATTAGCTCTCTTGCAAAACTTATCGGCGGTTTCGGCGGTTTCGTCATCTCCTCTATAGGTACGTCGGTCATTCTCGCCAACTTCATTCCAAAATACGGCTGGGGAAAAGCTTATCTCATCCTTGGACTTGCTGCAGGTCTTATGATGGCTTGCTTCATGAGTGTAACTATACTATGCAACAAAGAAAAATACGAACTCCCTAACGAAAAGGTGGGGCTCGGCGAGATCTTCAATATGTTTAAGACCAACGACCAGCTCGTGGCTTACGCCATATCTTACGTCTTCTTCGTGTCGGCAACGACAATCTCGCTATTCCAAATGCTATACCTATTCGTGTACTGCTACCCTAACGGAGCCAATTATTTTAGCAGTAGTTATAGCTATACCGTGTTTACCGCCGTGGCTTGTACGGGACAAGGTATTGCAATGTTCTTCTACAACCTTATCACCAAAAAATTGCCTAGAGAAAAGTTGTATGGCGCAAATTACTTTATGGCAATAATAGGTATGGTGGCAATGTTCTTTATCTTCTTCGTGCTAAAACCCGGCAACTATCTGCTCAATACCATTATCGTGGCTCTATGCGGTGCATTCTTGATGACTGCCAACGGACTAAACCAAATAGGCTCTACCGTTATGATTGCCGACGTGGTGGACTACGGCGAATGGAAAACCGGCAAGCGTGGAGATAGCGTTATATTTAGCGTGCAAACTTTGCTGACTAAGTTCGCAGGAGCTATCGCTATGCTCATCTTGGGCGTGGGTATCAAAGTGGCAAAGCTGCCTAACGTGGTGGAAAGCTTGGACGAAGAAACGGGCAAATGGGCGCAGTTCTTTGCCGACGACGCGGGCAACATCCTCAACGCTACCGATTTGATCTCGGGTGGAGCGTTGACTATCCTTAGAGTCTTTATGTTCTTGGTTCCCGTACCTCTGTGCATAATCGGCTATATCGTGTACAAAAAGAAGTATACCTTGTACGGCGAAAGGTACGACACAATCAAGGCGGAAATCGACCAAAGAAGAGAAAATGCCGAAAAAGTCGAAACAGGTGAGCAAAATCCACTTGTAGACGACAACGCTACTATGGAAAAAACAGCGCAAGATATTACTCAAGCAGCTTGCGATATCGCTGAGACGACAAGCGGAGAGGAGCAATGATTATATTCAAAATATTGGTCATGATATTGGGCTTTCCATTGGTGATAAGCGGATATACGTTGTTTTTTAGAAAAAACACGTCTATCGTAAGAAGGTTGCCCTTTATGCCCAAAGACGCCGACCTGGTAAAATACGCCAAAATTATGGGCATAACGCAATTCGTTGCGGGACTGCTGATGTGGCTGTGCGGGCTTGTGTCGCTATGGCTTGGCAAGATATCCTCTATTGTCGTGTTGTGCGTGGCTCTCGTCGGTGCAATTGCGTCTTTGATGATTACCTACGTCTACGCCTACAAAAACGTAAAGTAGGCTTGACCGATATAATATTAAATGATATAATGTAATAAATGAGGGAGTAGTTGACGCTATAGCGTTGCAAGTCAACACACTGACCGTATGGTCTGGCTTGCATTAAATAATGAGACTCATTTGTGGATTAGTCTGCAAATGCGTCGTAGTATCAGGTTTGCAGACAACCTGATATTTTTTTGGAGGTGGATATGTCTATTATAGAAATAATCCTCGTGGGAGTGTCGCTGGCAATGGATGCCTTCGCCGTGTCTATGTGCAAAGGACTGAGTATGCCGAAAATCAACTACAAGCACGCCTTGATTATCGCTCTGTTCTTCGGCGTCTTCCAAGCCGTGATGCCACTAATCGGTTGGCTACTAGGCTCGGCTTTTGAAAAGTATATTACAACCTTTGACCATTGGATAGCCTTCGGGCTGTTGCTGTTGCTAGGCGTCAAAGCGTTGGTCGACGCAATAAGAGATAAAGATGACGACAAAAACGAGGAATATAAGCTAGACTTCAAAGAGTTGACGGTCCTTGCCATTGCTACGTCGATTGACGCTCTAGCCGTGGGCGTGACTTTTGCCTTTTTGCAAGTGTCGCTCGCTCTCAGCGTGTCACTGATTGGTATCATCACATTCGCACTTTGCCTAATTGGCGTGATGATAGGCAATAAGTTTGGAAGCAAATGGAAAAAGCCTGCTAGTATTGCGGGAGGCGTAGTGTTGATACTCATGGGCATCAAAATTTTGCTGGAACACCTTGGCGTGATTAGTTGGTGATAGTGCCCTCTCGTTTTGGTAGACAATACTTGTAATCGTGCTATAATTATATAGAAGCGTATAAGTCCCGACCTTGGTTGAAGACGTATTACGTTAGAATAGATTTTTAGGCAATATCGAGGCTAACTATGGATAAATTGATAAGACAACTATTTTTGTACGATATAAGCGACTCCACCGTGGGACGCTTGGTGACTTTGGATAAGGACGGCGACTGCGTGAGTACGATAGGCGCTCTTGTCGAATGGGGAAGAAATTGGGGTATCAACGGCAACCTATGGCACTACCGTGTGGCTTACGCCATTGCTATGAGCGAGAACGCTTTTTCCCTCGCCTGCGAAAGACGTCCTCTAAAAGAAAATTCTTCTATCGCCAAAATCGCATTGAAGGATATGGCAATCCTAAAAGCAATCTTTGACTACGACTTGTCGGGGCTAGAGCAAGTGGATAGGGATACGTTTGATTTGATAAGCGACTTTAGACCATACCAGGACAACCCTTATCGCAAAAACTGTCTATCGGCGCTATCCTACCTAGTAGAAAAATTGGAAGAAGCAAGCGACAGTATGGACTTCTTGAGAGCGACAGCCGACTACTACCAAAACTACGGCGTGGGCGAATGGGGATTGCATTCTTTCTTCCGTATTGACGATAATAAGGGGATTTTGCCTATTGACAACTCGGATAGACGACAACTTAGCGACTTGATTGGATACGAATTGCAAAAGAAACAAGTGGTGGATAATACTATCGCATTTTTGCAAAACCGCCCTGCCAACAACGTGCTGTTGTACGGCGACGGCGGTACGGGTAAATCGTCGACAATCAAGGCTATTGTCAACGAGTTTGGCAAAGACGGACTCAAAATAATCGAGGTGTATAAGCACCAATTTAAGTCAATATCCAACGTGATAAGCAAGGTCAAAGACCGCAACTATAAGTTCGTCATCTATCTCGACGACTTGTCCTTCGAAGAATTTGAGATAGAATACAAGTATTTCAAAGCCATCATCGAAGGAGGCTTGGAAACCAAACCCGACAACGTGATTATCTACGCCACCTCCAACCGCAGACACCTAATCAAAGAGACGTGGTCGGATAAGGACGATATGAAAATGGAAGGCGAAGTGCGTAGAAGCGATACCCTGCAAGAAAAGCTCTCCCTCGTGTCACGCTTTGGTCTATCGATATTCTACGGCAGTCCTAATATGCAAGAGTTTTTGGAGATAGTCAAAGCCTTGGCAAAAAAGCAAGGCGTCGATATCGACGAGAAAACCTTGGAACAAAAAGCCCGCCAATGGGAAATAAGAGGCGGTGGAAAATCGGGAAGGTCGGCACAACAATTTATTAATTCTCTACTATAAAAATCAATACAGGTCAAGAAAAATACAAAGAGGCAACATATAAAGTTGCCTCTTTGTTTTGCTTGAGTAAAATTTTGTCGTACTCTAAGGATATTATTGGATACAATCCCTCCGTCTTGCCATTCGGCAAGCCACCTCCCTTTGCACAAAGGAGGCTTTTTATAAGGTTGAGATTCCCACGCCTTACAAGTAAGGCTCGGAATGACATAAAGGGTAGAGATTCCTACGCTCGCTTTGCTCGCTCTGAATGACAACACTACTTGGTCTAAGTTCCGCTTTGCTAACGCAAAATGTATCGGGCGTAATACCATTAGGGTTGAGATTGCCACAGCGTTTTGCAAACGCTTCGCAATGACATTAGGGTAGAGATTCCTACGCTCGCTTTGCTCGCTCTGAATGACAACACTACTTGGTCTACTCTCCACCGCAATGACATAACACCCTTTGACGGCGGAGATGCGAGCAAGACGCGAAGAGCGGAGTTTTTGCGACAGGAGCGTGCTTGTTGTATAATAATCTTGATGGCGGAGATACGAGCAAGACAAGAAAAAAGGCAACCCTATCAGTTGCCTCTTGTCGGTATATAGAATGCTCCAACGCCTAAATTACAAGTCAGGCGAGGAGAGATTGGTTTAGCCTTGACGGCGGAGATGCGAGCAAGACAAGGAAAAAGGCAACTTTATCGAAGCGAGCGTACTAATGCGTACGTGAGCAAGAAAAGTTGCCTTTTGACACAGTATTGCGACGTATATCCGCCGTCAAGAAGAGACGCGAGCGTCTTTTTCTTCTATTTTATCCTTACCTAGGAAGAATAGAGCAATAACTCCCGCATTGGTGTGGGAAGCGATGACCGGACCTATGTAGTCGATGACTATGTTGGTGATGCCGAAACGCTCGGTGATGAGGTCGGCTACGTACTTGGCGTCTTCGTAGCTGTCGCCGTGTCCGATATATATAACTCTTTGCTCGTCGGCAGGAAGCATCTTATCTTCCATCTTATCTACTAGGGCTTTGAGCACTTGTTTGCGAGTTCTTACTTTGGCGATTGGGATAAGCTCACCGAGTTTGTTGACGTACATTACGGGTTTGATCTGGATAAGTTCGCCGATAAAGGCTGCTGTCTTGGACACTCTGCCCATTCTTGCAAGGTGCTTGAGGTCGTCTACGGTGAAGTAGGAGCAAACGTGGTCGGTTATGCTATTGGCATACTCTACGACTTCTTCGAAGCTTGCACCTTGGTCTCTCTTGTTTACCACGTAGTCAACGTACAAGCCCTCGCCTAAAGAAGCGTTGAGGGTGTCGACGACGGCAATTTTGCGGTCGGGATATTTTGCTTGAAGCTCTTTGGCTACTTGGCAACCAACGTTGTAGGTGCCCGATAGCGCCGAGGAAAAGGCAAGATAAATGACGTCACGACCTTGCTTCAAAACCTCTTCTATCTTCTCAAGAGCGTATATTTGGTTGACCATAGAGGTAGCCGACTTGGCACCTTGACGCATACGGTCATAAAACTCTTTGGGCGCAAGTGACTTGGTAATATTGTCGTATTGGTCATCATCCAAAGAATAAGACAGTTGAAGCACGTCAAAATCTTCGTACTTTCTAATAGAAGGAATGTCTGCAGTAGAATCGGTAAAAATAAACGGTTGCATTGTTTTCTCCTTTTTTGATTGTGATATTGGTCAAGCAATCGGCTTGAGATTAACTAGTTGTCAGACACATTGCAATAATTATTGCGATTGTTGTTCTTTGCGTAAAAATTGAATGGTCTGCATCATCTTGTCCATATTGGCACTGTCGTGCGTAAAGGTAGGAACAAGGACTTTGAGCTGATCTACGATGGCTTGCTTGTCGTTGGAGCCTACAATCTCTTGCATTTTGTCGAGTTGTCTGTTGAAGTCTTCGACGTCAAGCTCGACTTGCTTGCCGATATAAATCTTGTTGTTGTCGGTCTTGGCAAGTCCTTCGGAATTCATAAGCATCTCTTCGTACAACTTTTCGCCCGGTCTTAGCCCCGTAAAGACGATATCTATATCCTTATAAGGCTCGTAGCCCATCATACGAATGAGGTTCTCGGCAAGATGAACGATTTTGACTTGTTCGCCCATGTCAAGCACGAATATCTCGCCACCCTTGGCAAATACGCCCGCTTGCATGACTAGACTAACCGCCTCGGGTATGGTCATAAAGAAACGTATGATATCTTTGTGCGTGACGGTAACCGGTCCGCCTGCGGCTATCTGCTCTTTGAACAGCGGAATAACCGAACCGTTGCTACCGAGCACGTTGCCGAATCTTACTGCGGCAAACTCGGTTTTTGTGCCCGATTGGGACATAGCTTGTATGATTTCTTCACAACAACGCTTGGTTGCACCCATGACGTTGGTTGGGTTGACAGCCTTGTCGGTGCTGACCATAATAAACTTTTTGACCTTGTATTTGTCGGCAAGTCTGACTACGTTTCTAGTACCGAAAACGTTGTTTTTGACTGCCTCCTCGGGGTTAGTCTCCATAAGAGGAACGTGCTTGTGCGCCGCTGCGTGGAATATGATTTGCGGACGATATTGCTTAAACAATACTTCCATCATATCATAGTCGGTGATGGATACTATCTCTACAAAAACGGGATAGTCCTTGCCGTAGGTACGCAATAATTCTTGTTGAATAGCGTAAGCACAGTTTTCGTAAATCTCTATGATGACTATACGACGAGGCTTGTACTTGGCAATTTGACGGCAAAGCTCGCTACCTATAGAACCGCCGCCACCCGTTATCATAACCACCTTGTCGTAGATATATCCCGCAATGCCCACGTCGCCGAAAGACACTTGTTGTCTGCCCAAAAGGTCGGCAATGTTGATGTCTCGCATCTGCTTGGTGAGGTTGACGTTGTCAATCATCTCACTCATATATGGTAATACCTTGACTTGACAATTGGTGGCGTTACATTCGGTAAGAATACGCTTACGCGCCTCTTCGTCAATGGACGGTATTGCAAATATAATATTGGATATATTATATTTTTGAACAACGGTGGCTATCTGCGCCGTAGTGCCTACAACGGGCACCTCGTTGATAATTCTTCCTAGCTTGTCGGGATCGTCGTCGAGCAAGCATATCGGATCGTAAATGCTGGCTTGACGGCTTATCTCTTCCAAAATCGTATGTGCCGTATAGCCCGCACCTATGATAAGAGTCCTCTTCCTAATCTTAGGCTGAACCTTGTCTTTTGCTTTGGAATACAAAAATTCGTACACGAAGCGTGTGATAAACAAAGCCGAAACAGAGGTAAATCCCGTAAGAATATATACCGGATAGGCTTTGATTTTTTCTTTGATTACTTGAGTGTCGTCACCCGGGGTGATTGGAATTTCTATACCTTCACCCGGTTTGGCAATAAGATGCAAAACAACTTGGTCGATGATAGCAAATATCGTTATCGCCACGAGCGTTGCACCTATAATACGCAAATAATCTCTGCCTCGAGCGTATCTCCACACGACTTTTGGCACTCTAAATAGCCAAAAACTTGCAAAAAAGCAAGCTACAACCACCGGCAAAGCAATAAAGATATCTCTGATTATCGTTTCTTCTATTGCCGGATGATTGAGTATATAGAGTTGCGACAGCACTGCCGAGCCAAGAAAGCATACAGCTACTATCACAAGGTCGAGAATGAACAAAAGCCATTCTCTCATAGTCCGCATTGTATAAGAATCTTTGTTTAACTTTTTCATCAGTCTTCGTATCCGTTAGGGTTGCTGCTCTGCCATCTCCAAGAATCGGCACACATATCGTCGATGCCGTAACGACATTCAAACCCAATTTCTTCTTTTGCCTTGCTTGCGTCTGCATAGCACTCCGCTATATCGCCCGCTCTGCGAGGTGCAATAACGTAAGGAATGCTCTTGCCGACTGCCTTCTCCATTGCGTGAATCATATCGAGTACGCTGTAACCAACGCCCGTACCCAGGTTGTAGGTAACAAGACCGCAGTCCGTTGCTAGTTTCTTGAGGGCTAGTATGTGTCCGTGCGCCAAGTCAACTACGTGGATATAATCCCTCACACCCGTGCCGTCGTGCGTTGGATAATCGTTGCCGAACACGTTGACTGCAGGCAACTTGCCTATGCAAACTTGGGTGATATAAGGCATGAGATTGTTAGGAATTCCGTTAGGATCTTCGCCAATCTTACCACTCTTGTGTGCTCCGATTGGATTGAAGTATCTTAGCAAAGCTATGTTGAAGGTTGGATCTGCCTTGTATATATCCCTAAGCATATTCTCAATCATAAGCTTGGTTGCGCCGTAAGGATTGGTGGTGGACAGCGGAAAATCTTCTTTGATAGGTACGCTCTTAGGCTGTCCGTAAACCGTCGCCGACGAGGAAAATACCAGGTTGCGACAGTTGTTTTCTTTCATAACTTGTATAAGATTGAGCGTGGATATAAGGTTGTTTTGATAATACAAAAGCGGTTTTTGGCAAGACTCACCTACTGCCTTTAGACCTGCAAAATGTATGACGGAATCGATATTCTCTTGCTTGAAAATATCTCTCAACGCCACTATATCGCATACGTCGGCTTGGTAAAACTTGACGCTCTTGCCTGCAATCTCCTGCGCTCTGTCAAGTGCAGTCTTCTTGCTGTTGCAAAGGTTGTCCACAACTACTACGTCGTAGCCGTTGTCAAGCAAATCAATGACGGTATGGCTACCGATATATCCTGCTCCACCTGTGACTAATACACTCATTTTCGTTCTCCTTTATTTATTTTGTGCTATATTTTTTTGATATTGCAACCATCTGTGGGATTGACTTCTCCATTTGACGAACAAGCTTGAACTGCGTACGACATCTCACGAGATTGTGCTCGGGATAAGACGTCTTGAAGTAAGTGTCGCCGTTGAGATAGTCCGTCAAAAATCTTATGCCACACTCTAACGTCATAACGATTGCTCCGATATGTAGCATGCTGACCTCTTTGGCTGTGATTTTGTCGCCTATACCGTCAAGAAAACCTTGGCAGTACGCATCGTAAAGATTGACGTCAAAGTCTACCTTGCTGAGGTCGGGTTCGTCTTCCAAAGCCGTAGAACAGCCAAACCTTACGCTGTCGCCAAAATCATACAATAGCGAGCCCGGCATAATGGTATCCAGGTCGACTACGCATATAGCCTTGCCCGTGGTTGCGTCGATAAGCACGTTGTTGAGTTTGGTGTCGTTGTGCGTAACTCTGAGCGGAATCTCACCCTTAGCAAGCGCATCGACTATCACGGAAGTAATCGCCTTGTGCGACGTAGCAAAGAGTATCTCTTCTTCTACATTCTTTTTTCTCCCGGAGAGATTGTCTCTGATAGCTTGCTCGAACTTGTCAAATCTATCTACGGTGTTGTGGAAGTTGGGGATAACCTCTACAAGTTTGGTTGCGTCAAAATCGTCAAGCCCTGCGATAAACTTGCCGAATGCTCGTCCCGAATCGGCAAAAACCGATGCATTGTCTACGATTTGATAAGCTACCGTGTTGTCAATATACACGTATGCTCGCCAACAATGTCCGTCGACGTAAAGGAAGTTGTCTCCCGTCTGCGTTGGCACTAGCGTCATACACTCTCTCTCAGGATCGCCGCCTGCGTCGATAATGCTCTTACGCAAAAATTCGGTGACAAGGGCAATGTTGTCCATCAAACCTTGAAAGTTGGGGAAAATATTGGTATTGAGTCTTTGCAAAACGTATTTGTACGTTTGTCCGTCATCCTCGCTTTCAACCAAAAAAGTGTCGTTGATATGTCCGTTGCCAAAAGGTGCAATACATCTAATCTCCCCTTTGAAACAAAATTGTTTGGCGATAGATAAATTGGTCATTTATTTCTCCGTTGTCAATATTATTCGGCAACCGCCGATGGGCGGTTGCCGTGTGTGTTGTTATTTTGTTATGCCTTAGGTGCATAAGGCTTGCCCCATACGTCAGGCGCATAGGTCTCAAGCGTAGGATATGCGGACAAATCAAGTTGTTTGTTAGCTACTGCGCCCTTGAACAAGGTTGCTTTGCCAAGCTCAGGCCAATAGAGTGCCGCAAGTCTCTCTGCATTGTAATCTCTCTCGTCGTAAGAGAATATCGTTACCGAAGCGTTACCGGTCTTTCCGCCACCTGCCGCTTCTCCCGGAAGTACTACGAGTTTTGCCTTCTCGGTGGAACCCATAACCTCGTCTCTTACCCAACACTTGATAAGACCGTTGCCGTATACTTGAATGGTGTTTTCAAGTTTTGTATATTTAGGGTTTTGCAAGAGCAAGTAGTCCTTGGTATCCTTGATAAGGTCGCCCTTAGCATACTTGCACGCTTCGTCGATTTTGTCCTCTTTGACAGCAATCGTCAAGGTGTAAATGTCATCCTTAGCGCTGTATTCTACCTTGGTGTTCTCCAAATCGAGATAATCGTTTTGGAAGTTGTATTTTGCCCATCCTGCACCGTAGCTACCCGTGTAGTAAGTATATGGTTGTTCATATACCGTGGTTTCTATCTTGATAGGATTGCCTTCGGCGTCGAGATTAGGCATATCAGGAAGCGCAGCCCACCATTTGTCTGTAGTGAACAATGGAGATGGGGTTGCAACACTAGCCTCTTTGGCAGTTATGGTGAAGTTGTCTCCCGTCTTGGTTGGGAACTTGGTACTACTAGACTTGGTTGCACCCAAGATATACTTGTATCCTCCCTTCTCTTCGCTAAGGAAGGTCGCACCACCGTTGCTTGCCTTTCTGAATGCATCAAAATCGTCGTTGCCGCAAGATTGGATGTTGTATCCGAACAAGCCCTTGAGCACGTCGCCCACTGCCTCCATACCTTGAAGGTTGAGCTTGGTAACGCCCGATATGGTCTGGCTAAAATAGCCCTTTGGTCCACTCATATAGGAATACGTGCTACGTATACCTACGTCGAAGTAGTCCATAGAAAGCTCTCCCAACACAGGCAAGGTTGCGGTAACTTGTTGTGCTTCTACCGATGCATCGGTGAGAACCGCATAAGCGGAACCGTTGACCGATGCATAGTTGCGAACCGCCATATTGTATATGTATTCTGCGATTTTCGCTTTGTCTTCTGCTTTGTTGATATCAAGCCCCTCGTCAGTTAGCATCTCGGATATGCTTACGATTTTACCTCCGTTTACTACTGCCAGAGTAGATGCGTCCGCTACCTTTTGTTGATAGCCGTTGACGTTCATAATTGCATCGGTCGTGCCCGCAGGTTCAGGTGCAGGAGCTGCATTTTTGCTCATTACGACAATGACAATGCCTGCCGTACCGGCAAGAACACCGAGAATTACTACTACGATGATGAGCGCAAGCGCCCATTTTGGTAACTTTACTGTTCCAATAGCCATAATTTCACCTCTTAATTTATTGTATTATATTTATGATACTATATATAATGGATTTTGTAAAGAGCTAAACGTAAAGAATTTTTCTTGAGTAGTTCTCACGCCATATCTGCGTCGTTATGCTTTGTCGACTTTACGTTTTGGCGTAGGTCACGTACGACTAGTACGCTCCCCACGCCAAATCCGCAGTCTTCGTGCCTAACTCGCACCTATGGCGTGAGAGGAGATAGTTTGGTAAGGCAGATTTAGTCGCAGCTCAAAGGATAAGATAAAATGCAATCCCCCACCCGACTATCGTCGGGAGCTCCCTTTGCACAAAGGGGCCTTATAAGAGGATGAGATTCCCTCGCCTTACGGCTTTGCTAACGCAAAATTCAATGGGCGGAATGACATAAAGCGGTTGAGATTGCCACGTCACTCCGTTCCTCGCAATGACAAAATACTTGAGATTGCAACACTTCGTCTTTGATAACGCAAAATTCAATGGGCGGAATGACATAACTACTTGAGATTGCCACACTTCGTCTTTGCTATCGCAAAATGCAAGCAACGGAATGACATAACTGCTTGAGATTGCCACAGCGTTTTGCAAACGCTTCGCAATGACATTAGGATTGAGAGTCGCTCGCTTTGCTCGCTCTGAATAACATAGATATTACTGCAATGACAAAATACTTGATATTGCGGGATTACGCTTCGCTCCACCGCAATGACATTGATTACTTGGCTAAATATTATTACAAAATAAACTTTGGCAACAAAACGATATTTTTTGCTTTACAAAACCTATTTTTTTTGGTATATTCTATTTACGTTTTGAATATTTCAAAATCCTTGCCCCTGCCTAAGAGTGGGGGACATCAGTCCAAAAGGAGGTTTTCTATGAACAAGTACGAGCTTTTACTCATTATCAAAAATGCAATTTCTGATGAAGATAAGCAAGCTGTATGCGACAAGGTAGAAAGCATTATCAACGCTAACGGCGCTGTTGAAAGCACCGATAAGTGGGGAACTAAAAAATATGCTTACCCTATCGACTACACTACGGAAGGTTATTACGTATTGTGGACATTCAGCGCGCAAGCAACCGTGCCTGCAGAACTTGAGAATTTCGTCAAGATTTCCGAGAACTGCGTTAGATGCATGATTATTCGCAAATAAGGAGTATTGTATGAATAAGATTTTTTTGACAGGCAACCTTACCAGAGATCCTGAGAACGGTACTACACCTAACGGAATAAATTATTGTAGATTTTCCATTGCGGTAAATCGCCGTTTCTCTAAAGAGAACACTGAAAACGTTGATTACTTCAATATTATCACTTGGAGAGGTCTTGCCGATACCTGTTACAACAATCTGTCCAAGGGCAGAAAAGTTGCCGTCTCCGGTTCTATCCAAATTCGTAACTACGAAGCCAACGACGGCACCAAGAGAACGTCGGTAGAAGTTACCGCCGACGAAGTAGAGTTTATGCCATCAGCAAACCGTGGCGAAGGTGAAGAAAAACCTGCTCCTAAAAAGAGCGGCAACGATATCTCCGACCTCACCGTTGTTGACGACGAACTTCCATTCTAATAAGGAGAATTAAAAATGAGCGAAGAAAAGGTAGTTAAGCGTGCTCCTAAGAGAGTACCACGCAAAAAAGTTTGCACCTTCTGCGTTGATAAAGTAGAAGAAATCGATTATAAGGACGTTGCTAAGCTCCGCAAGTATATCAGCGAGTCGGGCAAAATCCTTCCAAGAAGAATGAGCGGTGTTTGTGCAAAGCACCAAAGAATCCTTGCAGAAGCTATCAAGAGAGCTAGAGTTATGGCTTTGCTCCCATACGTAGCCGACTAAGCAATAGGACAAACAAATCAAGACCGTACGAAAGTGCGGTCTTTTTTCAACAAAAAAAGTCGATACGTATCGACTTTTTTGCATAATTTAGCTTAGTTTTTATTGTTGGCACGTTGTAGGTAATATATATAACTTATATCGTTATTCCTACTAAGTTGTTGATTATAGACTCTTGGACAAAAGGTTTATGGAGAAGTCTAGGCGTCTTAGCGTTTCTTCTTTGCCGAGCAGTTCTGCCATTTCCGTTGCTCCACCCGGGGTGGTTGCTGCGGCGGTGATAGCTAGACGCAGCGGCAAGAATACTTGTCCACTCTTACATGCGAGAGTGGTGGCAACCGTGCCTACGTATTCTTTGAGCTTTTCGTCGCACCACTCCTCTTCACTCACCTCTAGCAACACTTTCTTGCACTCTACAAGAGAAGCGTAAGCGATAGGCAAGGTGACTTTCATCTTCTTATGCTCGAACATATTGACGTCGTACTCGCCGAAGTGTGCCAAGAAGTTGATTTTGTCAGGGATTTCGCTGAGAATTTCCGTCCTCGGAATGAGAAGTTTGGCAAGCTTGGCATAGTCGTATTCGCCTGCAACCTCCGACTGCTCGAAGTATGGCATTGCCACCTCGACAAACTCGTCTACACTGAGCGCTTTGATATATTCGCCGTTGAGCCAACGCATCTTTTGCTCGTCGAAAATGCTTGGCGACTTGGATATGCCCTCTACGTCAAACTGCTCGATGAGGTCTTGCATGGATAGCTTCTCTTGGTTGCCCTTTGGACTCCAGCCAAGTAGCGCAATATAGTTGACGATTGCTTCGGGCAAGTAGCCCTTGGCGATAAAGTCTTCGAAGTTGGCGTCGCCGTAACGCTTGCTGAGTTTGCGTTGGGCGTCCTTCATGATAGGCGAAAGGTGCATATAGTGAGGTCTTTCCCAACCGAAACCGTCGTACAAGAGGTTGTACTTAGGCGTGGACGAGAGGTACTCTACTCCGCGAATGACGTAGTTGATTGCCATGAGGTGGTCGTCGACGACGTTGGCAAAGTTGTAGGTCGGCATGCCGTCCGACTTGATGAGAATATTGTCTTCCATATCCTCGTTGGGCACGCTGATGTGTCCGAAAACCATATCATCGTATTCGCTGACGCCCTCGGTAGGGATATTTTGTCTGATGACGTAAGGCTCGCCCGCATCAAGCCTTGCTTGCACCTCTTCTTTGGACAGGCTCAAACAGTGCTTGTCGTACTTCTTGACACCGTCCTTGTCGGCTAAGCTGTCAAGCCTCTCCTTGGTGCAAAAACAGTAATATGCCCCGCCCCTCTCGACAAGAAGTTTGGCATACTCGAGATACATGCCCTTGCGCTCGGATTGGATATACGGTCCGTATCCGCCGTCCTTGTCGGGACCTTCGTCATGCTCGATGCCCGCCTTGCGGAGAGTGTTGTAAATGACGTCTACCGCACCGTCGACGTAGCGTTCTCTATCAGTGTCTTCTATCCTTAATACGAAGGTGCCGTTATTCTTGCGAGCAAATAAATAGGCGTACAAGCAAGTGCGCAAGTTGCCTATGTGCATAAATCCCGTTGGGCTTGGAGCAAATCTGGTTCTAACTTTTTGCATTTCTATTCCTCTATTGCGTGCTGATATTGATTGAATTAACCTTGCACAAATTCTCGTTTTGTGTGTATAATAATTATGCAACAATTATAAGTTTAAGTCAAGACAAGGAGCGAGTAT
Source organism: Christensenellales bacterium (assembly GCA_051883415.1). GTDB lineage: Bacteria > Bacillota > Clostridia > Christensenellales > UBA3700 > HGM11368. The sequence goes on along the minus strand of JBJETR010000009.1, from coordinate 1,742 downwards.
GAGCGAATTTTTTGATAAAATGATAGATAGCCTTATGGATTTGCTTGCCATAGACTCTACGCAAGGCAAGCCCCATCCACTAAGTCCCTTTGGCAAGGGCGTGGGCGAATGCCTGCAATATATCGACGATTTGTCCAAAAAAATGGGCTTTTGCACCCACAACGAGGAGGGCTATTATCTCACCGCCGACGCGGGCAAGGGAGATAGCTTCGGCATTCTTGGACACGTGGACGTCGTGCCTTGGGACAACGATTGGGATTATTCCCCTCTCGGTGAACGTGTGGGCGACGTGATATACGGTAGAGGCGTGTTGGACGACAAGGGACCTATGCTGTGTTGCCTTTGGGCGACCTACGAGCTGTTGCAACAAGGTCTGAAGCCCCGCAAAAAAATTAGGTTCGTGTGGGGCGGCAACGAGGAAAGCGGTTGGAAATGTATCGAAAGATATATGCAAAAGGATGTGATGCCAAGCCAAGGCTTTTCCCCCGACGGCGACTTCCCCGTCATCAACTGCGAAAAGGGACTTGCACATTGGCAAGTCAAAATTCCCGCTCCCGACGGCTTGATGAGTATCAAAGGCGGTAGCCGCGGTAATATAGTTATGGCGGATTGCAAATGCGTGTTGCAAGGCAAAATATCCGTGAGTGCCGACGACAAAACTACCGTTACCTACGAGGACGGCAATACCATAGTTAGCGCCATTGGTAAACCTGCCCACGCTTCTACACCTTGGCAAGGCGACAATGCGCTATGGCATATTCTCGGTACACTGAATTCCGTCAGCCCTCAGTGGGCGAAACTCAACGCTCTACTAAGCCACAACGACGGCAGCGGCGTGGGGGCAAAACTCAGTGACGACAAGAGCGGAAAGCTTACCTTTAACATGGGTTGTATAGGCAGCGAAAACGTAGACGGCAAAACCTGGATAACCTTCACTATCGACACTCGCATACCCGTGACCTATCCTATACAATACGTGGGCGAATTGATAAGCAAAGCCTTAGGTGCCAAAGCCGAGCTCACGCATTTCCACAATCCGCTGTACGTGGAGAAGGACAGCGAGTTGGTGCAAAGCCTTCTATCGGTGTACAACGAGCAGACGGGGCAAAACGCCGAGCCTATCGCTATCGGCGGAGGAACGTATGCAAGAGCGCTACCTTGCGGTGTGGCTTTCGGTCCCATTTTCCCCGACCAAATATCCACTATCCACCAAAAAAACGAGTGCGTAGACGTGCCGACTCTAAGAAAAACGTACGACATCTACAAGCAAGCAATACGCAAGCTCTGCTTCTAAAAAGTCGATACGTATCGAGTTTTTGCCCAAAAGAATCCCCTCTCCCTACGCTATGGGGAGAGATTTTTTCAAAAGAGCGTAAAATGCTTGATAAAATGCCGATTATATGATAATATCTCTTTGTAACTTGGTGACTTGCAGAGTTGGCTGAGTGGTCGAAGGCGCACGATTGGAAATCGTGTGTATGTGAAAGCATACCTAGGGTTCAAATCCCTAACTCTGCGCCAAAAGGGACTCAGTTGAACCCTAAAAAGGTTCAGCTGAGGCTTATTTTTTTGGAAAATGCTAAATTTATCTCCTTCCTAATTTATAGTCCTATTACGAGATTTGCTTAAAATATCTACTAATTATAATACAAACATTGGATATAACCGTCTTGCCATAAACATAGCATGATAATCAAAAGCAAATATCCACTTTCTGTGGATATTTGCTTAGGAGATATTAT
>JBJETR010000008.1:0-5001 GCA_051883415.1 Christensenellales bacterium | reverse complement strand
ACCGTATTTAGCAATATCTACATACCGAGTGGTTGGAATAAGTACTAAAAACTCGATACGTATCGCACAAAATCAATTTTGAAGCAAAAAATAACGGACTTCTCGTCCGTTACTTTTTTATTGTTTAGATTGCATTTTGATTATTTGATTTCCGTTATCCAACCAAACTCGTCCTCGTATCTCTCGTTTTGAATACCCGTGATTTTGTCGTACAAGAATGCGGTTATAGGTCCCATTTCGGCGTTGTTGATGACCATATCTACGCCCTTGTAACCTATTACGCCGACAGGCGATATAACCGCTGCGGTACCCGAGCCAAAGCTCTCTTTGAGTTGTCCGTTGTTGTATGCCTCGACGATTTCGTCCATAGATATTCTTCTTTCGCTAATCTTGTAGCCGTACTTCTTGAGCACTTGGATACACGAATTGCGGGTGATACCAGGGAGAATGCTACCTACGAGCGCAGGGGTAACGACCTCGTCGCCTATGACGAAGAACATATTCATACTACCAACTTCTTCTACGTATTTGTGCTCGTTGGAGTCAAGCCATAAAGCTTGGTCGTAGCCGAGCTTGTTAGCCTTTTCACCCGCATAGAGGGAAGCAGCATAGTTGCCCATACACTTTGCCTCGCCCGTTCCGCCGAGAGGTGCTCTGACGTAATGCTCTTCTACCAAAATTTTGGTAGGTTTCATACCGTTGGCATAGTAGGAACCTACAGGTGACAATATGATAAAGAATCTATATTTGTGGCTTGCATGCACGCCCAACACTTCTTCGTTGGCTATCATAGTAGGTCTTATGTAGAGAGCCGTTCCCGGTTCGGTAGGAATCCAATCTGCTTCCAGCTTGATGAGCTCGAACAACGCCTTCTTGACCTTTTCGCTGTCAAAGGTAGGCATACACATACGTTCTGCGCTTCTGTTCATACGCTTGAAGTTGTCGTCGATACGGAAGACGGTGATTTTGCCCTCTTTGTTTTTGTAAGCCTTAGCGCCCTCGAATATGCCTTGCGCATAGTGAAGCACGTTGCTTGCAGGAGCCATTTCAAAAGGTGCGTAAGGTACGATTTCAGGTTCTTTCCATGCGCCGTCCTCGTAGTCCATCACCAACATATGGTCGGTAAAATACTTGCCGAAGCCAAGTTTTGTAAAATCGGGTTTTGCTTTAAGGTTTGTACTTTTTATGATTTTCATATATACACCTCTTATTTAGATTTCAAATTGATAATATCCGTTGTTTTCAACGGTGATTGTTGCCTTACCTTGCGTGAGGTCGATTATCTCGGCTTGCAATCTCTCGCTATTCTTCTCGTCCACCGCAAAGGTCACCCTCACGCCGTCGCAGTACTCTATATCGACGATAAGACAACAAAACTTCTGCAATAGACTCGACAGCTTTTTGAATACGCCGTATTCGCACCCCACCTTGAGTTCGTAAGCTCTCTTGTTGAGCACCAAGTCTGCCTTGTCAAGCGCCTTGACTACGCTTGAAGAATACGCTCCCACCAATCCGTTGGCACCGAGTTTGACTCCGCCAAAGTACCTAGTGACTACGGCTAGCGTCATCAAGCAATTACGCTTTTTGAGTACCTCCAGCATAGGCATACCCGCCGTACCTTGCGGTTCTCCGTCGTCGCTAAAGCGTTGCTCCGTCGCTATATCGTTGGATATAAAAGCGTAGCAGTTGTGCGTTGCGTCGCTATACTTTGACGATATCTCTTTGATTTTCGCCATAGCGTCGTCGTAGTTAGTGATAGGCTCGAGCGTGGTAATAAAGCGAGATTTGTTGATAATTTGCTCGTCGCAAAATCTCTCTTTGACGCTCACGTACCCGCCTACGCTCATTGCACGCTTACCTTGATGTGAACTTTTTTGCCTTTGTGCAAGACGAAGCCGTCTGCAAGTTGCTCGGCGGTCAAGCAGTAAGCAATATCGGATATCTTGTCCTCATTGACTTTAATTCCTCCGCCGGCGATGAGTTGTCTTGCTTCGCTCTTAGACTTGCAAAGTCCGAGCGTTGCCAATACGTCGACGATATTAGTCACACCTTGCGACAAAGTCATGGAAGGCATATTAGCGTCGTCGCCGGAAAAAGCAGCTTGAGCTTGAGCCTGTGCTTTGCTAGCCTCCTGCTCTCCGTGAACGATTGCCGTCACTTCGTAAGCAAGACGTGCTTTGGCAGCGTTGATACGCTCGTCCTTGTGACTACACAACTCCTCTATCTCGTCCAGCGGCATAAAGGTGAGTAGTTTCATACACTTCTCTACGTCACCGTCGTCAACGTTGCGCCAATATTGATAGAAGTCGTAAGGCGAAGTCTTGCTTGCATCGAGCCATACGGCACCCTTCTGAGTCTTGCCCATCTTCTTGCCCTCAGAGGTCGTGAGCAATTGGAAGGTCATCGCAAAGGCAGGTTTGCCCTCTTTTCTCCTTATAAGGTCGGCACCCGCAAGCATATTGGACCATTGGTCGTCGCCACCACACTCGAGTACGCAACCATAGTTGCGGAAAAGATGCAAAAAGTCGTAAGCTTGCATGAGCATATAGTTGAACTCTAAGAAGGACAAGCCCTTCTCCATACGAGTCTTGAAGCATTCGGCAGTCAACATCTTGTTGACGGAGAAGTTGGCGCCAATCTCTCTAAGGAATCCTATATAATTGAGTCCGTCTAGCCAATCTGCGTTGTTGAGCATAACTGCGGCATTGTCGCCCTCAAAGGAGAAGAACTTGGACATCTGCACCTTGAAGCACTCACAGTTGTGCTTGATAACCTCGTCGGTCATCATCTGTCTCATATCAGTTCTACCCGAAGGATCGCCGATTTTTGCAGTACCGCCTCCAATCAAAACTATCGGCTTGTGACCTGCTTTTTGCATGTGGCTCATAGCCATAAGCGCAAGAAAGTGTCCCACGTGCAAGCTGTCCGCCGTAGGATCAAAACCGATATAGAAAGGCACGCTCTCCTTGCCGAGCAACTCGTACAAATCGTCCTCGTAGACGGTCTGCTTGATAAAGCCTCTCGCTCTGAGCGTATCCATGATATTAGTTTTGATTTCCATATTACACCTCTTGTCGTCGTTTGACTAAGATTATATCACTAATATCAATCAAAGTAAATGTTTTGTCGCCGTTTGCTAACAAAAATTTGAGTTTTTTGAGATTTATGTCACATATAGTCGCTCTATATCTACACATTTTGTCGGTGATAGTATTTTTTACTCGTATTTTTACGACTTTTGAATTTACAAAAATAAAAATATTTTTGAAAGCGTACGAAAAACCTTTGATAAAATCTTGGCAATATGTTATACTCGTCATAGCAATAAGAAATTTTTTTAAGGAGGAATTCCTAATGGAATATTCACATGAAGTCCTGAATATGTGCAATGTTGCCAAGGGTGCCAACCACGGTCCTGCTCCAATTCCGGAAGAAGGCAAATGGGTTCAATCCAAAGAAATCAAAGATATCAGCGGTTTGACTCACGGTATCGGCTGGTGCGCTCCGCAACAAGGAGCTTGTAAGCTCACTCTCAACGTCAAAGACGGCGTTATCGAAGAAGCCTTGGTTGAGACCATCGGTTGCTCGGGTATGACACACTCCGCCGCTATGGCTGCCGAAATTCTTACCGGCAAGACCATATTGGAAGCTCTCAACACCGACCTCGTATGCGACGCTATCAACACCGCAATGAGAGAACTCTTCTTGCAAATCGTGTACGGTCGTACCCAATCTGCTTTCTCCGAAGGCGGTTTGCCAATCGGTGCAGGTCTAGAAGACCTCGGCAAGGGCTTGCGTTCGCAAGTAGGTACTATGTACTCCACCAACGCTAAGGGCGTGAGATACCTCGAAATGGCAGAAGGTTACGTTACCCGCATCGGTCTTGACAAAGACGACACCGTTATCGGTTACGAATTCGTCAATATCGGCAAGATGATGGAAGCCATCACCGTAGGCGGTATGAGCGCTAACGACGCACTCGCTAAGTTTACCAACAACTACGGCAGATTCAACGAAGCGGTTAAGAAGATTAACCCTCGTAGAGAATAAGGAGGATACGACAATGGCAGTTACTTTCGAAAGTTATTCTAGAAGAATTGATAAAATCAACAAATGCTTGGCAGAATACGGCATTGCTAGCCTCGAAGAAGCTAGAGAAATTTGCCTTTCTAAGGGCGTTGATTGCGAAGCTATCGTCAAAGGTATCCAACCAATCGCATTCGAGAACGCAGTTTGGGCTTACACCGTCGGTTGCGCTATCGCTATCAAGAAAAATTGTGTAAAGGCAGCTGATGCCGCTGAAGCTATCGGTATCGGCTTGCAATCTTTCTGTATACCTGGTTCCGTTGCAGACCAAAGAGCCGTAGGTCTCGGACACGGCAATCTCGCAGCTATGCTCCTTAGAGAAGAGACCAAGTGCTTCGCTTTCTTGGCAGGTCACGAGTCCTTCGCAGCAGCTGAAGGCGCTATCGGTATCGCAAGAACGGCTAACAAGGTAAGAAAAGAGCCTCTCCAAGTTATCCTCAACGGACTTGGCAAAGACGCAGCTCAAATCATCAGCCGTATCAACGGATTTACCTACGTTCAAACCAAACTCGACTACTACACCGGAGAACTCAAAATCGTCAACACCACTTCTTACAGCGACGGCGAGAGAAGCAAAGTTAGAGCTTACGGCGCCGACGACGTAGTAGAAGGCGTAGCTATCATGAAACACGAAAAGGTTGACGTATCTATCACGGGTAACTCTACCAACCCTACCCGTTTCCAACACCCTGTTGCAGGTACCTACAAAAAGTGGTGCGTTGAGAACGGTAAAAAATACTTCTCCGTTGCTTCGGGTGGTGGTACGGGACGTACCCTTCACCCTGACAACATGGCAGCAGGTCCTGCTTCTTACGGTATGACCGACACCATGGGACGTATGCACTCCGATGCTCAATTCGCAGGTTCTTCTTCCGTTCCTGCTCACGTTGAGATGATGGGACTTATCGGTATGGG
>JBJETR010000007.1:14974-21690 GCA_051883415.1 Christensenellales bacterium | reverse complement strand
ATTATCGCGACTACGAGGTCGTGGCGGTAGACCAAGACAGGTTTTCCTATCTTTTCTCGGCAAAAATTCAGCGTGGACTTTACAAAGCTAGTGCAAGATTGTTGCCGATTATCAATAGGTTTGTCGGTCCGATAAGGCTAGGAACCAAGAAGGATGCAGACGTTGTGGCAGAGTCTACTCAACCCAAGCAAGTTGACAATGAGGGAGAGGTCAAAGTCAAATATCGCAAAATTGACAACGTACTCAAAAGGTTTGATCCCGACGTTATTTTGTGTTTATCGCCCAAGTCGCACGACAAGGCACTCAAAGCTCGCAAAAAGCTTGACAAAAATATGCCAATCTATGCGATGACCACCGATTATTGTCTTGATTACGACTTTATCAATACTCTCAGCGACGGATATTTTGTTCAAAACCAACAAGTGGCACAAGCCCTATTATCGAGTGGCGTAGAGAGTCGGAAGATACTAGTTGCAGGCACTTCGGCAAAGCATAGCCAAGCGACTTACGATAGGGAGGCTACGTGCCAAAAGTACGGCGTAGACCAATCTCTTCCCGTAATTTTGATGGTGGGCGGTAGATACGGTTGCGACTATCTCAAAGATGCGTTTAGCGTACTTGGCGAGTACTATCGCACAGTCAATATCATAGTCGTTACGTCGGGTAGCAAGAGTCTAAAAAATTATATCAAGACCTATTGTAGCAACAAGGGTATTGATTGCAACGTATCGCTAGTCGACAACGTGCAAGATATGCAAGAGTTGTATTCTATAGCTAGCGTTTTAGTGACTTCGCCAACGGCAGGGGTGACCTTCGAAGCTATAGTCAACCGTCTGCCAATGGTGCTTATCAAGCCTATGAATAATATCGAGAAGGGCAACTATTCCTATCTCACTAGTCAGTCGTTGGCGTACTGCGGGGCAGGCAAGCATCAACTTTTGTCGTCCGTGCTGTCTTTGCTCAACGACAAGGGCGAGTACGACCAAGCGATAGCTCGGCTAGAAGGCAGAGGGGAGGATGCGACGGCTATGATTTGTGCGACCTTGACCGACAGGGCGTACGAACATAGACAAGCAATGCAAAAACCTACCGAGGACGATAATACGGAGGAAGATAACAATGATTAAACACGTAGTAATGTACCAACTTCAAGACTCAAGCGAAGAGTCAAAGGACGCACTCGTAGCTCGTTTTATGTCAATGCAAGGCAAAATCGAGGTGCTCAAATCTATAGAAGCGGGCAAAGATTGTCTAGGTTCTGAGAGAAGCTTTGACGTGGTTTTGATTTGCACTTTCGACAGCCTTGCCGATATGCAAGTATACAAAGAGCACCCCGTTCACGTACCCGTTATGCAGTACGTCAAGAGTGTGGTTGTCAAGTCGCACAGCGTAGATTTTCAATATTAGGAGGAGTATATGCAAAAGATTCAAATAGTACTTAGTGACGGCAGAGTTATGAACGCCGAGCTTTACGAGGACGTAGCACCCGTCACCGTTGAGAATTTTCTCAAGCTTATCGACAAGGACTTTTTTGCGGGACTGATTTTTCATAGAGTAATTGAGGACTTTATGATTCAAGGGGGAGGAATGGACGTTGCTTTCAATCCCAAGAGCGCCTCGGCTATCAAAGGAGAATTCAAGTCCAACGGCTTTGACAATCCTCTAAAACATACCAAGGGAGTTTTGTCTATGGCTAGGACCAATATGCCTAATTCCGCCAGCTCTCAATTCTTTATTTGCGTAGCGGATACCCCTTTTCTAGACGGAGAGTACGCTGCTTTCGGTCGATTGAGCGATGAGGATAGCATCAACGTTGCCGTAGAAATATCTCAAGTACACACGGTATCGGTAGGCTACTACGATGACGTACCTTACGAGCCAATCGTCATCAAGACCATCAAGAGAGCATAAATACGTCACCTCTCAACAATACCAAAATTATCAAAAAAGTCGATACGTATCGACTTTTTTGTGTATTATCGTTTGTTTAAGCGTGTACAATGTGCTTTTGCCGACAACTATTACCGCAATTTTGTGTTGTAGACACGGCATTTTGATTTTGAGTCAATCGCGAGTTGGATTTTATGTGGTTTTAGTGGGATAAATTTACGCATATATCGCAATTTTGACATATTTTTCATGCTCTGACAACTATGCTTAGGCGAAATTTGCTTTACTTTGTAATAATATTATTATATAATCACCCATAGGTGAAGTATGGCAAAAATCACGGCAATTGAAGACAACTCAATAGGCAAAGAGATAGGACTCGAGGTAGGCGACGAGCTTTTGGGCTTCGACGGCTATCCTCTCGTTGATATTCTCGACTACCTCTACTACGACGACCAAGAAGAGTTTGTGATGAATATCAAGAGCAAGCAAGGCGATATCGTCGACGTTGAGATAGAGAAGGACGTTGACGAGAAGCTAGGTCTTACACTTGATGAAAGTGTAGAGCTCAACGTCATGCCTTGTCGCAATAAGTGCATCTTTTGTTTCGTTGACCAACTTCCTAAGGGTATGAGAGATACCCTCTACGTCAAGGACGACGACTATCGTCTATCCTTTGTCAGTGGCAACTACGTCACTCTCACCAACGTGGGCGAGCAAGAATTGGAGCGTATCGCAAGACTCAAGCTCAGCCCGTTGTATATCTCGGTGCATTGCTATGACAAGGCGACCAAAAGGCTGATGGTTGCCAATCCTCACGGTGCAGAACTCTTTGACAAGATGCAATATCTCAAGGAGCACGGCATTCAAATGCACGCCCAAATCGTACTTTGTAAGGGCGTCAACGATGGCGAAATATTGCAAGAAACTTTGTGCCGTCTATACGACCTAAGACCTAACTTGCTATCGGTGGCAGTGATACCCGTGGGCTTGAGCGGACATAGAGAGGGATTGTTCGAACTACAACCAATCGACGAGGATTGTGCACGCAAGGTGATAAGTCAGGTCGAGGGGTTTGACAAGCACGTAGGCGGAAGCTTTTGCTACTGCTCGGACGAATTTTATCTCAAAGCCCGATTACCTCTTCCCGACTACGAGAGCTACGGCGACTTTGGTCAAATCGAGAACGGCGTCGGTTTGGTAGCGCAATTCGAGAGAGAGTTTGAGGTCGCACTCGAGGCGGTACAACTTAGCGACAAGCCTGTCACTCTCGATTTTGTTACGGGCAAGTCTTTTTGCGATATTCTCACAAGTTTGCTGGAGAGAGCCAAGAACAAGTTTTCGGGATTGCAATACAAGGTTCACGCCATACGCAACGACCATTTTGGCGATAGTATCACCGTTGCAGGGCTTGTCACGGCAAAGGATATAATCGCGCAATTACAAGAGCCGTGTGGTAGAGTAGTAATACCCGCCAACATGCTCAGAGAGTTCACCACCACTTTTTTGGACGGAATGAGCGTCGAGGAGTTATCTAATAAGTTGGATAGCAAAATTTACGTTAGCGCTAGTGGCGGTGACGTTATCAGAATAATCAGCGAGGTGGCAAATGAGTAAACCGCTCGTGGCTATAGTCGGCAGACCTAACGTGGGCAAGTCCACGTTGTTCAACCGAATAGTCGGCAAAAAAGTTAGTATAGTAGAAGATATGGAGGGCGTAACCCGAGACAGGTTGTATTGTGACGCAGAGTGGTGCGGATACAACTTTACTTTGGTAGACACGGGTGGCTTGGAGATTAAGAGCCAAGACAGGATGTGGCAACATATTCGTGCCCAAGCCCAAATGGCAGTCGACATAGCAGACGTGATAGTCTACGTTGCCGACGGCAAGAGCGGACTTACCGCCAACGACTACGAAGTGGCGGAATTTTTGCGTGGCTGCAACAAGCCTATCATCGTAGCCGTCAACAAGCTTGACAACAACGAGACGGAGAATTCCTTTGATTTTTACGAATTGGGACTTGGCAGCGTGGTTGCGATATCGGCGGAGCAGTCCAAGGGTATAGGCGACCTGCTCGACGAAGTGGTGGAGCATCTTCCTAAGTACGACACTCAGCAAGATGAGGGCAAGCTCAACGTGGCTATCGTGGGCAAACCTAATGCGGGCAAATCCTCTATCACCAATCGCATTTTGGGCTACGACAGAGTTATCGTCAGCAACGTAGCGGGCACTACCCGTGACGCTATCGACACGGATTTTGAGTGGCAGGGCAAAAAGTTTAATATAATAGATACGGCGGGCATACGCAAGAAGTCGAGCGTCGAAGAGGGCGTAGAGCAGTATAGCGTTATGCGTTCTTTGGCGGCAATTCGTAGGGCAGACGTGGTGCTCGTAGTGATTGACGCACAAGAAGGACTCAGCGAACAAGACGTCAAGATTTGCGGTTATGCGCACGAGCAAGGCAAGCCGTCCGTCATTGTCATGAACAAGTGGGATACAATCGAGAAGGATACCTACACCGTCAATACCTTCAACAAAAAGATTTTGACCGAGCTCAAGTTTATGGACTATTTCGTGGCAGAATACGTATCCGCCAAGACGGGACAAAGGATAGAGAAGTTGCTTTCCAAGGCTTTGGAGGTGTACGAAGAGGCTAGCAAGCGTATAGCGACGGGCGTACTCAACGACGTGGTGCAAGACGCAACGATTGCGGTCGAACCGCCGTCCGACAACGGCAAGAGACTCAAGGTCTACTACGTGACTCAAGCTTCGACCAATCCGCCTACCTTCGTATTCTTCGTCAACGATACTAAGCTATTGCACTTTAGCTACCAACGTTATCTCGAAAATTCCCTTCGCAAAGCCTTCACATTCAAGGGCACGCCTATAAGAATAATAGTACGCAATAAGAGCGAAAAAGATATATGATTTTAGTTGTTAATTAGTTAACGATATGCTAAAATTGATGCAAAAAGGAGAGAGTATGAATTATTTGTCATTGACCAGAGAAGAACTTACCAATTATCTTGCGCAGGAGAGAAGAAACTATGACGCCATAGTTGCCGAGGGCAACAAGGTTGACATAGCCAGAGGCAAGCCTTGCAACGAGCAGCTTGACATAGCCATGCCGATGCTAGACATGGCAGAGCAACTCAAAGCAATGCCTAAGAGTTACCGCAATTACGGAATGCTCGAGGGTATACCCGAGATGAGAGGACTTTTCGCCGAGATTTTGGGAGTCAAACCCGACAACGTAATCGTGGGCGGTTCGTCGAGCCTCAATCTTATGTACGACACTATCCAACGCAATCTTCAATTCGGCGTTTGCGGTGGCAAACCTTGGAATTCTTCTAAGATCAAGTTTATATGTCCGGTACCTGGTTACGACAGACATTTCGGCATACTTCAACACTTTGGCATAGAGATGATTAGCGTCAATATGACGGAGCAAGGACCTAACATGGATTTGGTAGAGAAGCTTGTGGAGAACGACGAGTCTATCAAAGGCATTTGGTGCGTGCCTAAGTACAGCAACCCTACGGGTATTACTTACAGTGACGAGGTTGTGACTCGTCTTGCCAATATGAAGACCAAGGCTAGCGATTTCCGTATCTTTTGGGACAACGCCTATTGCGTGCACGAGTTGACCGACACGCCCGACATACTCAAGAATATAATGCAAGCTTGCATCGAGGCGGGCAACGAGGACAGGGTGTACGAGTTTACCTCCACCTCCAAGATTACCTTTGCGGGAGCGGGTGTCGCTTGCATAGCTGCTAGCACCAACAACGTCAAGGATATCTTGTCGCACCTTACTTATCAAACTATCAGCTACAACAAAGTATCGCAATATATGCACTATTTATATCTCAAGAGCGTGGACAATATCGCCGAGATTATGAAGAAGCAAATGCAAGTCATCAAACCAAAATTCGATACAGTCATCGGTGCTTTGGAAGAGAATTTCGGAGCGGACAACGGAGTATGTACTTGGACCAATCCAAAGGGCGGATACTTCATCACCCTCGACACCTATCCAGGCTGTGCGTCGAGAGTGGGTGAACTTTGCAAAAAGGCAGGCTTGACCATCACTCCTGCGGGTGCGCCTTTCCCTTACGGCGTGGACGACGACGACAAGACCTTGCGTATTGCGCCAACCTTTACCTCCGACAGCGACTTAGCGATAGCCGTCAAGATATTGGTATGTTGTATCAAGGTAGCAGTACTAGAGAAGCTTTTGGAGTTGTAATATGAAACTTTTTATAGCATCCGACATACACGGCTCGGCGTATTACGCTAGCCTTATCAAAGCCAAATTTGAGCAAGAAAGGGCAGATATCTTGCTATTGCTCGGTGATATATACAACCACGGACCACGCAATCCTTTCCCTAAGGACTATGCACCGATGAAGGTAGCCGAGATTCTCAATTCATTAGCAAGCAAGCTCATCGTAGTCAAGGGCAACTGCGACAGCGAAGTTGACCAGATGATATCCGACTTTACCTTCGTCAATCAAGCGGTGGTGGACATAGACGGAATCAAGGTCTTCGCCACGCACGGACATATTCACAATATCGATGCCATGCCTGCTTTCAAAGGCGACGTTATGGTCTACGGACATTTTCACCAAGGCTTTATCGTCACCAAGGACGGGGTAGTGGTTGCCAATCCAAGCTCGGCTTCACTGCCTAAGGAAGGACAACCTCACGGCTATCTTATTGTAGAGGACAACGTAATATCGCTCAAAGCGCTCGATAGCGACAAGACACTTATCACAGAGGAAATAAAATAATGGCAAACAACGTAGTAAGCAAATTCGATACC
>JBJETR010000007.1:13557-14874 GCA_051883415.1 Christensenellales bacterium | reverse complement strand
TTATCACAGAGGAAATAAAATAATGGCAAACAACGTAGTAAGCAAATTCGATACCAAGGTACAGTACCTCAAATACAAGGTGCTCAAAGAGATGATTAAGGCATACGACAAGGGCGATATGTCTAATATCTATATTGACATTCCTAAGATAATATCCCCCGGACCTAAGGCAACTATGAGATGCTGCATATACAAGGAGAGGGCAATCGTGCAAGAGCGTATCAAAATGGCTCTCGGCGGTGACAAGTCCAACCCCAATATAGTAGAGGTCATCGACGTAGCGTGCGACGAATGCCCAATCAGCGGTATGTACATTACCCCTGCTTGTCGTGGCTGTATCGTCCACAAATGCAAGGAGAGTTGTCCTAAGGACGCTATCACTATCGTAGACAACAAGCCCGTCATCGACATGGACAAATGTATAAGATGCGGTAGATGTGCCAAGGCGTGTCCTTACAACGCAATCATCGACCAACACCGTCCTTGCGTACAAAGCTGCAAGGTCAAGGCGATATCCATGGACGAGCACAACAAGGCGCAGATAGACAATTCCAAGTGCATCGCGTGCGGAGCGTGCGTATATCAATGTCCGTTCGGCGCAATAGTAGACAAGTCGCTCATTCTCAACGCTATCGACATTCTCAACAATTCTAAGAACAACACAGAGTACAAGGTTTACGCTATAGTTGCTCCAGCCATAGCCAGCCAATTCAAGCACGCCAAACTCGGTCAAGTCATCACGGGTATCAAGAAGCTTGGCTTTGCCGACGTGGTAGAGGCGGCTTTGGGTGCAGACATAACCTTGCACAAAGAGGCGCACGAGTTCAAAGAAAAGGGGCTTATGACCACTTCGTGTTGTCCGTCTTTCGTCATGTTTATCGAAAAGAACTTCCCTGAGCTCAAGCAATACGTATCTAGCTCGGTATCGCCAATGGTGGAGACGGCGCAACTCATCAAACGAATGGAGCCAACCGCCAAGACGATATTTATCGGACCTTGCACCAGCAAAAAGTTAGAATTTAGACTTTACAAGACTCAAGGTGCAGTGGACTGTGTCATCTCGTTTGAAGAATTGCAAGCCTTTTTGGATGCAAGAGATATCGAACTATCAGACCTTGAAGAGACGGCAATCAACGACGGCTCCTTCTTCGGCAGAGTATTTGCCAAGAGTGGCGGTATAGCGCACGACGTCATCTCCATAGCTGCGTCTATGGGCGTAAACGATATCAAGCCTCTCGCAATGAGTGGAATAGACGAGTGTAGAGCGGGACTTCTCAAGCTCAAGCTCGGTCGTGCTGCCGAAAACTTCTTCGAAGG
>JBJETR010000007.1:0-13457 GCA_051883415.1 Christensenellales bacterium | reverse complement strand
TTGTCATACAATTTAGGGAACAAGATATTTGGAGGGAAATATGGATAAATTCGACCTTTATCAAGATATTGCCACACGCACCGACGGCGATATATATATCGGAGTAGTAGGTCCCGTGCGAGTAGGAAAGTCGTCTTTTATCAGCAAATTTATGCAGACGCTGGTATTACCTGAGATTGAGGACAATCATCGCAAGCAGAGAATAATTGACGAATTGCCTCAGTCGGGCGACGGCAAAACAATCATGACCACTCAACCTAAATTCGTACCCGAATCGGGCGAAAAAATCTATTTAGGTGAGGGGGTTAGTGCAGGCATTAGGTTGGTAGATTGCGTCGGTTATCCTATACAAGGTGCAGTCGGACTAGAAGAAATGGGCAAGGCTAGGATGGTCACCACACCTTGGAGTGATGAAGAAATGGAGTTTGACAAGGCGGCGACTTTGGGTACCAAGAAGGTAATCAACGACCATTCTACCATAGGCGTAGTAGTCACTACCGACGGCTCAATCAGCGGTATCGACCGTGACTCCTACGTTGAGAGTGAAGAAAAAGTCATTGCCGACGTCAAGGAGACGGGCAAGCCATTCGTAATTTTGCTCAACTGCAAAAATCCCGATGACAGCGATAGCAAACGCCTAAGGGACCAACTCAGAGCAAAATACGACTGTATGGTAATACTCAACAACGTGCTTCAAATGACTGCCGACGACATGGTGCAACTGTTGGAGAGCGTGCTCAAAGAATTCCCTACCAAGCTCATTGAAGCCAAGATGCCTAATTGGTTGCAAGCATTGCCGCGCGACAGCGAAATCATCAATCATATCATAACGAAAATGGCAGAAATCTCAACACAGGTCGTCAAAATGAAAGATTGTGACAATCTCAAAAGTATATTTGACGATGACGAATATTTGCTTAGCGGACAACTAAACGTAGACTATGGCAAAGGCAAATGCACCCTTATGCTCCAACCCAAAGAGCACTTGTTTTACAAGGTTTTGTCGGAGCAAAGCGGCGTGGACATCGCCGACGAATTCGTGCTCATATCCTATATCAAACAGCTTGCGGGAGCCAAGGCAGAATTTGACCGTATCAAGTCGGCTTTAGAAGACGTAGACAACTATGGCTACGGTATCGTAATGCCGGGGGTTGAAGATATGGAGCTGGCGCCACCCGAGATAATCAAACGAGGCAGCAGATACGGCGTCAAGCTTAGAGCCAAAGCACCTGCACTACATATCATGAAAGTGGACGTAGATGCCGAAGTCAATCCAATCATCGGCACCGAGGCGCAAAACGAAGAAATACTCAAAGCGTGGTTGCAAGACTTTGGCGAAGACGCAATGGAGCTTTGGAAGACCAATATGCTTGGCAAAACTCTCGATACTCTCGCCAAAGAAAATATCGGAGCCAAGCTTGGCAATATGCCACAAGACGCACGTGACAAACTGAGAAGAACCGTCACCAAAATCGTCAACGATGGCAAAGGCGGAGTAGTGTGCATCTTGCTTTGACCTAGCATATAATGTACGGGGCTGTGAGGAGGAATTATGCACAAGTTACCGTACAGACCAAGGTGTGGCACGTGCCACGACCACAACGCTAATCACCAATGCGACAGACACAACGATTGCCGCCCTGACTGTCGCCCACGTGATTGTGGATGCGATTGGCATCGTTCATCGGATTGCGACCGTGACCGTCGCCGTTCACCCGATTGCAATAGACGTCCATCTCCGATACACGACAATCGAGGCTGTTGCAACGACCTTTTGATAGGCGTTCTTATTGGGACAATGCTGGGAGATTGTTGCCACCGTGGTGGCGATAGACACGATAGATAAAATAGACGTATAATATTTACCGATGGACAATTTTCAGCCGAACTCACCTTCGGCTGATTTTTGTATTAAGCGAGCGTATCAACGTAGAATTTTGATATAAAAAGTATCTTCTTTGCAATCTGTCCATATTAATAGCCGTCCTTGTGCAAGGGAAGGGGGGACCGCGATAGCGGTGGAAGGGTTGTTCTTTTTGTACCATTACTAACTATGCGTGACAATCTCATCTACAACTCTCAACTAGACTTGCCAAACATGGTGCAAAAATGTATAATAATTGTATGCAACCAAGACTTCAACAAAAAATCACACTGCTTCACCTCACGGCAATAATATTGTCGTTATTATTGATTAGCATGATTTTTGTATTGCTCTCCAAAATTCCCACGGTTGCCGAAATTTTGACAAGGACGTGGGGCAGACTATGGAGCGACGGCTTAGCAACAGCAATATCCAAGCTACCTTTCAGCCTATTCGAATGGTCGTGCTTTTTAGTCGTCTCCGCCCTCGTTGCCATAATAATAATTTGTATAGTTTTGCTTGCCAAAAAGCGTATTTTCAAGGCGTGCAAGCTGTTTTTGTCTACCGTTATAGTCGCAATGGTAGTCGTTACGATTTACGTATCTACGGCTACGGTTGCTTACAATAGAGAGCAACCGCCATTGCCTAGCATAGATAACTCACTCGTGACGTCGGACAAGGTCGTAGATTGCGTGGACAATTATGATTTAGCTTTTGCAGAGGTAAGTAGCAAGATAGCCGTTGACGAAGAGGGCAGGTCGATTTGCCCATACAATTTTGCAGAGCTTTCCAATATTATTTCTGCACAGTTTGATAGACTTGACGAGGACTATTTCGGCAAGGGTGGTAAGCGTGTCAAGGCGTCTGCTTTCAGCACCCTTATGAGTCACAATCACATTGTGGGCATAACCTTTATGCCTTATGGGGAAGCCACCGTCAATGCCAACGCACCTTATACCGACGTAGCCTTTGCCATGGCTCACGAGCTTGCTCATACTTGTGGCGTAATGAGAGAGGGCTACGCCAATCTGGTAGCGGTATACGTCTTGCTCACCTCAGACGACGATTATCTACGCTATTGCGGATATCTCAACAGTTATTATTATCTCAACCTTGCGCTTATCTATAGCAACAATTTTTCGCACACACTCTCACGCACGATACCGCAAGTTGCCAAAGCCGACGTCTTAAGGGAGCGAGAGTATTGGTCGCAGTTTACTTTATTTGACAAGATAGGCGACTTTTTCAACGATTTGTATCTACGACTCAACGGTCAGAGCGGTAGCGACAGCTATTTTCAAGTCAACGAAGGCGAAGAGGCGGGCAAGGACGAGAATGGCAACGTTATCTATACCAACGTTACCTATACCGATATGCAGCGTATGCTTGTCGCAATGTTTGCCTAAGTGGCATAGCTCAAGCAACCTCTCAACCAATATCAATAAATATCCAACGCCTTGCATTGAAACGCACCCCAAAGGTAGGAGAAAAACAAAAACTTAATGAGGCGTATTTCATATTGAAAAAAAATTTTTAGAAAAATAAAAAAATCGTTGACAATGCGATTTTATGGGCATATAATCTAAGTATCGGATGACTCGTAGAGAGTTATCGATATAGATTAGACTAGCATAGACAAGGAGAGAAGAGTATGTTCACCAATAGACGTTGGCGCATTTAGCGCATTGTATATCGTTTGACTTATCAAGCGATTTTTTTGTACCCAAATTTAGCAATCAGACCAACAAATTTTTTATCTTACACCAAGATAACTCGATACATATCAACAATTTTAGGAGAAATATTATGGAAAACAAAATACCTTACAAGACATATCTTACCGAAGAGGAGATGCCAAAATATTGGTTCAACCTCAAGGCAGTGATGAAAGAACAACACGATCCGTTCCTCAATCCTGCCACCCTCGAGCCTTGCACAGCAGATGACCTCAAACACGTTTTTTGTGACGAATTGGTAGCGCAAGAGCTCAATACTACCGACAGACTCATTCCAATACCTACCGAGATTCAAGACTTCCTCAAGCTATACAGACCTTCTCCTCTCGTTAGAGCATATCACCTTGAGAAGGCACTCGGCACTCCTGCCGAGATATACTACAAGTTCGAGGGACAGAACACCTCGGGCTCGCACAAACTTAACAGTGCGGTTGCTCAGACCTATTACGCTAAGAAGCAAGGCTTGACGCACCTCACCACCGAGACGGGTGCGGGACAATGGGGCACTGCTTTGTCAATGGCTTGCGGTTTCTACGGACTTGACCTCAGCGTATATATGGTCAAGTGTTCTTCTGAGCAAAAGCCACACCGTAAGGCGGTAATTCAGACTTACGGAGCTAAGGTTATTCCTTCACCTTCCGACACTACCGCAGTTGGTAGAAAGATACTTGCAGACAATCCGACCACGGGCGGTTCTTTGGGTTGTGCTATCAGCGAGGCTGTAGAAGTTGCAACTACTACGCCTAACTGCAGATACGTGCTCGGTAGCGTGCTCGACCACGTACTTTTGCATCAATCAATCGTAGGTATGGAAGCCAAGGCTGCGTTGGACAAACTCGGCGTTCAACCTGACGTTATTATCGGTTGCGCTGGTGGCGGATCCAACCTCGGCGGACTTATAGCTCCGTTTATGGCAGACAAAATCGAGGGCAAAAACAATATCGACTTCATTGCGGTAGAGCCTGCGTCTTGTCCTTCGCTCACCAGAGGTAGATATGCCTACGACTTTGGCGACACGGGCAAAATCACACCTCTTCTCAGAATGTACACCCTCGGTAGCGGATTTATGCCATCGCCTAACCATGCGGGCGGTTTGAGATATCACGGCATGAGCCCAATCGTGTCCAAACTCTATCACGACGGCTATTTGAGAGCAACGAGCGTAGAGCAGACCGAAGTATTCAAGGCTGCAACCTTCTTTGCCAAGTGCGAAGGCACCTTGCCTGCACCTGAGTCCTCTCACGCAATCAAAGTTGCAATCGACGAGGCACTCAAATGCAAAGAAACAGGCGAAAAGAAGAAAATTCTCTTTGGCTTGACGGGAACGGGCTACTTTGATATGACGGCATACTCCTCCTACCTCGACGGCACAATGACCGACTATATTCCGACCGACGAGGATTTGCAAAAAGGGTTTGACTCTCTACCAAAAATTCCTCAAAACGAAATCTAATCTCTTATCAAGTCCAACGACAATTTTCAATTATAGAGATTTATTACCAATAATAAAGGCAATCGTCAAGGTTGCCTTTTTGTTTTGCTTGCATCTTCACCGTCAAAGAGTTTTGTCATTGCGGTGGAGCGTAGAGATTAGTATGTCATTGCGAGTGTAGGCACTTGTGCCGTAGCGTGGCAATCTCAATCAATAATGTCATTGCGCCCGATACATTTTGCGTTAGTAAAGAGGAACGTAGACCAAGAAGTATTGTCATTGCGAAGCGTTTGCAAAACGCTGTGGCAATCTCAATCAATAATGTCATTACGCCCGATACATTTTGCGTTAGCAAAGAGGAGCGTAGACCAAGAATTGTTGTCATTGCGAAGCGTTTGCAAAACGCTGTGGCAATCTCATCCTTTTCCGCCTTCTTACAGACAAAATAATAATTGTTCTCATTATTTGTTGACAATTATTTTTTTTCGGTATATTATATTACCAACGTAATATTTTGCTAAGAAAAGAAGTAGTAGCATAGAAGCGGGAAACAGAGAATTGCCGTTAGGTGCAAGGCAATCAAGCCGACGTGTGAACTCGTCTTGGAGCAACCGAGCCCAATTTAGTAAGCTTGGTCGGGTATGCCCGTTACAGCTATCGAGTGTGCGCTTATGTAGCGCAAATTAGAGTGGTACCGCGAAGCTTTCGTCTCTAAGATTGAGACGGAAGCGTTTTTATTACTACGATATTCTAGCCGATATTACTACAACAAGGAGGTATGTATATGCAACATTGCGACAAATATTCAAGGGGTTATTTTATGCCACCTACTTGTTGCCGAGATTGGGCAAGCAAGGAATACGTCGACCATGCACCTATTTGGTGTAGCGTTGACCTTAGAGACGGCAATCAAGCGTTGATTGTTCCTATGAGTCTTCAACAAAAGTTGGAGTTTTTCCAATTGCTATGCCGACTAGGCTTCAAAGAAATCGAAGTAGGATTCCCTGCCGCAAGCGAGACGGAATACGAATTTTTGCGTACTCTTATCGAGCAAAACCTCATACCCGACGACGTCAAAGTACAAGTGCTCACACAATCGAGAGAGCATATTATCAAGAAGACCTTTGAGGCGCTCAGAGGTTGCAAACAAGCGGTCGTACACCTCTACAATTCCACTTCGGTAGCTCAGAGAGAACAAGTTTTCAAAAAGTCCAAAGAGCAAATCATGGACATTGCTAAATTCGGTGCCGAGCTTTGCAAGCAATACGCAGAGCAGACGGAGGGCAAATTCTACTTCGAGTATTCGCCCGAGAGCTTCACGGGTACCGAGGTTGACTACGCATTGGAGGTTTGCAATGCCGTCATCGATATATGGCAGCCAACGCCCGACAACAAGGTCATCATCAATCTTCCTGCCACGGTAGAGATGAGCATGCCTCACGTATACGCTTCCCAAGTGGAGTATATGTCCAAAAATATCAACAATCGTGACAACGTAATCATATCGCTTCACCCTCACAACGACAGAGGTTGCGCCATTGCGGATAGCGAGCTCGGCTTGCTTGCGGGCGGTGACCGTATCGAGGGTACGCTTTTCGGCAACGGAGAGAGGACGGGCAACGTTGATATCATCACTCTTGCGCTCAATATGTTTACTCACGGCATTGATCCGGGACTTGACTTTTCCGACATTCCGTCTATCGTGGAAGTGTACGAAAAGGTTACCAATATGAAGGTTTACGAACGCCAACCATACAGTGGCGCATTGGTTTTTGCCGCATTCTCGGGTTCTCACCAAGACGCTATTGCCAAGGGTATGAAGTGGAAAGAAGACAAACACCTTGACAGGTGGAGCGTACCGTATTTGCCTATCGATCCTAAGGATGTGGGCAGAGAGTACGACGGCGACGTTATTCGTATCAATTCTCAGTCTGGCAAGGGTGGCATAGGTTATCTTATGGAGCACCAATTCGGTTTCAATCTCCCCGTCAATATGAGAGAGGGCTTTGGCTACGCAGTCAAGAGCGTATCCGACCACGCCCACAAAGAATTGCAACCTGCCGAGATTTTGGAGATTTTTGAGAGCAACTACGTCAATATTGCCGAGCCGTTCAAGATTTTTGAGTACCACTTTGTTCAAAAGGGTGATATTCACGCTACGGTTACGGCGGAGTATGAGGGCAAAATCGTTGACGTGCAAGCAGACGGCAACGGTCGTCTTGACGCAGTCAACAACGCAATCAGACCACTCGTTGGCAAGGACTATATCATCAGCGAATATCACGAACACGCTTTGACGTCTACCTCCAAGTCGCAAGCCGTGGCTTACGTATGCTTGCAATACGGCGAGGGTAAAAAGGTGTGGGGTGTAGGTATCCACAACGATATCATTGCAGCGTCGGTATCGGCACTCGTCAGTGCAATCAACAGAATGCTAAAGGATTGATTAGACGCCCGCAAGGGCGTCTTCTATTTGGTATATGCAAGGGGCAACGGCAAGCAAAAAACAAGAATTACTACTTACGGGCAATCCGTTTACGGGACTGCTGTGGTTTTCTATACCCTTCATCATAGGCGACTTTTGTCAGCAGATGTACAACGCCGTGGATAGTATGATTGTCGGCAACTTCATCGGCGAAAACGCTTTGGCGGCTTTGGGTGTTGCTTCTCCTTTTATGTCCATAATGACTTACCTTCTTATGGGGCTAGCTATGGGCGCGGGAGTCGTCATAAGCCAACACTACGGGGCGGGTGAGCACGACCAAATCAAACGCATCAATTCTACGGCGCTCCTCATAGGTTGCATTATCACGCTAGTATTGTCTGCACTATTTATCGGCTTGACCAAGCCTTTACTTAAGGTACTTTCTACGCCCGAAGTGTTGATGGTAGATACAAGTCAATATCTATATATCATCTTTGCGGGCGGAATATTTTGTTTCTTATACAATTACTATTGTTATGCCCTAAGGAGTATAGGCAAATCCTTACTTCCTTTAGTATTTTTACTGATATCGGTTGCCGTCAACGCCACGTTGGATTTGCTATTCGTTGTGGTCTTCAAGATGGGTGTCAAGGGTGCGGGAGTTGCCACAATCATAGCCCAAGCCGTGTCGGTTGCCAGCTGTATAATCTATACCGAAAACAAGATAAAGCTATTGTCGCTCAAGCCAAAAGACCTTGTCATAGACAAGCGTTTTGTGCGACCTGTATTGAGTTATGGCATTAGTTTTGCTATTCAACAAGTCTACGTTTACGTGGGTAGAATGTTTATTCAAAGCGTCGTCAACAAGTACGATACGGCAGTCATAGCGGGTATCAACACTTGCTACAAAGTCGACTCTATTATCCAGACGCCTGTCAGGGGCTACACCAACGCTTTTACCACCTATTGTGCCCAAAACTACGGCAACGGCAATATCCCTAGGATACGTCAAGGTTACAAAGCCACTTGGCTATTTATGTGGGTTTATGCGTTGATTAGTTTCGTAGTGGGTTTCTTCCTTGCTCGTCCGCTTGCGGGTATGTTCGTCAATGGCGATGCGGTAGGAGTAATTGACGTAGGCTCGACGGCTATCAAGTATATGGCGGTGGGATATATATTCACCTTCCTCATCTTCCAATCGCAGGCTCTCTTCAAGGGTATAGGTATGCTCAAGACCTTCTTCTCGGTCACCTTAGTGTCTATAACTTGCAGAGTAGGTTTCAGCTTCCTTTTCGAACACCTTATCGGACTTGACGGCTTGTATCTTGCCATACCTTCTAGTTGGTTTATGGGAGGAATGTTCGGGCTCATCGCCGTCACAATCGTTATGAAAAAGAAGTTTTCAGCCAACAATGACTTAGCTAAAGCCGATGGCTTAGCCAGCGATGCGTTAGTCGCCACGAAGGTAGTTGATTGTGAACAGCCACACGATGACGATGCCTCGACCGAAGACGTAACGGAGTCATATTGATTGGCTGTCGTGTTTATTCGACGTTTTCATATTTTTGAGTGCTATGCCAATCATCACAACTACGGCTAAATAAAATTTTTGTCAAATTTCACTTTTTTGGTGTCCATAACTTCGCCGTTTTTCTTGACACGCGTGTTATAATATAGTCGTAGCAAGCTTTAGGTCGGTATTATCGCACGTGTGCCCTTATAACGTTGTGCTTTGCCACAATGCTATCACAAATCCAACTTCAGACGAATAAAATAATATGCGAAAAAAGAGTAATACCAAAATAATAAGTCCATATACGCATGCGACTATTATTTGTGCAAAAAAGTCCGCAATTTGCGGTCTTTTTGATTATTTGCTTGCAACTTACGTACTCTCGGTGGTATAGTATATATAAATAATAACATCGCACGCCTATATATGGAGATAAGACAATGCAAAAAGTATCGGTAAATTTACCTACCAACGGTTACGACATAATTATACAATCGGGCTTACTGTCAAGTGCAGGAGAGTATATCCGCAGCAAGGGTGGCAAGGTGTTCGTCGTCAGCGATACCAACGTGTCGGTTTTGTACGGCGATACTTTGATTGCTTCACTTACTTCGCAAGGATATAGATGCAAGATGTACGTTGTCAAGGCGGGCGAGAGCAGCAAGAATATTTCGAGCATTATGCCTATGTATAGCGCGATGATAGAGTTTGGGCTGACTCGTAGCGACCTTGTTGTTGCACTCGGCGGAGGAGTGGTAGGCGACCTTACGGGTTTTGTTGCATCTACCTATCTTAGGGGCGTAGACTTCGTGCAAATTCCCACTTCCTTGCTTGCACAAGTAGACAGCTCGGTAGGAGGCAAGGTTGCAGTAGATTTGATTGAGGGCAAGAACCTTGTCGGCAGTTTTTACCAACCCAAAGTCGTGCTCATCGACACGCAGTTGCTATCCACTTTGCCCGACAAATTTTACGTTGACGGCATGGCGGAGATTATCAAATACGGTTGCATTCTTGACCGACAACTCTTTGATAGACTTGCCGAGATCAAGAGCAGGCAGCAGTTTATGGAGCAAGCCGAGGAGATAATCGCGCGTTGTTGCGCTATCAAGGCGGACGTTGTATCTCGTGACGAGAGGGACAACGGGGATAGGATGCTCCTCAACTTCGGGCATACTTACGGACACGCTTTGGAGAAGTATTACGATTTTTCTACCCTGACGCACGGACAAGCCGTTGCAATAGGTATGAGCCATATCACGGCAATCAGCGAGGCAAAGGGCTTGACCAAGCAAGGCACAAGGGAGGTTATTGACCGAGTTCTCACCAATTACGGACTGTCCACTACCGACGTAGCCGATCCAAGCCAAGTCGTAGAGCATATCTCCAATGACAAGAAGAACTTTGGCAAAGACCTCATGGTAGTTATACTCCAAGAGATAGGCAAAGCCGTGTTGTATCGTACTAACAAGGAGTTTTTTGAAGTATGAGCAGTGTGATAACTCCTTCCCGCCTTAGCGGAACAGTCAAGATACCGCCGTCTAAGAGTATGGCACATAGGGCAATAATTTGCGCCTCGTTGGCAAGTGGCGTATGCCATATATCCAACGTGCAATTTAGTGCGGACGTACTCGCTACTATAGGCGCAATGCGTGCGCTCGGAGCGACTATCGAGATAGAGGGCGATTGTCTTACGATATATCCCGTTGATAATAGCAAAATCCAAGGAGACGAGGTCGTCATAGATTGCAACGAGTCGGGCTCGACGCTTAGATTTTTGACTATGATAGCCTTGGCACTTACCGACAAAAAGGTGAGGCTTGTAGGTAGAGGCAAGCTTGGCACCAGACCAATGCAAGCCTTCTATGATATCTTCGATAAGCAAGGCATAATTTATCGTGACGACAGCGTATTGACTGCCGAGCGTCTACTAGATTTGCACGTGCAAGGCAGACTTAATAGCGGAGAATTTTATTTAAGCGGAGACGTCAGCTCGCAGTTTGTCAGCGGACTGCTATTTGCCACTTCGCTACTAGACGGCGACAGCGTAATCAACGTTACCACGCCTATGCAGTCGGTGGGTTACGTAGACCTCACTATCAAGGCTATGCGTGACTTTGGCGTCGATGTAATCAACCACGATTATCGCAGATTGATAGTCAAGGGCGGCAGAAGATACAAGGCAAGAGATTATGAGGTAGAGGGCGATTATTCTCAAAGTGCGTTTTTTGCCGTAGCCAACTTGATAGGCAACAACGTGACGATTGAGGGACTGTCCCCCGACAGTCTACAAGGCGACAAGGTGGTATTCGACTTGTGCGAGCGACTAAAAAACGCTAGAGAAGAAGAAATAATCACGATTGACGGCAAGGACTGTCCCGATATAATACCCGTGCTTGCGGTAGGTTGTGCTTTACGTAAAGGCAAGTGCGAAATAATCAACCTTGAGCGACTGAGGATCAAAGAATGCGACAGGCTTACCGCTACTTATGAGGTTTTGAATACACTCGGCGCCAAGGTTAGCAAGACGGAAAACAGCCTTATTTTTGAAGGTGTGGATTGCTTTAGCGGTGGCTCGGTTAGCACCTACGGCGACCATAGAATGGCTATGAGTATAGCCATAGCGTCGACGAGGTCAATCGGCGAAATAACTATAGACGACAAACTATGCGTTGCAAAATCATACCCCGATTTTTGGGAGGTTTTCGACACGTTAGGAGGAAAGATACAATGAGCGGAATATGGGGAAGAAATATCAAACTCAGCCTTTTCGGCGAGTCGCACGGCGTTGCGATAGGCGTTACCATTCACAATTTGCCCGCAGGCTTTAGACTCGATATGGACGAGATTGAGAGGGAGATGGCACGCAGAGCACCGGGGGGAGAATTTTCCACCACTCGCAAAGAAGCCGATAAGGTAGAGATTGTCAGCGGAATATTCGAGGGTAAGACCACGGGCGCGCCACTCACGGGCATTATATACAACACCAACGTGCGTTCTAAGGACTATCAGCCCGATATTCCTCGTCCAAGCCACAGCGACTACGGTTGGTGGGTTAAGACGGGCGGCAACAACGATTATCGAGGCGGTGGACACTCGTCGGGTAGAATTACCGCACCGCTGGTATTTGCGGGGGCTATAGCCAAGCAAATACTTGCTAAGAAGGGTGTGTTCGTAGGCTCTCATATCTTGGCAATCAAGGACACTTATGACCTTGCTTTTGGTACGCAAATCACCGAATGTATGCTAGACGATCTCACGCATTGTTCATTCCCCGTGCTCGATAACAGAGTGAGAGAGAGTATGCAAAACGAGATAATATCGGCACGCCGAGAGGGCGACAGCGTAGGCGGAAAAATACAATGCGCCGTAGTAGGTATGCCTGCGGGTGTGGGAAGTCCTTTCTTCCACTCGCTGGAGAGCGAGCTGTCGTCAATGCTCTTTAGTATACCCGCAGTCAAAGCCGTATCCTTTGGCAACGCCGAAGATATGAGCAAGTCTTACGGCTCTACCGCCAACGACGCATGGTGTATACAAGAAGGAAAAATTGCCACCAAAACCAACAACAACGGCGGAATTTTGGGTGGAATTAGTACGGGAATGCCTATAGTGTTCGACGTAACTATCAAGCCTACGCCGTCTATATACAAAGAGCAAGACAGCGTAAGCCTATCCAAAAATGAGGAATGCAAATTGCAAATCGAGGGCAGACACGATCCTTGCATACTCGTCAGAGCCTTGCCCGTAGTAGAAGCGGCGGCGGCAATCGTGATGCTCGACGCTATAGAATAAAAGCAAAATGACTGCGAAGCGTGCATATTGTTAGACAAAATCTAAGGTCGGCGTTATTCAAGCACGCTAAATTGCGAATATATCTTAGTTGAAAGAACAACAGACAAGGTTAGTCTTGTGATTGTCGGTGTTGAATATTGAGAGCTAACACGTTCAATCACTCAATTATCTTAGCGTAGATAAGCGTAAATATCATCGCAAATAACTACAAAACGTCAATCGTACGTATCATGTGGGAGAAACAATGGAACTTGACGAAATCAGAGCAAAAATAGACGGCATCGACGGCAAAATCATCAAACTCTTCGAGGAGAGAATGGAATGTGCCAAAGAGGTTGCCGAATATAAGAGAACTCACGACGTACCCGTATTGCAGGCGGGTAGAGAAGAACAAGTCGTAGCCAAGGCTCAGGGCAATATAACCAACCCTCAATTGCGTAGCTATGCGCCCGAACTTATGAACTGCCTTATGGAGCTTAGCAAGGACTACCAAAGACGTTCGTACACTCAACAAGTCAAGACGACCTTCGCAAGAGAGGACTTTGACTTGAACGCCTCCAAGGGTTTTTTTGGAGAGAGGGGAAGCAATACCGAGAGGGCTACGAGAGAATATTTTGGTGGCTGTGACGCAACAAGCTTCACAAGCTTTGAAGATATATTCGAGGCGGTGAGCAACGGCGATATTAAGTACGGCGTTT
>JBJETR010000006.1:3022-21891 GCA_051883415.1 Christensenellales bacterium | reverse complement strand
TATTCAATTTCATAACGCTTCTCCTATTATAGTTTTCACTATATTTAGAGTTTACTTGTATATTAACAGTTAACCAAAAGTTTCACCATCAAATGAATATAACATATAAAATTACATATATTCTAAATCTTCTCTTTTGAATACGTCGTTATCTAAAAATTCTATCGGCGACATTTGAAATCCGTCGGCGACTTGATAAATTATAGCAAGAGTAGGGCATTTGGTGTTGCCTTTGATTATATTGACTATAGTAGACCTTGCAATGCAATTATCCTTTAGAAATCTATGCAAGGATACATTCTTTTCTTTTAATAATTCTTGAAACCTAATTGTAAATGCTTCACCTAACGTCATAGTACACCAATAGAATATGTCCCAATTTGAACAATATAATTCTATCAATATGAATATATGAAAATGCGACCTAATTCGGTTGGTGACCTAATTTGGTTGCAATTTGAGTGTAATAATCATATAATTATCCTAATTAGGACAATTTTTATGCGAAAAGTATGTTCATTTTTTGGTCATAGAAAAATTGAGTTGTCGGTAGAACTTTAGCAAAAGGTACAAGGTATTGTTGAAGATTTGATTGTCAATCACAACGTATCGACCTTTTTGTTTGGTAGTCGAAGTGAGTTCGATAGTCTTTGTCTATCCGTAGTGACTAAACTAAAAGAAAAATACCCATACATAAAAAGAGTTGCTTATACTTGTAAGAATGAGACTTGTATTTTAGAAAGCGAAAAACAAAAAATGGAAGAGGATTATTCTCACTTGCTCAATAGAGGAGTGAGTCTAGTCGGTGTAGAAGAAGAATTGGAACACAAGACAAAATATACGGCGGGTAGAGCAAGTTATATTGAAAGAAATCAAGCAATGATAAACGACAGCGACTATTGCGTATTTTACTATGATAAAAACTATCAACCGCAAATGCGAAAACACTCAAGACGTAGCATTGGATATTACCAACCCAAAAGCGGTACTAGACTTGCGTATTATTATGCCAAGCGAAAGAATAAAACTTTGATAAACGTATTTGACATAGATATACATTGTGAATAAGAAAATAGACTTGCAAGGGCAGTGAAAACTGCCTTTAATTTTTTTTTGCAAAAATTCTCGACTTATTTGGGGTAAAAATGCAAGAAAAACTGATAAATAGAGTAGAGATAAGAAAAATAAAAAACCGCCTAAACGTAGTGTTTAAGCGGCTTTTACTTGGTGCACCACTACGAGCCTAAATTGAACCATTAGAAAGAATGGGAAAGTTAGGCTCGAATTATTTTATTTCTTAGTTTATCCGTATATCGCCGTATATCTTTGACGCATTTTAATGAAATACTCAAACACGGTGGACTGTGCTCTTTCAAGCACTCTACCTATTTCGGGAAAGCTCAATCCTTTTATACGGCACTCCAAAGCAATACGCATATTGTCCGTCAAATTAAGGCTTTCTACGATTTTATCGTAGTAAGTATAGTCTTGCACTATTTCTTCTTTAATTTCGGTGTATGGCTCGTTTACGGGCATCAAAGCCTCATAACCTATGTGTCGGTAGTTGTCACGTATTTTTCGATTCATTAACTTTATCATTTTCCTGCAACAAGCAATTTCTATAGTAATAGGCTTGCCTTTCTTTGAATAGCCTATTATGTCATTCAAGTGTTTTCCGTAATGTTCGCAAAGGTACAATGCACCTTCTTGGACTAAATCGTAACTGTCACTGAATACATAGCCAAATTCATTTTTGTGGAGTATATCCACATATAAATCTGCGTGCATTTTTTGCATAGTGCTTCCCATATATCCTATGAGAAAGCGTGTTTCAGCCATAGCTATCAGTTCCGCCATAGCTAGTACGTTGTTTTGAGAGATTTCTTCTTTGAAAATGCTAAAATCATTTTTTTCTTTTCCCATTTTTATTTACCTCCGATTTATTCCGCCTTTCGGCAAAAACGGAAGTAGCACCGGGAAAAGATTGATGGTTTTTTGCTTTGATGTTAGCATTACGGAAGTCAACGAAAAAGCACAAAAATTGTTGCGTTCATATTATATTTTTTATCGTTTTCTGCAAGAATTTTTTGCCGTTGACTTATGCTTTTCGCTGTGCTACGACCCAAAGACGAAAGGAGAAATCGGAAGATAAATTAAGTCCTATTTCCAATACACATTTGGACAAACATTTTGTGATTTTGTATTTTTGAAACATTTTGTTTTTTGTGACGCATATTAGCAACAAATGAACAAAAAGAAAAACCCTGACTGTCGTCAAGGTTTGTTCTAAACGGGCTATTGTATACTATTTCAACTTTATCGTTGTATAGGATTATTTCTTTTACGAGAAATTCTATCAGCATTCTCGGCTCTAATCGTAGTGCTTTGGAATAGTATTGTCTTATTTCATTTTCGGTGATTTTTATAGACTGTCTACTGCGTTCCAATAATATTTCGCGTTCTAGCGTTTCTTGTTGTTTTTCAAGGTCTTGCAAGCGTTTGTTGGTGGTTTTCGATACTATTCCGTTCTCAATGGCATTTGCGATATTTTCCAAGGCTTTATCGACTTTGTTTTTCTCTTTTGTCAATAACAATAATGCTTTATTTGCGACTTGTTCATTCTGCATCTTCATTAGTGTTGCTACAATATAGTCGATATTTTTCGGCTTACTCATTTCTTCAATGATAGCATTTATGATAAACTCTTCTAAAAACTCTTTACGAACTTGAGTTTTGCTACAACCGTTTTTATCTTTCTTTCTACCAATGCACTTATAGTATCGCACTACTTCTCCGTTTCGAGAGGTACCCGTATCTGCACTTATCGGTCTACCACAATATCCGCACTTTACTTTATTTCTGAGTAGGTATGTGACTCTTACGCTTTTCTTTCCAAATCTATTCTTTTCTACTTTGGCTCTTACAATTTTAAAAGTATCTTGAGGAACAATTTGCGGATACATATTTTCGATTACTTCTTCGCCATGCTTATAAATGCCAGAGTATTTTTCGTTTCTAAGTATTCCATAAATTGTATTTTTGGCAAATGGTTTTCCTTTGTATAGCACACCTTTTTTTGTTAAATCTTCAATTATCTCTCTAACGCATTCACCTTTTGCGTATTGTGCAAAGACGAATCTAACTACTTCGGCTGTGTTTTCGTTTATTTCTATTTTTCTGCCATTTATTTTATATCCGTACGCCAATCCGCCGCCTTGATATAATCCTTTACGTCTTGTTTCATACATGCCACGTTTAACTTTTTGAGCAAGTTCGGCAGAATAATATTCGGCATACCCCTCAAGCATACTTTCAAAGATTATTGCTTCGGGTGTGTCGGGTATATTTTCCATAGCAGACAACACCTTTACGCCATTATCTTTCAGTTCTTTTTTATGTATTGCGGTTTCGTAACGATTACGAGCAAACCGATCAAATTTATACACGATAACAAAATCCCATTCTTTACGATTGCTATCTTTTAGCATACGTTGAAAATCGGGTCTATTGTCATTCGTACCTGTCATCGCTCTATCAATATAGGTGTTAAGTATGAGGATATTATTCTTTTTTGCATAATCTTCACATACACGGAGTTGTCCTTCTATGGATTGCTCCGATTGGCTGTCGCTCGAATAGCGAGCATATATTACTGCTGTTTTGGTTTTGTTTTCCATAATTAATTTTCTCCTTATATTTGGTTTTGTTATTTTGTCTTTCGACGGGAACGAGATAAACGACAACGGTGTAAGTTGTTTTCTTTAGTTGCTTAACTCTTGTTCGTCAAGGGTTGCCACAAAGCAATGCACTTTACCCTTGACGAACAAGCTGTTTTCGTTTACGCTCCCGTAGCGAAAGACGATTAGATTTAGTTGCTTTTAGGCAACTGTTTTATGAGTTCTTTGCTCACTTTGCCAAGTATTTCGCCTTCGTTTATGCAGGTGAAGTTGTCGAATAGAAGGACCTTTCTATCGTCCACTCCGTAAGGACAAGCTACGTCTTCGTCTAATACGTCCGAAAGGAAATATGTTGGCAGTTTACCGCCATAGACAAGCCTTTCTCCGGACTTTCCCATATACTTAGTTATGTACTTTGCCGCATCGGCAACGTCGTCTTGCGTAGCAATATCTTTGAAGTCGTTTCTACCAAAATGTTTGAGAAAATGACTGTTTTGGTATGTGGTTTGCATACGGTGGTTGCGAGTGTCGTAATCTTTTACTTTTTCCAGACTTCCAATCATCTTAGGGATATGGAAAATTCCGTGGAAATGCAATCGGTTAGTATCGTTGCCACGCTCCCAAACTCCTACGTACTTCCAACCGTTTCTTGACACTAAGTGTTTGAGTGTGTTGGATAGTTTCTTGCGGAAAGATTCTTCGGTGTGAAGTTCGTCCGAGTAGGTAAACGTGCAAAAGAAATCCCAATCTTGTAGTCGTAGTTTTCGCATTAGCCGTACTTTGCGTTTTATGGCATTGGTATTTACTCTTTCTACGTTTTCGTCCACATAAGCGTTCAATTCTTCTTTGCTATCAAAATGGTCTTTTAACGATTCTTTTATATGGGCTTTACGTTCTCGCTTTGGCAAAGATTGACTTTCCTTATATGCCTTTTCAAAGCGTTCTTTCGTGGTTTCGGGCGGTGTTTCAATTGTCTGTTCTTTTTGCGTTTGTTGCATAGGTTTGACGACGCGTCTTTTGCGTCCTTTTTTGCTTGGAAATGCCCCTTTAGGTATGCCTATATAGTGATTACCGTCAAAGTAGATTTTCATATCTCGGTTATTCATTGTTTTCCTCCTTATTTGTGTATTTTGTATATCTATTCATTCGCTATTCAGCGTTATTTACAACATTATTTTGCGTTTCTTTATGCAGTTCAACTATCTTTGAAAACAATGTTTCAAAGAACGCATGTTTTTGGTTGTCGGAAATGGTTTCTATGTCAGGTTCGCCAACTGCGATTACATTTAAGTTTGTCTGTAGCATTTTTACGTCCTTGTGTTTTTTTGAGTGTATACTTCAAACTCGCAAGTTCTTTGCGACTTTGAAAAATATTTTTCCTATTGCTTTTAATTTACACATCTCACGTTGCAGATTTTGAAACGTGATAAAACCTTTATGTTGAATTTTTTCTTCAAACAATTTGTGTTTGAGAAAATAATACTCACCAACCGTTGCAGGTTTTGCGACAGTTAAAATCTTTTTGTGTTTACTTTTAATCTACATTGCTCACTGTGCAGGTTTTGCACGGATTAAAAACTTTTCTTGCATATAGATTAACTTTCTCACCGGACACCTTTTGTCGTAATTAAAAAAATATTTTAACTTTTTTCACCTATTTCAACTCGCTAACTTGGAAAGGGTATCAACTGATTGAAAAGCAACATAAAAATATCATTTTGAAGTAACGGAAACCAGAACGTCCGTGTGACAAAAAAGGACCAATTTGTGATGCGAGGAAGCAAAAAAAGAACGACGTCAAAAACGCCGCATGAAAACACAACTAAAAACAAATACTTGTTGGAAAAAGGAAAACAACTCAAAATGCCGACAACGGAAAAACGGGCGCGGTTCGCAGCGGTGTAGCGAGAACGCCCCGTTCCGTTCGGCTTTGAGTTGTCCTTTCCCAAAGTATTATTTAGTTGTTTCACGGGTGCTTGACCGCGGAGCGAAGCGACGCGCTTGTATATGCCAAGCACCCGTGAGAGTGCCAAATCAAATAATTTTAATTAAAACGTGATTAACATCTATCTATTGTGCTGTTCTCGATATTCTCCTGGGGAGTAGGTGGTCAGCTTTTTGAATACGTTGGAGAAGTGGCTTTGGGATGAAAAGCCGAGATAAGAACTGATAGAGAGCAGTGATTTGTCGGAATAGCGGAGAAGACGTTTAGCTTCTTCTATTTTTTCTTGAAGGATAAAATCGCATAGATTGGTGCCTGTTTCTTGCTTAAACTTGGTCGAAAGGCGACTTCGGCTCAAGAATAAATGTTTGGCGATATCGTCGGTGGTAATCGACTCGGATAGGTGTTTTTGCACATAGTTGGCTACGTCTATTGCGAGTTGTGAAGGTGTGCGGCCTTGTCTAATTCTCTCAACTCGTTCGGTATAGTCTACAACCATACGGTATTGCAAATTGGTTATGTCCGCCATAGAACTAAGCAATTCGCAACGTTGGATATAGGCGTCGCTCAAAGATAGGGCAACTTCCACGTCCATACCACCCCTGATAGCCGAGCGAGTAACGAGCGTTACCGTGACGATAAAGGTATTTTTGAGATGGCGCAAATGGTTGTTGGCAAGGATACCGCTTCTCACGGCAGGGGCGTTGGCTATCCAATCTTTTAGAGCGTTGGTGTCACCTTTGCGCACGATATTCATAATCGTTTGTTCCAAAGCCAAAGTGTTGTGGACGTCTTGTTGCATCAAAAGTTGTTGGTCGTTGTCTATTTGCTCTATGCGTTGTTGTTCTAAGTCCTTGATTATATTTTCTTGGGTATTATCGTAGATAGTGATTTCGCCGAGAGATATTTTTTCGCCGTTTAGCACGTAATTGACCATACATAGCGTCTGCATTATACTCTCCAAAGGCATCGTTACGATGCTTTTCATTGCCGACAAAAAGTCGTCCACGCTATCTTGTGGCACACCCAACATAAAGGCGATTTCTTTGAGGTCCTTGTCCATTGCGGGAATTTGCCTCGTAGGTCCTATGACTATGGTATTTTTTTGGTGATTCAATACGCCGTAATAATTGAAAAACGGAGTGACGAAGTAGCCCACGTTGTCCTTAATGTTCAATATATCGTTTTTGTACAACTCGAACGGGTCTTTGGGCAAATCGACCAAAGAATGATACAACACTTGTCGTTTGTTGCTAAGAAGTCGTATAGGAATACCCGATAGATTGCCTATCGTCGTGCAAATATATTTCAAATCAATCTTTTTCATAAATGTTTCTCAAAGTTTTTGATATTAAAACAATTTTAACATAAATGCAACAAATATGCAAGAATATTGCAAATAGTAGTGATAAAATTAAAATACAAAATAGTATAGGTCGGTCAAGATGAAAATAGAAGAAATTATTAAAAAATTGACGATAGAAGAAAAAGCGGCACTTGTAGCGGGTACTGATTTTATGTACACCAATCCTATTGAGAGATTGGGAGTGCCATCCGTAAGAATGTCCGACGGACCACACGGATTGAGAGTCCAAAAAGAGGGTGGCGACAACGGCGTAAACGGAAGCGAGCCTGCAACGGCTTTCCCTACGGCTGTAAGCACGGCTTCGAGTTGGAATCCCGACAATACTTACAAGATGGGCAAGGCAATTGCACAAGAGGCTCTACACTATGGTATAGACGTAGTGTTAGGGCCCGGAGCGTGCATAAAACGCAACCCGTTGTGCGGACGAAACTTTGAATACTTTTCCGAAGACCCTCTACTTGCGGGCAAGATGGCTGCGGCGGAAGTCAATGGAATACAAAGTCAAAACGTTGGGGTGTCGGTCAAGCATTTTGCACTCAACAATGCTGAAAATTATCGCTTTATGGGTGACAGCGTATGCGATATGAGAGCGATACGAGAGATATATCTCAAAGTATTTGAGATTGTCGTCAAAGAGAGTAGACCTCATACGATGATGTGTGCATACAACAAAATTAACGGAGAGTATTGTTGTCAAAACAAATGGCTTTTGACCAACGTATTACGCAACGAGTGGGGCTTTGACGGAGTCGTGATGAGCGACTGGGGAGCAACGCACGATAGAATAAAAGGCGTAAGTGCGGGACTCGACTTGGAGATGCCGGGAGATACTGCCATCTGTAGAAAATGGATAATAGACGGGATTAAGGATGGAAGTCTAAAAGAAGAAGATTTGGACGAAGCCGTAGGCAATGTACTAAGACTTGCCGAGAGATATAAGGATAATCCGCAAGGGGTTGCGGTTGATTGGCAATTGCACGACGCTCTTGCTGCGGAAATCGCAGAAGACTGTGCGGTGCTTATGAAAAACGACGGAACTTTGCCATTGAATAAGGGCGAAAAGTTGCTCGTGATAGGAGATTTGTTTGACAAGATGCGTTATCAAGGAGCGGGTAGTTCTATGATTAACCCAACCTTTTTGACCACACCTAAGCAGGCTTTTGATAAGTATAAAGTTGATTACAAGTTTTGCCGTGGATATGCCGAGAACTCACTAAAACCCGATGCCGATCTAACCTTAGAAGCATTGCAAGAGTGTGAAAAATACGACAAAATATTGGTTTTTGCGGGATTGACTGATTACGTTGAGAGCGAAGGCTGCGATAGAGAAAATATGAGCCTACCGGACAATCAACTAACTTTGATCAACGCACTCGTCAAGGCTAAGAAGAATATCACGGTGGTTTTGTTTGGTGGCTCTCCCGTAGAATTACCTTTTGCCGACAAGGTCAATGCAATACTTAATATGTATCTACCTGGGCAAAACGGCGGAACTGCGACTTACAACCTACTATTCGGTGTCAAATCTCCAAGCGGAAAACTTGCCGAAACGTGGGTAAAGAACTATCAAGACGTACCTTTTGGCAAGGATTTTTCGACATCGCAAAACGAGACTTATAAAGAGAGTGTGTTGGTTGGTTATAGATACTATCTTACTGCAGGTAAGCAAGTGAGATATCCGTTAGGTTACGGACTCTCTTATACCAAGTTTGATTATTCCAATATGCAAGTCCAAGAGAACGCTCAAGAATACTTGATATCTTGTGAGATAAAAAACGTCGGCAACTTTGACGGAGCGGAAGTAGTGCAATTATACGTCAAGGCGCCTCAAGGTCAAGTATTCAAACCGCTAAAAGAACTCAAAGGTTTTGCCAAAGTATATCTCAGGGCGAGAGAGAGTAAAAGGGTAGAAATTCAAATCAAAAAGGACGATTTACGCTATTGGAATATCAAAGAAAACGATTGGATTACTGAGAGCGGACAATACGAGTTGCAACTTGGCACCGATAGCGAAACCGTCAAACTAACTCAAAGTATATCAATAGTCGGGGACGACGCAATTGCACCATATTCGCCTGACGTCAATGAAATATATTCTACAGCGGATATGGATAGCGTGACGGACGGAGTTTTTGAACGTATGTCGGGACAAAAAATTCCTACGATTGCACCTACCGGATCGATTGGTCTTGAGAGTCGCTTTACCGATATGAAACAAACGTTTATGGGAAAGATACTTTTTGTTGCCGTATTGTCGGTTGCTAAAAACGATATGAAAAAGGCTCTCAAACTTCCCGAAGGCACAGAGCGAGATAATAAAATTAAGGGAGCAATGTTCTTAAAACGAATACTTGAAAGCAATTCAATTATCACAATGTCTATGTCAGGCGGAAAGAACTTTCCGTATAACTTCGCCCAAGGTTTCGTCAATTTTGCCAACGGACGTATAATCAAAGGAATCAAGTGCTTTTGCACCAAAATAAAAGTAGCAAAACTACCAAAAGAAAAGGAGAAGAACTAAAATGGGAAAAGGGAAAATTATGAGTTCTAAGTTGTTTGACAGTAGAGTGCACTCCAAAAACGTAACGGGTAAGGAAAAGTGGCTGGGATATTTGCTTGGTCCTTGCGGTGCGTTACTACTTAATGCGGTACTGGCAACGTATCTAAACGTATATTACACCGACGTACTCAACTTGACTACGGTGTGGGGCGGTGTGTTTTTGACGATATTTCCTATTGTGTCAAAAATCATAGACGCTTTTACCAACGTCTTGATGGGTTATATCATAGACCGAACTAAGACCAAACAAGGTAAGGCACGCCCTTGGCTATTGTTGTCAGCACCGTTGTTGTTGGTGTCGGGAGTACTCTTGTTCGTAGTGCCAAGCGGCAATCAAACTCTGCAAATTATATGGGTAATGTTGTCTTACAACCTATTCTATTCTTTTGCCTACACCATATACAATATGAGCCACAATCTTATGGTTCCACTCTCTACACGTAATACTATGCAACGTGGTGGACTTTCGGTATTTAATCAAATATCGACGATTATGATGAGTGGCATTATCGTGGCACTCGTTTTCCCTATGGCTATTATGCCTATGATTGGTGCGGATAAATCTATGTGGATAACGGTAATGTGCATCTTGTCGGCTATCACTCTACCTTTGACGTTGTTGGAGTATTACTTTACCAAAGAGAGAGTAACCGAAGAAAAGGCAGACGGCGAACAAGAGAGAAAGATACCGTTCTTGACTCAACTCAAGATTGTCTTGACTGATAAGTATATGATTGTAACTTTCGCATATTTCCTAATCTATACGTTTGCATCTTGTCTCAAAAATCTCGGACTCGTATATTATTGCAACTACGTTCTCGGAACGTACAACGATGGTATTACGCAGACATTGGTATCGGTACTCGGTGGCATACCTATGGGCATAGGTATATTTGCCGTGTGGCCGCTTGCCAAAAAGTTTGGTAAACGTAACGTAACGCTGGCGGGATTTTTGTTGTATGCATTGGGCAGTGCTATATGTTGGATGTTCCCTACCAATCTATATATCGTGTTGATAGGACAATTTATCAAAAATATAGGCGGACTACCTTGTGCATACGTCTTTATGGCATTGTTTGCCGACGGACTTGACCACGTGGAGTGGAAGAGCGGAATCAGATGTGATGGAACGGCTATGTCAATTTACGGTATAATTGCTTGCAGCGTAGGCGGCTTTTCTACCGGCATATTCAACGCAATGTTGTCGGGAGCGGGGTACGTTGCTCCTTCAATCGTGGATGGTATGACGGTTGCGGCAGAGCAGAGCCAAGCGGTAAAGGACGTAATCACCTTTGCTTTCGTCGGATTGGAGACGATAACGGGCGTAGTGCTTGCCATCTTGTTGATTTTCTTGTCTGTAGAAAAGACTATCGGACGTAAGCAAGCAATGATTAGACAAAGACAACAAGCCGAATGCGAAGCGAGAGGCGAAGAGTGGATAGCACCCGAAGTCAAGGCTGCTTTGGACGAGGAGCGTTTTATTATCGAGAGCGAAGAAATCTTTGTCAAAGAATTGAGAGAAAAATGCGACAAGAAAGGCTTGGACTTCGATAAAGAACTTGCAATTCACCAAGATAAGATAGCAGCCAATAAAGCAAAGCAAGAGGCTAAGAAGCAGTTGGCGGACAAAAAAGCACAATCAAAAGCTCAAAAACTCGAAGAAAAACGCAACGCAAAACTTGCTAAATTGACACCTGAGCAACAAGCCAAAAAGCAAGCAAAAGCAAAACTAAAAGCTGACAAAGAAGAGGCGTTGTGGCAACAAGAACTGAAGAAAGGC
This sequence comes from Christensenellales bacterium, assembly GCA_051883415.1. Lineage (GTDB taxonomy): Bacteria > Bacillota > Clostridia > Christensenellales > UBA3700 > HGM11368. The sequence goes on along the minus strand of JBJETR010000006.1, from coordinate 10,566 downwards.
GAAGCATATCTTGCTAAAATTCAAGCCGAACTAGCGGCAAAACAAAAATAACGGTTTGAGAAATGACTAATAAAGGAAAAAAGGCAACAGTCATATCGGTTGCGGTTGTAGCCATAATAATAGCGCCGGTTTTGCTTGGGCTAATACTTACGGGACTATACGTTGGTTGGGGACCGTTTACCTATCTGCAGTTTGACAAGCAGGAGAAAACAATTATCGATAAATACGACGTTTCAACACGTCAGAATGAAATTGTTTTTTACGGAGCCTCAAATTTTCGTTTATGGACAGAAATGGAAAATGATTTGTCTGACTACAAAGTGCAAAATCACGGTTTTGGCGGTAGCACCGATAAGGATCTTATGGAAAGGGCGAATAAATTACTTTATCCATATAAACCACAAATAGTAGTTTTCCAAACAGGCTCAAACGACTATGTTTCGTTGAAAGGTACAGATGATGAAAAAGTCGCCAAATGTATTGAATACAAAAAGCAGATGTTCTCAACGTTCCACGAAAAAATGCCAAACTCGTATTTTATTGTGATGAGTGGTTTGTTGTTGCCCGGTAGAAGTCAATATACCGAACTGACAAGGAAAATTAATTCTGAACTTAAAGCATTGTGCGAAAGCATAGATTATTTGTATTTCGTCAATTCGGAAGAAATGACGTTCGACGGATTGACTTACGAAGAAGAGTTGTTTATATCGGACGGAATACATCTCAATCACGAGGGGCAATTGTTATGGTGCAACGACTATATAAAACCGCAAATCTCAGCAATTATAGAGCAATACCGATTGGAAGGATTGACAAATGACTAAGAAAGGAAAAAAGACAACCATCATATCGGTTGCGGTTGTAGCCATAATAATAACGTTAGTTTTGCTTGGGTTAATACTTACGGGATATTACGTGACGTGGGGGCCGTTTGGACAACTAGCGAATATACGTTTTGGAAAAATGGAAGGGAACGGCACGAAATATAGTGTAGACAACGTGCAAACGCTTGAGAATAGTCCGCTCGAAGGTATGAATATATGTTATTTGGGCTCGTCAGTCACTTACGGAGCGTCGTCTTTGCAAGAATCGTTCGTTGAGTTTATTGCCAAGCGCAACGGCACGACTTACGTTAAAGAAGCCGTGAGCGGAACTACCCTCGTAACAAACGGTGCGGGTGGAGCATCGTACGTTAGTCGACTGAATAGACTGGACAAAAATGTAAAGTTTGATTTATTCATTTGTCAATTATCTACCAACGACGCTTCGCAAGAAAAGCCGATTGGTAACGTATATGATAGCGATACGACAACTGTGTGCGGTGCGATAAACTATATCATAGATTACGTCGATGAAACGTGGGGCTGTCCTATGTTTTTCTATACCAATGCTTATTACGAAGATACTCGTTATGCCAATATGGTAACGGCATTGAATCAAATAGCGGCAGTAAAAGGAATTATAGTAATTGACTTATATAACGATGAGAAGTTCAATGATATAACCGATGAACAACGCACTTTATATATGGCGGACAAAATACATCCTACTAAAGCGGGATATCTGGAGTGGTGGACTCCGAAAATGGAAGAATATCTATATCTTTGTGTGAGGTGAAAATGAAAGCAACTAATCTAAAATGCGAATACCTAATCAATCCAATAGGCATTGACGTGCAAAATCCGCGTCTAACGTGGATTTGTGAGGATGGAATAGAGCAGACGGCATATCGAATCATTGCCATATGCGAAGATAAAGTTGTTTGGGACAGCGGAAAGACGTTGTCGAACAATATGTATTGCGAGTATCCGTTGCAACTTGGTTCTCGTCAAAGGATAGAGTGGAGCATAACTCTCTGGGATCAAGACGGAGTTGAGGGACAAGCAAGCACGGCAAGTTTTGAGATGGGCTTGTTATATTCGAGCGATTGGCAGGCGCAGTGGATTGCGGGCGACTACAAGGTGGACAAAAAACTGCGTTATCCCGTAGACTGCTTCCGTAAGATCTTTGACGTATCTCAAGTGGAGAAAGCAAGACTATATATCACTGCTTGCGGGCTTTACGAAGCCAAAATCAACGGCAATAGAGTGGGCGAGTTTATCTTTGCTCCCGGCTCTACCGACAACCGTAAGCGTATTCAGTATCAAACGTACGACGTGACGGCATTGTTGCAAGACGGATGTAACCTATTGACGGTTGAGATTGCAGACGGTTGGTATAGAGGCTCCAGCGGTGCAAAAGGTAGAGTAAATACCTACGGAGTGCAAACAAAATTATTGTTTCAATTAGAAGTGCAAGGCAAGGATGGTGAAATCTATAAGTTGGTAAGTGACGGCTCGACTGATTGGAGCAACGACGGCGCGATATTGTTTGCCGACCTCAAAGACGGCGAAAGAGTCGACGCCAATAGAGTGCCAAGTTATAGCGGCAAGGCGCAAGTCGTCAAGTATAGTGCTCTTCTTACGGCTTCTAACAACGTAGAGGTCAAAGAAAGAGAGAGGTTTAGTCCTATAGAATTGACCAACACACCAAAAGGCAAAAAAGTATTGAAGTTCCCTCAAAACTTGTCGGGTTACGTGTCATTCAAGGTCAACGCACGCAAGGGCGACAAGATACGCATAGTGCTTGGAGAAATGTTGGACGAGGAGGGAGAGTTGACTCTCAAAAACATTCAATGTTCGCTCAAAGGCAAACTGACTCCTTTGCAAGAGATAGAGTATATTTGCAAAGAAGGCGTCAACGAATATACCCCAAAATTCTTCTACGGTGGTTTTCAATACGCCGAGATAGATACCGAGGTGGCTTTTGAAAAGGACGACTTCGTTGCCGTAGCGGTGTACAGTGCATTTGAGGAAACCTCAAAATTCCAATGTTCACACCCTCTAATCAACAAGTTCTATCACAATACGATATGGTCGCTCAAGAGCAACTCTACCGATTTTCCGTCCGATTGCCCGACTAGAGAAAGAATGGGTTGGACGGGCGATAGTCAGTTGTTCTTCAACACGGCGTCTTATCTTGTCGATTATGCGGCTTTTGCAAGAAAGCACGTAAGAGATATCTATGATAGACAGTGGAAGAGCGGAAGACTTCCGCAGATTGCCCCTTACGCTCACGAAGATTGGTTTATGTGGACGATGAACGGCTCGGTAGGTTGGGCGTGTGCAGGAGTTTATATACCATATAATTTCTACAAAAAATACGGTGACAAGCGTATCCTCCAAGATAATTACGAAGGCATTATCAAGTACGCAAACTTTATGATTAAGAGAGCGGGCAAGTGGGGTGGACCATATGCCAAACCTCTATTATTGTCGCCAAAAAATCAAAAATATCTCGTCAACTGCGGACAGTCGTACGGAGAATGGGCGGAGCCTAACGACGTTATGGCGTTTAAGTGGTACGACTTTGCCGCTCCGCATCCGGAAGAGAGTACGGCATATACCTATTTTACCTTGCAACACGTGTTGGAGATAGCAAGAATAATAGGGAAGGAGGACGACCCTCGCCTTAGCAAAATCAAGAAGTATAGTCAAGGTGCTAAGAGTGCTTATCAAGAATTGGTGACCAAAAAGAAGTATTCGCTCGACACTGATAGACAAGCCAAGCTCGTCAGACCTCTATATATGGGATTGTTGAACGAAGAGCAAAAAGAGTTTGCCAAAAAGCGACTCATCAAGGCAATGGAAAACTACGGTTGGAGACTCGGCACGGGCTTTTTGTCCACGCCGTTTATACTCAAAGTGCTAGCCGATATAGATATAGAGTATGCCTATCGTTTATTAGAGAACGAAGAATTGCCGGGGTGGTTGTTTATGCCGAAAAACGGAGCGACGACTATCTGGGAAGCGTGGGAAGGTAACGCAACCAAAGACGTGGGAATAGCCTCGCTCAATCACTATTCTAAGGGAGCGGTGTGCGAGTGGCTCTTTGCCGAGATGTGCGGCATACAAGTGTCGGGTAAAAATAAGTTTATCATAGCACCAAAGTACGGTGGCACTCTGACGTATGCCAAGGCAAGTTACGATAGCGTTTACGGACTTGTGGAGAGCGGTTGGGAGAAAAAAGACGGCAAAGTCGTCTACTCCGTAACTATTCCTTGCAACTGCAAAGCAACGATATCTTTGCCTAACGGAATGACGAAAACCCTTTGTACGGGAAAATATATTTTTGAGGAGGAATTACAATGAAAGTTTTTATGATTGGAGGCACGGGCTTACTTGGAAGCCAAGCCGCATTTGAATTGATTGCAAGAGGACACGAAGTGACGTCCATTGCGTTGCCACCGTTGCCGACGGGAGCGGTTTTGCCACCCGAGATGAAGATAGAATACGGCAACTATCTAGAGATGAGTGACGATGAAATTCGTAACCACTTCAAAAATTGCGAGGGCTTTGTCTTTGCGGCAGGCGTTGACGAGCGTGTGGAAGGTCCTGCACCTATATACGATCTATACAAAAAGTACAATATCGACCCTATCAAGAGATTGCTTGCCCTCGCCAAAGAGTGTGGCGTCAAACACGCGGTAGTTTTGGGCTCGTACTTCTCGTATTTTGCCAAGGAATGGAAGGAACTCGAACTTACCAAATATCATCCTTATATTCGTAGCAGAATAGACCAAGAAGAAGTTGCTATGTCCTTTGCCGACGACAATTTTGATGTAGCGGTATTGGAGTTGCCTTATATATTTGGCACTCAGCCGGGAAGAAAACCTGTATGGGTATTCCTCGTAGAGAGCATTAGAAATATGAAGAAGACAACTATGTGGACGAGAGGCGGAAGTGCTATGGTGACGGTAAAACAAGTCGGTCAAGCTATTGCCGGAGCGTTGGAGCGTAATAGAGGTGGCAAGTGCTATCCTATAGGATATTACAACCTCACTTGGACGGAATTGCTAACTATTTGCCACAAGTATATGGGTTGTCCCGACAAACCAATCAAGACTATTGCCGATTGGATGTATGCGATAGGTGGTTGGCAACTAAAACGCAAACAAAAGAAAGAGGGCATACAAGGCGGATTGGATATGGTCAAGTTTACCAAAATCCAATGTAGAGAAGAGTTTATCGACAAAAAACTCGGCTGTGAGCCTCTAGGTGTAGAGCCCGACGATATAGACGCCGCTATAGGCGATTCCGTCAAATTGTGCTTGGATATCTTGTACAACAAAGCCAAAGATATCGTGGCTATGAAGGGAGAATAAAATGAACAAACAAAGAGTATTCGTCACAGGTGCAACGGGCGGTATGGGTTTTGCTTCGCTCAAAGAAATGCTCAAAGACTTGGATAAACAAGATATAGTGATACTTGTAAGAGATTCGGAGAAGAATAGAAAAATTTTGGCTCCGTATACGGACGTACAAGGACTGACGATAGTGTGGGGCGATCTCAACGACTACGCCAAGGTCAAAGAGTGCGTCAAAGGGTGCGATATCGTGTTGCATATTGCGGCATTCGTATCTCCCGCCGCAGACTACTATCCAGCCAAGGCAATGCAAGTAAATTACGGCTCTACCAAAAATATTATCAACGCTATCTATGATAACGGTCAACAAGATACCACTCGTTTGGTGTATATAGGTACGGTTGCCGAGACGGGCGATAGAATGCCGCCTATCCATTGGGGTAGAGTGGGAGATCCAATCAAGCCGAGTATGTTTGACTACTACGCAGTATCCAAGGTCGCCAGCGAAAGACTCGTCATAGAGAGTGGACTCAAGTATTGGGTTTCTCTAAGACAGACGGGCATCATAGGTAGGGCAATGAGCGAAATCAACGACGCCATTATGTTCCACAACTGCTTTGACAACGTGCTCGAGTATTGTTCGGATAGAGATAGCGCACGGGCAATGAAAAACTTGTGTTCTTACCACTACGACGGCACTTTGGACGAGTCGTTTTGGGGACATATCTACAATATCGGTGGCGGTGAGAGTTGTCGAATAGATACGTATAGTATGTTTAAGGTGTTGTACGGCGAGATAGGTATTACCAATCTTGACTACATACTCAGTCCAAAGAAACAAGCAACGCTCAATTTCCACGGACATTATTATCTCGACGGCGACAAACTAGAGAATTACCTACATTTTCGACACGACTCTATGCAATACTATTACGATTGCTACCTCGAGATGTTGGGTAGTATGAAAGGTATGGCGAGATTTATATGCAAATTGCCCGGCGGTCAGCGTTTGATGGGTGCGATTATGCGTAAAAAGTTTGACAAACTTGCACGCACCGAACATGGAACTTTGCACTTTATTGAAGACAACGTAGAAGACCATATCGACGCATATTGGGGAAGCAAAAAGCGTTGGCAAGCGCTCCCGGACAAGATGTCGGAGATGAAACATTTTGAGGATTGGGACAAGGTGGTTTATATCGACCACGGCTATGACGAGAGCAAACCTGAGAGCGAGTTGACTTTGGAAGACATGCAAAAGGCAGCGGAATTTAGAGGCGGAAAGTTGCTAAGCACAAGTATGGTCAAAGGCGATTGGACCACGCCGCTGCAATTTGAATGTGCCTTTGGACATAAGTTTACGGCTAGTCCGAGATTGGTGCTCGAAGGCGGACATTGGTGCGACGAATGCGAAAGAAAGAGTTGGAACTATGGAAACAGAGCCAAGGTGGATAAGTTCTTCGCACAAGTGTGGAATCCGTTGCACGATGCCGACGAACTGAGAGAATATCCTAAAGAAGTCTCGGAATTGGACGTCAAATAATGCAAAAAGCCGATACGTATCGAGTTTTTGATGAGTAAGGAGGAATTATGAAAAGAAAATTTTTAGCAGTCGTAACGCTGTTGATTTTGGTTGTCGGTGCTTTTTCTCTTATAGCTTGCGACAACGATGCTAAGCAGGACGGAGAAGTCATCGGCTACGATGACGGCAACTATAAGACGGGCAATAAGACCATTTGGGTGGTAGTCGGCAAGGCTTATCTTGCCTTTGAATACATACAACCACCCATTGGAGAGAGCGAATACGACAAGACACAATACGGACACGTATTCAAGGTATATGCCGACCCCGGTAGCGACGGCTTTTCGCCTTGGTTGATAGGCGAGTGGTCTCTTGAAAAAACCAAGGACGGCTACGGCAAGTTGACGATAACGGCCACGTGGGACGAGAGCAACGAAAACGCAACAACGCTCAAGGGTGCAACCAACGGCGAGGCTAAGGAATATACTCCAAATGTCAATGGAGATTACGAGATAGAGATTGGTTTTGCAAGCGGTGCTAACGTCAAATTTAAGTTTAATCCAAATAAGGATGCGGTAGCAAAATGAGCAAATATTATCTTGCCATAGACATCGGTGCATCGAGTGGTAGACATCTCGTAGGCTATAAGCAAGACGATGAGATAGTTTGCCAAGAAGTGTATAGATTCCCCAACGGCGTTAAGCATATGGGCGGTAGTTTGGTATGGGATATACAGTCGCTACTGCACCACGTCAAAGTCGGCATCAAAAATGCCCTTGCTCGATATGGAAAAATCGAAAGTATGGCAATAGATACTTGGGGCGTTGACTACGTTTT
>JBJETR010000006.1:0-2922 GCA_051883415.1 Christensenellales bacterium | reverse complement strand
GCGTCAAAGTCAAAGAATACACCAATGCTACCACTACGGGATTGGTCAATGCTACTACCAAAGAGTTTGACTTAGACCTAATCGACAAGTTGGGGCTTCCTCAACGGCTCTTTGGAAGTCTTAGTCAACCCAAGACGGTGGTAGGACAGTTTAGCGACGAAATCGCCAAAGAAGTAGGCGGACAAATCCCCGTCGTTCTATGTGCAACTCACGATACCGCTAGCGCGGTAGAAGGCGTGAGTCTACAGTACGGCGACGCCTATCTTTCGTCGGGCACTTGGTCGCTATTGGGCGTAAAATGCGAAAAAGCAAATACCGATGAGCATAGCAGACTTGGCAATTGGTCCAATGAAGGCGGAGTAGGCTACGTAAGATACCAAAAGAATATTATGGGAATGTGGCTAATCAACCGTCTTAGAGAAGAATTGTGCCCCGATAAGTCCTTTGGGCTCATCAACGAGATGACGCAAAATAGTGATTTTGTGGAGTGGGTAGACGTCAACCATAGCGACTTTTTGGCACCTATAAGTATGCAAGCTACGTTTGACAAGCATCTGCAAGGAAAGATAAATAAGCCTACGTGCGAGGCAGACTATTTTAGGTGTGCCGTCAACAGCCTTGCAAAATGCTACGGCAAGGCGATTAAGGAATTAGAAAGAGGATGCGGTATAGATATTAAGCGTCTAGTGATTGTGGGAGGCGGAGCAAAAAACGACTTGCTCAATAGCCTTACTCAAAAGGAGAGCGGTGTGCAAGTCGTAGCGTTGCCAATCGAGGCAACTGCAATAGGAAATTTGAAAATTCAAATGGAGAATGACTATGAGTGAATTATACAATCTAGTAAAAGAAGAATACGCTCGCAAGGGCGTGGATACGGAAAAGGCTATCGAAGTACTATCTAATATTCCTATATCCATACATTGTTGGCAAGGCGACGACGTGGTGGGCTTCGACGGAGGCGGTGAGGCTTCGGGTGGTATTCAAACTACGGGCAATTACATAGGAAGAGCGAGAAATTTTGAAGAACTGAAACAAGATATCAAACAAGCATTCACACTTATGCCGGGCAAAAAAAGACTCAATTTGCACGCAAGTTATGCAATATTAAATGGCGATAAGGTGGACAGAGATGCCTACGAGCCTAAGCATTTTAGCGAGTGGGTTGAGTTTGGTAAGAGTCTCGGTCTTGACGGAATAGATTTCAATCCGACTATGTTTTCACACGATATGGTCAAAGACGGCTTGACGCTTTCTTCCCCGTCGCAAGAAGTGCGTAGATTTTGGATAGACCATTGCAAGGCTTGTATCAAAATCAGTGAATATTTTGCTCAAAGTTTCGGCACTACCACTACGATGAATATTTGGATACCCGACGGATTCAAAGACGTGCCTGCCGATAGATTGACGCCAAGATTGAGATTAAAAGAATCGCTCGACGAGATACTCAGCGTGGATTACGATAAGACGAAAGTAAGAATAGCCGTCGAGAGCAAGGTTTTTGGAATCGGCGTAGAAAGTTATACCGTCGGCAGCAACGAGTTTTATCAAAATTATGCCGCATCGAGAGGAATTTGTTGTCTTTTGGACAACGGACACTATCACCCAACCGAAGTGGTGAGTGACAAAATCCCTGCATTGCTTGCATTCTACGACAACGTAGCATTGCACGTGACGAGAGGCGTAAGGTGGGACAGCGACCACGTAGTGTTGTTGGACGACGAACTCAAAGAGATTGCCAAAGAAATCGTGCGTAATGACGCTATAGATAAGGTAAGAATCGGCTTGGACTATTTTGACGCTAGCATCAATAGGCTCAGTGCTTGGATAACGGGGCAAAGAAGTATGCAAAAAGCGTTGCTTTACGCCTTGCTTATCAATCATCAAGAGTTGAAACTTTTGCAAGACGAGGGAGATTTTAGCAGACTAATGGTGGCGCAAGAAGAGTATAAGACCTTGCCGTTCGGCGTCGTTTGGCAAGAATATTTAGATAGACAAAACTTGTCGGAAGATTATTTCTCGCAAGTAAAAAAATATGAAAAAGAGGTTTTGGAGTTAAGATGAAAGACATACTAAAAGCACCTTTTGTGGAAGAAATGAAGAGCACAACCGCCAATATGTATCGACTTGGTTGGGACGAACGCAACGGCGGAAATATCAGTTATATGTTGGACGAGAGCCAAGTAGCCGAGTATCTCGACGTCGATAGCGTAATTAGAACTATCGCAATCGGCTTTGACGCATCTATGTTGGCAGGTAAATACTTTATCGTGACGGGCACGGGCAAGTATTTCAAAAACGTGGAAAAAGACCCTGCAAATAATCTCGGAGTATTTAGAATATCCAAAGACGGCAAGCAGGCGGAATTGTTGTGGGGCTACAAGGACGGAGGAAGATTTACCAGCGAACTCCCCGCACATCTTATGAGCCATATCCAAAGACTGCAAGTTGACCCCGACAATAGAATAATTATGCACACTCATCCAACCAATTTGCTTGCCATGACGTACGTCCATAGCCTCGATAGTAGGGAATTTACTCGCACCCTTTGGCAGATGAGTACGGAGTGTATCGTAGTCTTTCCGGATGGAGTAGAGGTGTTGCCTTGGATGCTTTGCGGAACCAACGCCATAGGCGAAGTAACGGCACGTAAGATGAAAAATTCAAGAGTAGTAGTATGGGCATTGCACGGCATTTACGGTGCAGGCAAAACGCTAGACGAAACCTTCGGCTTGATAGAAACGGTGGAAAAGGCATCGCAAATCTATATGCTTACGGCAAATTTGCCAAGAGTCAACACCATCACCGACGCTCAACTAAAAGAATTGGCTCAAGCCTTTGGCGTTAACTATCGCCAAGAATATCTAAATTGACCTTATCAACGTACTGAACCATAATTTCCCAAACTAAAGAGGCTTGCTCGTA
>JBJETR010000005.1:0-5083 GCA_051883415.1 Christensenellales bacterium | reverse complement strand
CATACCACACGGGTATTTCTAATTCATAGTATATATCTATTATATATAAATTGTCTAGTCTTTTTTCAAAATTCCAACATTCGACAACCCTCCACCCCTCTTCGAATTGCGACTGCATTTCTATCTTGGCACTGCTGATACGGCTGTCTATATAATCTCTATCCACGCTCTTTTCCACGGGTGTCGTTTCGTAGAATATAATCTTTTCGAGGTCGATTTTTATTATATCTCCCGTACTTTTTCGATGCGATTGCATTTCAAAATTTTCATAAGGACTTTGATTTTTGCTCTTCCAAGTCAGTCCCCCAAAGCTCACTTGATTGGCAATAGTAACGTTGCCCGTCCTCTCCATAGCGATATATTTGTCGGGCAAAATCAGCCTACTGCTTTGCCACACCTTGCCGACAATTACTCCCTTGGCTTGGACGGGTTGCCTGACGTTTTGCGGATCCATCGGATCTTTGAGGTCGATATACCCGTCTATAAGCTTTTGCCCTTTGACTACTCTGTCACCCTCTTTGACGAGCGCCGTACCACTCTCGACGAATATTTTTGTTATCACGCAATCGCACGTTGCAAAAATAGCGTTATAACGTGCCTCGTCTTGCATGGGTTTATGAGCTTGCTTGACGCTGACGATGAGTTTACCTCCCTTTAGCTCCACGTCGGCATAAGCCGTGTTAGACGTGTTCAACAATATCGACTGTTTGAGAGAATTCTCATCGAGCTTCGACTTAGGGAACACTCCTGTATAGCCCTGTTCTACCAATATGCTTTGCACTTGATTTTTTAGTCCGACATCGTCGGACACCACCTCTACGGTATAGCAAAATCTACTTGCGATTATTATCGCAACAATCACCAAAAACCACGAAAAACTCGATACAAGGTGCTCTTTTACAATTTTCTTCCAAGTTTTTTTACGCCTTATCGAGGCTACCCGATAGCTTCTTTTTTTACTCTCCAACAACTCGATACACTTACCGACGTCGTCGCCGTACACGACAAAAACAAGCTCGGCGTCATCTATTCTTGCGTCGTATACGGCAATCTTTTTTTCTCTCAATTGGTTGATAAGTCTATAGCAATTGAGCCTGTCTGTGCAAATCACGGCACGCTCTCTCATTTGCTCACCTCAAACCTTTCGATATTGCCCTTGACGACTATATCGTTGATACTGCATTCCACCACTTGCAAGTCACTGCCCACGATACTGAGAACTTTTTTGTTGACTCGCACCTTGACGTTTTGGGGATTGTAAGCCACTATACCGCTATGTCCCTCTACCAAAGCGAGGTTGTCGTATACGGTAATTTTTCTATTGAGCACCTCTTCGCCGAGGGTTTTGGACACCAATGCACACAATTCTTCTTTATAAGCCATATTCAAGTATATGCCCGACACCCTGCTTATTTGCTCTATATCTTCTAGTTGAGCGTATTATTTAGTTATATCTTTCACGTTGCGATGATACTACCGCCAAAGCCATAGGGAGCGTAGTAATTTAAACTAATCAAAAAGACAACCGATTGGGTTGTCCTTTGATACTATTGCGTTTGAGGTATATTCTAGATTATTCCTCTATATCGTTTGAAGAAGGTTTGGTCTTCATTTCCTTATCTTTCAGGTTGCCGAATATGTCGTCGCTTGGCGTAACGTTGTCATTGTCGTCGTAGCCCCGAGCTTCATAATCCTGCATAGGAGGTGCTTCGAAGTTCTCGTCCATAGGCGGCAATTCTTCTTGATAATCAGGCATTGCATTATCGGGCACGCCGACTTGCTCCAACTTTTTGCTTTGCTTCTCTATGCTGTCTTTAGGTCTATGTACCGCATTAAATACGGGAATAAAGTTGGTCATAGCCTTTTCCCACTTAAAGTCGATATCGCCGATTGTACCGTTTCTGTGTTTAGCTATCTTCAACGTTATTGGCGTTGCGTCGTTATTGCTCAAATCAAAATCGCCGTCCATAAGGAAGAATACCATATCTGCGTCTTGCTCTATTGCGCCCGATTCTCTCAAGTCGGCTAGCACAGGCGTTTTGTCATCTCTCTTTTCTATATCGCGTGACATTTGCGACAAGACGATTACAGGGCACTTGAGTTCCTTTGCCATAATCTTCATCAGACGGGACATGTCCGCAACTTGTTGTTGCTTGCTCAGAGTAGGATGAGAGCTTGTTATCAACTGCAAATAGTCTACGATAATCAGGTCGATTCTACCCTTTTGCGACTTTAGTCGTCTACATTTGGACATTATTTGCTCGGCAGTTATCGAAGCGCTGTCATCGATATAAACTTCGCTTTCGTTGAGCGTCTTAGTAGACGTCCATACGACCGACATTTGGTCTTTGTCTTGTTCGCCTCTTTGCAAAACTCTCGAATCTATCCTTGCTATGTTGGACAACAATCTTTGTACCAATTCGCCCTTGCTCATCTCGAGGTTGAATATCGCCAGCACCTTTTTTGGATTTGCTTTGAGAATATTGGCAACGATATTCATACAAAACGAAGTTTTACCGCAACCAGGACGAGCAGCCAAAACTATAAGCTGTCCAGGTCTAAATCCGCCCGTGATTTGGTCAAGGTTGGACATGCCCACTCTCAGCGTGCCCAAATCTTCCTTACCGCCCGCATTGTATCTTTCGCTCAACTCATCCATCACCGCCGTAGTGACGTTGGCAATATGCTCCAACTCGGAGGTGTCTTTTTCTTGTGCGATGTTATATATGAGGTTTTCGGCTACTGCAAGTACGTTTTCGGCGTCTTCCTCCGAATGCGCATGATAGATAATATTGTTGCAACTGCGTATAATTCTACGCAAAAGCGAGTTGTTTTTGACAATACCCACGTAATATTCGTAGTTGGCGGTAGACGGAATGGCGTCAATGAGTTGAGTCAGCATAGACATTCCGCCCACTTTTTTCAGTTTACCTTTTTTGCTCAAAGTCTCCGTCAAAGCAACAATGTCCACAGGTTTGCCTTGCCTATTAAGCTCCGTCAACTGGTCAAAAATTTCTTGGTGAGCTTCGAGATAAAAGTCTTCCTTTTTCAAATTCGGCATTATTTCTATAGCCACTTCGCTGTCGGACAAAATCGCACCCAACAAAGCTTGTTCCGCATCCAAGTTGTGTGGTACGACTCTCATTATCTCTTTTATTTCTTCTTTTGTCTTTTTCTTTTCGTCCATAATATCCTCGCCATATAATTATATAGTTTTATCTCTCTGCCGTCAATACAAAATTGTATTTTCACTTACAAGCTTTCAACTCGGCTAGAGTTTCTTCAAATACTCTCATAGCCTTTTTATATGGTTCGTCTTTGGTCAGGTCTACGCCCGCTAGTTTGAGAATTTCTACAGGTGGCATACTTCCGCCCGCACTCAAAAATTTCTTATAGTCGGCTACGGCACTCTGTCCTTTGGTAAGAATATCGTCGGCTATGCATACTGCGCTGATGAGCCCCGTGGCGTACTTATAGACGTAAAAGCTTCTATAGAAGTGCGGTATTCTCGCCCACTCGTATCTGATAAGGTCGTCTTGGACGACGCCTGCCTCGCCATAATACTTCTTGTTGAGTTGATAATATACCTCGCTCAGACTTTGCGGTGTGAGAGCCTCGCCATTTTGTGCCATTTCGTGTGCTTTGGCTTCAAACTCGGCAAACTGCGTTTGTCTGAATACGGTAGTGCGGAACATGTCCAATAGATAAGACAACAGATATTTTTTGTCCTCACCTTTTGCCGTCTTTAGCATACTCTTTAGTAACAGAGTTTCGTTGACGGTCGATGCCACTTCGGCTACGAATATCTCGTATCCCGCCTTACTATACGGCTGATTGAGATTGCTATAATAACTATGCATTGCGTGTCCCAGCTCGTGCGCTATGGTAAAGACGTCGTGTATAGTGCCGTTGTAGTTGAGCAGGACGTAAGGGTGCGTGCCGTAGCTACCCCAGCTATAGGCGCCGCTTCGCTTACCCTTGTTCTCGTATACGTCTATCCAACCTTGCTCAAAGGCGGTATCCAAAAGCCTTGCATACTCTTCTCCTAACGGCTTCAATCCCTCTTTGACTATCTTCTTGGCGTCTTGGTAGTCGGTATTGTCAATATTGCACGCGAATATTGCAGTATGCAAATCGTACATATGCAGTTGTTCATAGCCTAGCTTTTGACGGCGATATTCCATATAGTCGTGTAATAGAGGCAACGCCTCGTCTATACACTCTACCAACTTTTTGTAGACGTCGGGAGTCACGTTTTCGCCGTCCATAGCCATCTGCAAAGCGCCGTCGTACTTACGCACTTTGGCAAAGAAGTTGTTTTTCTTTACGTTGCCGCTATACAGCGTGGCCACGGTGTTTATCATGCCCTTATACGCACCGAACATACTCTCGAACGCCTTGCGTCTATCCTCTCTGTCCCCCGATTGGAGATATACGCCGTACAAGCCGTGCGACAATTGCACGTTGTTGCCATCGCCGTCGACGAATGGCTCGAACTTGATATCGGCATTGTCAAACATCTCGAATGCGTCGTGGAACAAACCCGAAAAGCTCTTGACTCCTGCAAGTATTTTCTCTTCTTCATCGCTAAGCGTTCTTTCCTTAAACCTTGCAATCTCTTTGAGTTCATAGTCGAAGTCGGCAAACTCGGGACGAGTGGACAAGTCCTCCAAAAACTCCTTGCTGTTGGCGGACAACTCCACTTTGACGAAGGAATATATCGAGCCCAATTCTACGCTGAGGTTGTCTATCTTGTCGGTCATCTCTTGGTATTTGGTCACGCTGACGTCTTGGTCCTTGCGCATACGTGCATAGACGTAGAGCTTGGACAATTCACAGTCATACTCGGCATTTTCTTGCAAAAAAGCAAGGATATCTTTTGCGTTATCGAGCTTGCCTCTATATTTTTCCAGGTCATGCTTGGTATCGTTGATATTGGCAAAAGATTTTTCCCATTCTTCATCGGTGGCGTACATGTCCTCAAGTTTCCACTTAAACTTGTCTTCCACGTCTTTTCTAAGCTTCGTTTCCATATTTGCCTCCATAGATTTTTTAAGTGGCAGGTCGTGCCACTTAAAGAATT
>JBJETR010000004.1:0-22348 GCA_051883415.1 Christensenellales bacterium | reverse complement strand
TGCTGGTGTAGCTCAATTGGCAGAGCAGCTGATTTGTAATCAGCAGGTTGTTGGTTCGATTCCGATCACCAGCTCCAATATTATGTATGGGCAGATTCCCGAGCGGCCAAAGGGAGCAGACTGTAAATCTGCCGACTCTGTCTACGATGGTTCGAATCCATCTCTGCCCACCAAATAGACCTAAGTAAATCTTAGGTCTATTTTTGTGGTAGAGATGTCTTCTGTTGCGTTTCACGCAACTGTATATTCGCTACGCTCATATACCAACCATCTACTACGATGTGCACGCTCGCAGGCTCGCTGTAAGGCGAATCCATCTCTGCCCACCAAATAGACCTAAGTAAATCTTAGGTCTATTTTTGTGGTAGAGATGTCTTCTGTTGCGTTTCACGCAACTGTATATTCGCTACGCTCATATACCAACCATCTACTACGATGTGCACGCTCGCAGGCTCGCTGTAAGGCGAATCCATTCTGCCCACCAAATAAGGACATTGACATTAGTCTATGTCCTTATTTTATTGGGCAGAGCCATTGATGAGAACCGCTCCCGCGTTCGGGGCGCAGCCTCAGCCGAGGCTCCCGAAGGGAAACGGCTGTACACATCTCTGCAACCAAATAGACCTAAGCAAAATGCTTAGGTCTAAAATAAGGATTTGTAAGATTTGGTTTAATAATCGCTTCTTCCCAATAGATAATCTACGCTTACGTCAAAAAAATCTGCAATTTTTACTAAATTCGGTGCGGTAGGTTCGCTTCTGTCCGTTTCCCAATAGCAAACTACCGCATAACTTACGTTCAAACTTTTTGCAAGTGATGCTTGACTGATTTTTTTAATTGTTCTCAGTTCCAACAATCTATCCGCAAATACCTTCATATTTTTATTATACTCAATAAATTTAATAATCCTCTTGACACTCAATATATTGAGTGCTATAATATAATCAATGAATATGCGGAGGAAGCTAATATGAAGATTTATTTAGCACAAGATAATTTAAAATATGGCTTAATTTTAGGTTGCAAGATTTCGCGATGTGAGTTTTTGTGGGGAAATAAATTGGTTGACCAACAGATATCCGATGACGCAGTTAATGAGATAGTTGCGCTGATACCTGCTGATGTCAATGTAGACAAAACTTCCTTTGGCAGTTTTAGAAGTGGAATAATAGATTACTTTTATAATAATGATCGTGAAAAATTGTATTCCATTTTGATTGGAATGTGTTGCTATATGCTAAACATGTCGGGTTCTACAAAAAACTTTAATAATATGATAGAATGTCTAACTTTGGCTAAATCTTATTTAAAGGACATACCAAAGGATATTATTGAAGATACAGAAAAACTCTTTGAAACTTTGTATGATTATAAAAGTGACTTGAACCAATTGATTGAGTATGTATTGGGCTGCAGTGCCTAATATTATCAATTTACACAGATATAATAATATTCATCTAGAATATTACTATATATCCTTCTAAAATATAAAAGCAAACACGTCAGTGTTTGCTTTTATATTTACACCCGCCCGAAAATATGTTACAATCAATCTATGCAATATAGTATCAAGAGAACAGTCGGCATAAGCGACGACAGTAAGTATATCAGGCATGTCGTCTTCGAGATAGAGCAAGGCTTTCAAGACGAGTTTGACGACGTGGACGCATGGGCTGACACGATAGTTTTGTATGACGATTGCGGTGATGCGATCGCCACGGGCAGAGTATTTTTGTACGACCAAGCGTCAAGTACTTACAAACTTGGTCGAATTGCCGTTGTCAAAGAATACCGCAAGCACGGTTTAGGTGCCGAGGTAGTCAAAGAATTAGAAAAGATTGCTATTGCCCAAGGCGCCAAGACGCTACTCATCTCCGCACAAGTTCGCTCTCAAGGGTTCTACGAAAAGTGTGGCTACGTTGCTACCGAGGACAAGTACTACGAAGAGCACGTGCTTCACGTCAAAATGCTAAAGATATTATAATTTGGATAATAAAATTTTTAAATAACAATTTTTCAACCTAACACTCAACAGCACAAATTGTCAAGAAATTATATTTTCTTTGCGATAGAATATAGTCGAACGGAGAGCAAGAATGAATTGGATAGCAGGCATACAAAGAGCTATAGACTACGTTGAGGATAACCTAACGGACGATATTGACTTCCAGGAGGTTGCTAAGAGAGCGTACTCGTCGGCTTTTCATTTTCAAAAGGTCTTTGCTTGCATATGCGGTTACACTTTGGGAGAGTATATTCGTCTTCGCAGACTTTCGCAATCCGCCAAAGATTTGGCTGAAGGTCAGAAGGTGTTGGACGTAGCGCTAAAATACGGCTACGACACACCGGAGAGTTTCTCTAGGGCATTTACACGTTTTCACGGAGTGACTCCGATGCAAGCCAAAAATTGTGCTGCTACTAAGTTCTTTTCTCGCCTCAACGTTACTTTATCTTTACAAGGAGGCAACACTATGGACTACAGAATAGAAAAATTAGACTCATTCAAAGTAGTTTGCAAAAGGCAACGATTTGTTGCCGAGAAGGAATTGACTTTCAACAAGATTCCTGCGTTTTGGCAGCAATGTAGCGAGGACGGTACGTTGGATAGCCTTATCTCGAGCATTCCTTCCAACCCACGACTAAAAGGTTTGCTAGGTATTTCGTTTACCTCGCAATTTGAGGGTAATCAATTCCCTTACGGATTGGCGGTTGAGTATGACGGTAGAGAGGTTGACGAGGGGTTTGAAGTTATCGAAATACCCGCACAAACCTACGCTGTTTTCCCTGTCAAGGGCAAGTTACCCGATTCTTTTGTCAAGACGTACAAAAAGATATGTACGGAGTTTTTCCCACAGAGTGGCTACGAATACGCTAAGAGTATAGAGATGGAGGTTTATCCGTCTGCCGATACGCAGTCGCCGGACTACTATTTTGAACTTTGGATAGCAATCAAATAAATC
Organism: Christensenellales bacterium; assembly: GCA_051883415.1. Taxonomy (GTDB): domain Bacteria; phylum Bacillota; class Clostridia; order Christensenellales; family UBA3700; genus HGM11368. Next base: position 19,388 of record JBJETR010000004.1, on the reverse strand, counting down.
ACGCATAATCATTTTCATACAGCGACGGCTTTAGCCGTCGTTTTTTATTGCTAAAATCCGTCATATCCTATCAAACAATCTCATTTAGTGACAACTCAGTTGATTTATAATCTAACTATCAATCACAAGGAGAAGAATATGCAGATAGAGATAATTCATCAACCCAACAGACTCATAGCTCGTTTGGCGGGGGAGTTGGACGAATATTCGGCGGTAGAAGTGCGTAAAAAACTCGATTGGGCTATAGATTTAGCCGTAGTCCAAAATTTTATTTTTGATTTTAGCGGCGTAACCTTTATGGATAGCACGGGCATAGGCGTGCTTCTTGGCAGATACAAAAAACTCAAAGCCAAAGGCATGTACGTGCATATTACGGGTGCGAGCGGACATATTGACAAGATACTCAACACCGCAGGCATCTATACAATCATCAACAAGATAGCAAAGTGAGGTAATTATGAACAAATTTTATATGCAAATATCGGCGTTGTCGTCCAACGAAGCGTTTGTGAGGAGCACCGTTTCGGCGTTTTGTGCACATCTCAATCCAACGCTTGAACAACTAGACGAAATCAAAACGGCTGTTTCCGAAGCATTCACCAACTGCGTTGTGCACGCATATAGCCGTGACGAAGAACAGACAATAGACGTGACGGTTAGTTTAGAAAATAATAAGGCGTCAATAATCATAGAAGACCACGGCAAAGGTATTGAGGACGTAGAAAAGGCAATGCAACCATTCTTTACTACTCGTCCGGAGCAAGAGCGTAGCGGAATGGGCTTTACTCTCATGAACACCTTTATGGATAGCGTCACGGTTACTTCGCAAGTAGGCAGTGGTACTAGAGTGGTTATGACCAAAATAATCAAAGAGGACAACTAATGCTTGACCACGACACGACAATCAAGCTTATACAACAAGCTCAAGCGGGCGACAAGCAAGCCTTAACCGACTTGCTTGTCAACAATATGCCGCTTGTCAAAAGCATAGCCAAAAGGTACAAGAATCGTCAAATCGAGTACGACGACTTGTTGCAACTCGGTTCACTCGGGTTTGTCAAAGCCGTCAGCAATTTTGACAGTAGCTACAACGTGCGATTTTCCACCTACGCCGTACCGATGATTGCTGGAGAAATCAAGAGGTATATCAGAGACGACGGCGCAATCAAAGTCAGCCGAATGGTCAAGCTTCTCAATTCTAAGATGCAAGCTTATATATCTGATTTTTGTCAACAAAACGATAGGCAACCCGGCATTGAAGAAATAGCGGAGCATTTTGGCGTTGACGTTCACGAGGCGGTTTTTGTGCTGGACAGTTCCAAGTACCCGGTATCGATATACGAAAAGTATGACGACGATTCTAAGGGGTGTGTGCTAGATAAGCTTACGGACGGACAGGGCGAAAACGATATGTTAGACAAGATAATGCTCAAAGACATTATCAAGTCCCTTCCCGAGCGTGAGCGTAACGTAATTGTGCTAAGGTATTATAGGGACAAAACGCAGAGCGAAATTGCAAATATTTTAGGCGTGTCACAAGTGCAAATATCGAGAATCGAGAGCAAAGTACTCAAAGAATTAAGAAAAGCTCTCAGCTAAGGAATAAAAGACTCCTACTAGTCAACAATATAGGTAGGAGTCTTTTTATGCAAAAAATCAAAGATTTTAAGAGTGTGTTGGTCAGAGATAACTTGGAAGACACCGAAATTAGGCGTATCGAGCCGAGCGAAAGAGAGGGAAAATAATGATTGATAGCAACCAATATCAAGAGTACGTACACAAGAATGCACAAAAGAGCAACGAATGGATGACGCTTACAATTGCATTCGTGGTAGGCGGAATTATCTGCATGATAGGTCAAGGTTTTAGCGATCTATACACTTATTTGTTTCCTAAGTGGGAAGTCAAGGACGTTGCCACGCTTACTAGTATAACAATGATTTTTTTAGGTTCGTTTTTTACGGGGCTAGGTTGGTACGACAAGCTTGGTGCGTATGCCGGTGCAGGAACAATTATTCCTATCACGGGTTTTGCCAATTCCGTAGTTTCGCCGGCGATAGAATTTAGGAAAGAAGGCATTATCTTCGGCACAATGGCTAAGATGTTTCTCGTTGCAGGTCCTATCATCGTGTCGGGTGTGGGAGTATCGGTTGCCGTAGGGATAATCTATTATATAATCGGCTTGTTTTGAGGTGAGACATGAAAGTAGGGGCATCGACTTATATTTTAGAAAAAAAGGTATATATTGACAACGTTGCTACCATTGCAGGTAGCTATGAAGGCAAAGGCAGACTTCACCAATATATCGACAGTATAATCGAAGACGATATGTGGGGTTGTAAAACGCACGAAATGGCGGAGATTAAGATGCAAAAGACCAATATACAGCATTGTCTTGACAAGGCAGGACTTACCCAGCACGACCTAGACTGTATAGTGGGTGGTGACCTCATCAATCAAATTGTGCCTACTAGCTTTAGTGCAAGAGAGTTTGAAGTGCCGTTTATGGGATTATATAATGCGTGTGCGACTTTCGGTGAGTCACTTATTGTGGCTAGCAACCTAATCAATAACGATATGAATAAAGTCATCGCCATTACAAGCTCGCATTTCGCTACGGCGGAGAGGCAATATCGATATCCCTTGGAGCTTGGCACTCAACCTACTCCCGAGTCGCAAATGACGGTGACGGGTAGCGGTTGTGTATTGCTTACTAAAGAGCCGAGTGATAAGCCGTATATCAGTCAATACACCGTAGGCAAAATAGTAGACCTCAAGTGTAACGACGTCAATAATATGGGTGCGGCAATGGCACCTGCGGCATACGATACTATCAACGCTCATTTGCAAGCAACGGGCACTACGCCTAATGACTATGATATGATAATCACGGGCGATTTGGGTAGATTTGGCAGGGAAACCTTGCACTATCTATTGTCACAGGAGGGCATAGAGGCAGACAATCTCAACGATTGCGGTTCTATAATATACAGCAAAGAGCAAAAGGCGGGACAAGGCGGTTCAGGCGCAGGCTGTTGTTCGCTGGTATTTTGCTCCTATTTTTATCCAATGCTTTGTTCTCGACAAATGCGTAAGATTTTATTCGTGCCAACGGGAGCGCTATTATCTAAGGACTCTCCACTGCAAGGCGAGAGTATTCCTGCAATAGCGCATGCAGTGACTATACAAATCGACTAACTTATAATTGCTCGTGTAGCGTTATTGTATAAGGATTGTTATTTGCAAGGCTAGATCATATCGTCGAAGGCGAAAGCGTATCTCCAATAGTACACGTAGTTACGATACTAATCGACTAACTTATAATTGTCGTGTGGCGTTGTTGTATAAGGATTGTTATCTGCATGGCGAGAGCATACGTCAAAGGCGAGAGCGTATCTCAAATAGTACACGTAGTTACGATAATAATCAACTAACTTATTATTGCTCGTGTAGCGTTGTTGTATAAGGATTGTTATCTGCATGGCGAGAGCATACGTCAAAGGCGAGAGCGTATCTCCAATCCTACACGTGGTGATGAAACAAATTATCTAACTAATAAAAGGAATGTATATGGAACACGTTTTATTATATCTTAGAGTATTTTTGGTAGGCGGATTGGTTTGTCTTATCGGTCAGATACTAATCAACAAGACCAAGATTACCTCGGCAAGAATATTGGTAAGCTTCTTGCTTTTGGGGGCAGTTTTAGAAGCTGTCGGTCTATTCAAATATATTGAAGAGTTTGGCAAAGCAGGTATAACCGTACCTATTGTAGGTTTTGGTAGTAGTTTGGTCAAAGGTGCGATAGAAGGAGCCAAAGAAGGACTATTGCAAGCATGCACGGGCGGCATGGCGGCTGTAAGCGGCGGATTGACGGCAGCAATAGTATTCGGCTTTATATTTGCACTTATATTCAAGTCGCACCCTAACAAGAGATAATTGTCTTATAGTGGCTTGCTATCGAATAGAATGTCAATAGTCAATTCTGCGATTATTGAGAATTTTGATGCGATTTAATCAAAAATACTTCTAAATAATCAAAAATATTATAATAATTTTATTGATTATAATACCATTATTTATACACGCGTTATTTTGTGACATGGGATATCATTTTTATCCTATCTCATAAATGCCAATGTTAAGGCAACGTCTTTGCTTGGGATAATACAAATTGCGTCAAGTAAATTTTATCGGCATATAGTATAGTGTGAGAGATTGCAAGTCAAAAATGAAAAATAGAACAAGGCATTATTTGTTGATATATATAGTGCTTGTAGTATCGGTAGTCGTTCTGAGCGTCTATGCTTTTAATGTTGCAAGGAACAATCTAATTGATTTTGTCGACGAGTATACCTCTGCTAATATCACTGCAGAACTTGTAGACGGTATCAACAATGCAGTACTTAAGATTTTGTCGGACAACGAGGCTTATCAAAACTACGACAATTTTGTAGAAATATCGGTTGGTAGCGACGGAGACGTATCTCTCATCAACGTCAATATGCTCATGGTCAATCTTTTGCTGTGCGATTTGACTGAAAAAACTCAAATCAACGTCAACAATCTATGCAAAGAAAAGGTATACAACGTGCCTTTTTATGCTATTACGGGTAGCCTTATGCTTGCTCAACTCGGCAAAAATATTGAGATTGAGGTCAAACCTATCGGACACGTAGAGTGTAAACTGTCATCTAATTTTGACAGTGTGTCAATCAATCAAACTAGACATAGTATTTACGTCGACGTGACGGCGAGAGTCAAGATGATTTTGCCTCTTTACGTCAAAGACTTGTACGTCAAAACCAAAATTGTAGTTGCGGAAAACGTAATATTCGGCAAAATTCCCGAAGTTTATCTACAAAATCAAGACAAACTCTTGACTCTCAATTAAGGCGTGCGATTGTAGTTTTATTATAGAAAGTGAAAATATAGTAATAAAATCCTCGAAACTTTTATATAGAAATAAGACAAACTCTCAATGCTCAATTAAAGTGTGATATAGTAGTTTGATTATGGTAGGTGAAGACATAATAACAGAATCTTCGAAGCTTTATAAAAACAAGACAAACTCTCGATGCTCAATTATAGCGTGCGATAGCAATTAAATAATACTAGATAATGAATTATACGCAAGCAAAATATAACGCCGTTTGTGATAGATTGTGTAACTCTTAAGTAGATACTAAATGCTTTTAGTTGTCAATTATCAATTTTCTATATGTATCGACCTGCCTTGTTTTGGACTTTTGCATCTTGCGTAGCTAGTAGTTATGTTGTCGGCTAAAAAAATTCTTCAAAAAGCACCGAAAATGCTGAGTTTTGCCCGCTAAATTCAAAAATATGTGTCCATAAAACTTGCAATTGACGATTTTTGGTGGTACAATTATACCAAAGCGTAGAAGAGGACAAGTAGGTCTTTGGCATAGTCTTAGAGAGGTCGTTTCGTGGGCTGAAAGGACGACTGACGAGTGCGTTGATCAAATTCACCTTGGAGCAGCCTTGCCTAAATGTAATAGAGTAAGCGAGGACGGTCGCCCGTTATAGCGTAATAAGGCCGATTTTTCGGTGAATTTAGGTGGTACAGCGTCAACGACGCCCTAATTTGGGGCGTCGTTGTTATATGCTTTTTACTAAAAGTATAGCGATTTGCTTTAGTGGAGCGACTTACTATAGCAGAGCGACTTACTATAGCAGTGCGACTTACTATAGCAGTGCGACTAATTTTAGTAGAAGGACTTAGTTTAGCAGAGCGAGTTACTTTAGTGGAGCGACTTACTTTAGTGGAGCGTGTTACTTTAGTGGAGCGAGTTGCTTTAGTGGAGCGAGTTGCTTTAGTAGAGCGACAACTATAGCAGAGCGAGTTACTTTAGTAGAGCGAGTTACTTTAGTAGTGCGAGTTACTTTAGTGGAGCGAGTTACTTTAGTGGAGCGACCACTATAGCAGTGCAACAAATTTTAGCGGTGCGACTAATTTTAGCAGTGCGACTTACTATAGCAGAGCGAGTTGCTATAGCAGAGCGAGTTACTTTAGTGGAGCGACTTGCTTTAGTAGAGCGACTTACTATAGCAGTGCGACTACTTTAGTGAAGCGAGTTACTTTAGTAGAACGACCACTATAGCAGTGCGACTAACTTTAGAACTAATATAGTTACTCATCTATGGTCGTATTGCAATTGACAAGCATCGCTAATGCTAAAAGTTAAAACAACTAGTAAAATATTATAAATAACATAATGATACAAAGGGAGTAAAAGTGTATGAAAGAGAGAATTGATTTGCTCATCGAAGACGCAAGACAAGTGATAGATGCTTGTGTTAGCGTGATTGACGTCAACAATGCCAAAGTCAAATTTTTGGGCAAAAACGGTGAACTTACGGCTCTTCTCAAAGGTATGAAAGACGTACCTGCCGAGCAAAGACCTGAGATTGGTAAGCTTGTCAACGTTGCAAGGGACACGATAGAGGAGCTTATCGCTTCTAAGCAAGCCCTGCTTGCAAGCAAAGAGCTCGAAGACAAGATGCAAAGAGAGTCGGTGGACGTCACCTTGGATAGCGGTGTCTGCCAAAGAGGCAGTTTGCATCCGACTACACTCGTGCAAAATCAAATAATAGACATATTTACGGGCTTGGGCTTTTCGATTGCGCAAGGACCTGAGATCGAGCTTGACTTTTTCAACTTCCAAGCCCTCAATATCCCTAAGGACCATCCTGCAAGAGATATGCAAGATACCTTCTATATCGGCGACGATATGTTGTTGCGTACGCATACTTCCCCGGTGCAAGTGCGTACTATGACGTCGCAAAAACCTCCTATAAGAATTATTTGTCCGGGCAAGGTTTATAGACCTGACGACGACGCAACTCACAGCCCTATGTTTCAACAAATCGAAGGTTTGGTGGTAGACAAAAACATCACTTTATGCGACCTCAAGGGTATACTTGAGAAGTTTGCACAACAGCTCTTCGATAGCAATACCAAGACTCGTCTCAGACCGTCTTACTTCCCGTTTACCGAGCCTAGCGTAGAGGTTGACGTTACTTGCTCCGTGTGTCACGGCAAGGGTTGCCGTATATGTAAAGGCACGGGTTGGATAGAGATTTTGGGTGCAGGTATAGTCAATCCAAAGGTGCTTGACAACTGCGGTATTGATAGCAAAGAGTATTCGGGATTTGCCTTTGGTCTAGGCATCGAAAGAATTGCAATGATCAAGTACGGCATACCCGATATGCGTATTCTTTTTGACAACGACGTACGTTTTCTCAAAGAGTTTAAGTAAAAGGAGTAGAATATGAAAGTTTCACTAAATTGGCTAAAAGATTTTGTAGATATCAACGTAAGCCTTGACGAACTGTGCAAAAAGCTCGTCAGCGCCGGTTTTGAAGTAGAAGAAGTGATAGAACAAGGCAAAAACTTTAGGAACGTTGTGCTCGGAAAGCTCGAAAAGGTTGTCAAACATCCCGACGCCGACAAGCTCAAAATTTGCTCCGTCAACGTAGGAAAAGACGAGCTCGTGCAGATAGTAACGGGTGCAAGCAACATAGCCGAGGGCGATATCGTGCCCGTTGCTTTGGATAACTCGCTACTTCCAACGGGACAAGTTATCAAAAAGGGCAAACTCCGTGGAGTAGAGTCTAACGGAATGTTGTGTTCGGGCGAAGAATTGATGCTGACCGAAGCCGATTATAAGGGCGCAAGCGTATACGGTATACTTATCATGAACGGCGAAACTGCACCTCTCGGCACTGATATTACTCAAGTGTTAGGCTACGACGACGTGATTTTGGACATAGGCGTAACTGCCAACCGTAGCGACTGCAATAGCGTACTTGGTATAGCAAGAGAGGTAGCTACCGTGCTCGGCGTGCCTCTAAAAATGCCTAACTTCGAATATCAAGTTGCTCAAAGCGGAGATAGTGACGTTGACGTTGACGTGGTTGCAAGCGATTTGTGTCCAAGATATATGGCACAAGTTGTCAAGGATATCAAGATTACGAGCAGTGCGCCTATCATTCAAAAGAGACTCAAAGCCGTTGGACTAAGACCAATCAACAATATAGTCGATATCACCAATTACGTGCTTATCGAGATTGGTCAGCCTATGCACGCATTCGATTTGGCTCTTTTGGATGGCAAAAAGATAGTTGTCAGAAGAGCAAAAGCGGGCGAAAAAATTACTGCGCTTGACGGCAACGAATACACGCTGGACGACAGTATTCTTGCTATTTGCGACCAAAACAAGCCTGTAGCCGTTGCGGGAATTATGGGTGGAGAATATAGCGGTATCAATGATAATACTCAAGATATCGTCTTTGAATCGGCAAAATTCTTAAGAGATAATATCAGAAGGTCGTCTAGAAAGCTCAACCTTAGAAGCGACTCGTCCTTTAGATACGAAAGAGGCATTGACTTCGAGAGTCAATCTATGGGACTAAGGCGAGCTTTGTCGCTCATATCGCAATATGGCTACGGAAAAATCGTAGGGGACGCTATAGATAAAAAGAGCGTTACGCTCGAAGAAAAGACTATCCAAGTGCCTACCGCCAAAATCAACTCGATTCTCGGTATAGAAGTGCCAGAACAAACTATGGTAGATATCCTCAATTCTTTGCAAATCAAGACCACGCTCGATGACGGCGTACTCACTTGCGTGCAACCATTCTTCAGAGACGATATCGAGAACGCCAACGACCTTGCCGAAGAGATAATAAGACTCTACGGCTACGACCATATCAACTGTACGCTTATGGACGGCGCTCATCAGACTAGCGGTGGTAAAACTGAGGCTCAAATCAACGTGGATAAACTCAAAGAAATTGCCGTAAGCCAAGGAATGAACGAGATTTTGACATATTCCTTTACATCTCCTAAGGCATTCGATATATTGCGACTTGCTCAAGACAGTACACTGAGAAATGCGGTAAAACTCCTCAATCCGTTAGGCGAAGACGTATCGGTTATGAGGACGACTCTCGTGTACAGTATGATGAGTACTCTTGCTAAGAACTGCCTTAAGAGCAATAAGACTGCAAGACTCTTTGAGATAGCTCACGTATACGAGCCTAATCAAGATACGACAATTCAACCAAACGAAACTACCATGATGGCACTCGGTATGTATGGTGGTGGCTGTGATTATTACACTATCAAAGGCGTGTTTGAGATAATCTTGAGAGCCTTTGGTATCAAAGCCGAATACGTGAGAAGCACGTTGCCTTATATGCACAGTGGAAGATCAGCCGACGTTATGGTGGGTAGTCATAGACTCGGCTATCTCGGTGAGGTACACCCAAGCGTAGCAGGCGACTTGGACGTCAAAGAAAGAATGTACGTGGCGGAAATAGACGTTGACCTACTCAATAAGATTGCCAACCTCGGTTATAAGTTTAGCGAAATTGCTAAGTATCCGCCTGTTGAGAGAGATATCGCAGTGGTACTTGACGAAGAAAAAATGGCTGCGGATATCATCAAGTGTATCAAGAAAGCCGGTGGTAATATGCTGGTAGATTGCTCGATATTCGATATCTATCGGAATAAAGATGCGATTGGCGAAAATAAAAAGAGTGTGGCTATCAATCTCGTATTCCGCTTAGCAGACAGAACTTTGACGGAAGAAGAGGTCAATGCAAAAATTGAAAAAATACTTAAAAAGCTCGATATAGAATTGGGAGCTACACTGAGATAATGACGGAGATATTAGCTCCGGCAGGAAGTGTGTCTGCTCTAAAATCAGCGATATTTTGGGGTGCGGACGCGGTATATCTCGGTTTGGATTGCTTTAACGCACGTATCAAAGCCGACAATTTTAGCCTCGACAATATAGCCGAGTATATAGACCTTGCGCATTTATTCGGCGTTAAGGTTTATATTACTTTTAATACCAACGTGCGTCAGAACGAGATGAGCTTGCTAGAAAAATACGTACAAAAGTGTGTAGAAAGCAAAGCAGACGCATTTATCGTCACCGACCTCGGCACGCTTGAAATCTTTAGAAGATACGACGTGCCTTTACATGCGAGCACTCAACTTGGCGTGCACAATTTGTTAGGTGCAAAATTACTAGAAAGACTCGGCTTTTGTAGAGTCGTGCTAGCGAGAGAAACGCTGGAAGAGGATATAAGAGATATCAAGCAAAATACCAATCTGGAGATAGAACACTTCGTGCACGGTGCGTTGTGCGTGAGCTTTTCGGGTGGTTGCCTTATGTCGTCCTTTATGAGTGGCGATAGCGGGAATAGGGGTAGGTGTAATCAACCTTGTAGACTGCAGTATTCTTGCTCAATCGGTGACGGCAAGCCTCGCTATTTGCTATCTCCCGCCGACCAATGCCTTATAGAAAAGCTTGACAGATTGGTAGAGCTAGGCGTAGATAGTCTAAAAATAGAGGGCAGACTCAAAAATCCGCATTACGTCGGACAAGTCGTGTCGGCATATAGGCAAGTCATTGACAAAAAGAGCAAAGTAACCGGCGAGATAAAATCAGGATTGCTCAGAGCGTTTAATCGAGGCGGTTTTAGTGAAGGCTATAACTATTGCACTACAAAAGAGTTGATGAGTATCGACGTTCAAAATAATTTGGGCGAGTATATAGGCGATATAGTAGGTTACAAAAACCGTGAAATTATCGTCAAAAGTAATCAAAAACTGCACATAGGCGACGGAATTAAGATAATAGACGATGCCAAGCAGTTTGGTCTGACAGTCAATAAGGTAAGAAGCGACAAAGGTTATATATACGTTGGCTGTGATAAAACAGTCAATAAAGGCAAGGTGTATATTACCTTAGATAACAATCAAGTCAAAAAGTACGGCGAAGTCGAGCCGAAATTGACAATAGATTTGTCGGTTAGGGCTGTAGTAGGGCAACCACTTAGCATAGTAGCTAAGTACAAAGACTTCGAATGCCAAGTGGTAGGGGATATAGTAGAAAAGTCGGAAAAGTATACCGTTGACCAAGACAAGGTTAGGTCTATGGTTGATAGGTTAGGCAACACATCCTTTGCACTCGACAAGGTGGATACGATATTGGATGAAAATGCCTTTATACCTGCCTCGGCAATCAACCTACTGCGTAGGCAAGCTTTGGACGAACTAAAGAGAGCAATATTGCAATGCTATGAGAACAACATGCAAAAGGCTAAGTTCGAACTTGCAAGCTCTTGCGTATATCAAGGCGTTGAGGTGGATAAAAGTAAGCCTTTTGTAGAAGTTGCAAGCCTTGAAGACTTGACGGATTATACTTTAAAAAACGCCAATATTGTCCTCAATCTGCAAAATATTGATAGTAAAACTATACAAAGTATTCTAAATAATCAGTTATTTTGTAATAATTATGATATATTTATAAATAATGGATATATTAGATTGCCGAGAGTTGCCAGAGGTGCTGACGTTGGTATAGTAACGGATTTGGTAGAAAAACTAAGAGGTCGTATAAGAGGCATAGTGTGTGACAACTTGTATGCCTTAGAGCTAGCAAGGAAGTACGGTATGGCTAAGGTTGGCGGATACGGACTAAATATCTACAATCAAGGCGCTTGGGAAGAATTGGGACTCGACTATGCTATTGCCTCGCTAGAGCTCAATCTTGGACAACTAAAGAGCTTGCAACAAGACAAAATAATGGTGTTTGGCTACGGCTTAGTGCAAGTTATGACACTGTCGCATTGTCCCGTGCAGTTGAATACAGGATGTAATTGTGATAGCTGTAGATATGACGGCGAATTTTGGTATAAAGACAAGGTAGCAGATTATCTAGTAGTGAGATATAAATCGGGGCATTGTTACTTTGCACTCCACAATCCGTCTATCGTTGACGTGCGAGGAAAGTGGGAGCAAATACCTTATCAATGCTATATCAACGCTTGGGGCTTAAACAAAGAGCAGTTGGATTGCGTATTGAGTGACTTTGTGCAAAGAAAAGGAATAAAGAGCAAAAATTCTACCTGTGGACATTTGCTTAGAGGTGTAAATTGAGGGAAAATAAAGCTTTGTTGACGTTGGAATATGACAAGATTTTGGATATATTGGCTCAATATACCCAAAGCGAGCCTACGAAAAAATACGTCAAAAGCATTGTTCCTTGTACCGATAAACGCGAGGTTGACGCTTTGCTTGACCTTACCGAGCAAGCAAGTATCGTAGCATACGAGCATTGCGCAAGTATTAGTCTTGCTTTTGACGATATGACGGAGATATTGGAAGCGTGCAAAAAGAATGCAATACTAAGCATAGCCGATATACTTAAGACGGGTAAAATCTTGCGTACTTGTTACAATATGCGCAAAGCTTTAGACGCCGTGTCCGACGTAAGGCTAGACGACGTTAGAGATATCGTCAATGGTTTGTATACCGATAAAAACCTCGAAAAGGCTATATTCGAGGCATTTTCGGGTGAAAACGAGGTGAGCGACAACGCATCGCATGAGCTCAAATCAATCAGACGTCAAATAAGACTGTGCAACGAAAGAATAAGGCAAAAGCTTGCTAGTTATCTCACGGGCTCGGTTGCGACGTATCTGCAAGATAATATCATCACGATGAGGAACAATAGGTACGTTTTGCCCGTCAAAGCAGAATGTAGAGCAAGTGTGGAGGGTTTGGTGCATGATAGGTCGGCAACGGGATCGACTATCTATATCGAACCTATCGGAATAGTCGGGTTAAACAACGAACTCAAGGGCTATATGCTCGACGAGGCTAAAGAAATTGAAAATATTTTGCGTAAATTCTCAAGCGATATAGCCGCCGACGTGATTGCGATAGAAGAGTCTTTTCAAGCTTTGATTTTGCTAGATAGCATCTTCGCAAAAGCTGCGTATGCTAGAGCAATCAAGGGCGTGAGGGCAGAAATTAACGAGTCGGGCGTTGTCAGAATAGTTGAGGGGCGTCACCCGTTGATTGCTACGGACAAGGTAGTACCCGTATCGGTCGAGCTTGGCAAAGACTTTGATATTATGGTCATTACAGGTCCTAATACGGGTGGTAAAACCGTATTATTGAAGCTTGTAGGACTAATCTGCCTAATGAGCTGTAGCGGTATGTTCGTGCCTTGTAAAGCCGATACTACCGTGTGCGTCTTTGACAAGATATTCTGCGATATCGGAGACAATCAAAGCATAGAAAATAGCTTGTCGACTTTTAGCTCTCATATCAGCAATATAGCCTCTATCGTCAACGAGGCGACTGACAACTGTCTGTGCCTACTAGACGAGTTGGGCGGTGGTACTAATCCTGCCGAAGGCAGTTCGCTTGCCATTGCTATAATAGAATATCTAAGAAAGAAAAACTGTCGCACCGTTACTTCTAGCCACTACGACGAGCTGAAGGAATACGCATTTAGCACAGATAGAGTGACTGTGGCGACTATGGACTTTGATCCGATTACGCTCAAGCCTACGTATAAACTCTTGGTTGGTATAGCGGGCGGCTCTAAAGCCTTGGAAATAGCACGAAATTACGGACTAAAAGAGGAAATTTTGCAACAAGCCAAAAGTCGCATAGGTAATTCGAAAGCCGACTTCGACAAGGTTATGGCTATGGCAGAAAAGGCTAGACGAGATGCTGAAGTGCTGAAAGAGAATGCTATGCAAGAATACTATGAGGCAGAAAAAATCAAGCTGGAAAATAAAAATGAAAGCCAAAGACTCGAAGAAAGACAAAGAAAATTAGACGAAAAAATGCAAAAGTCCGTCAAAGATCTATTGTCGGATTACGTCGAGCAAGCAGAAGAAATTATAGAAGAAATGAAAGAAAATCTCGCTAAAAACGATGAGAGTGCGCTATTTGAGGCGAGAAAGAATAAAAAGAAACTAGAAAATTCGTTGGTGAGTGAAGAAACATTAGACGATATAGAAAAAATAGGCGGAAAAATTGACGTTGACGACGAAGTGTACGTCGAGTCGCTAAAATCGAAGGCTGTAGTGCTGAGTATCAACGAAAAGAAAAAAGAGTGCCTGGTCAAGGCGGGAATATTGAGCACTACAATAAAAATCAAGGACTGCGTCAAAATAAAAAAGACTAAGCGAACCCAACCAAAGGGGAATATTGTAATGGCTCGTCGAGAACTCAAAAACGACGACGTAAAGCAAGAAGTCAACTTGATTGGTATGAGGTGTGACGAGGCTATCGCTACTTTGGAAAGATATCTGCATGACGCCTTGGCACACGGATATAGCGAAGTGAGAATAGTACACGGCAAGGGCACGGGAATTTTGCGAAAAGCTGTGGGAGAATATCTAAAAACTTGCTCGATAGTGAGTGAATTTAGAATCGGTAATTACGGTGAAGGAGATATGGGCGTAACCATAGCTAAGCTGATATGAGATATACTCTGCAAATCAACTGTGATAAGCTCAAAATAGTGAAAATCATTCTGCTTGCCGTTTGCCTAGTGGTAGACTTTGGCAATCTATGGATATTCTTGACGGGAATTGTTAGTAAAAACATAAGGGAAATAATCAAAAGTCTAGCTATCTTTGCTATTTTGATATGTGTAAGAGTGATTGCATGTGCCTTGACGTATAAGTGGAGATATGACTTCGACAATGAAAAAGTCGAGGTATATAAGCTTATCCTTGGAAAAAAGCTACACAATACGACGATAGAATATGCAAAGATTGAGAGAATGGAAAAGGTTGGCTCTGAGGCTCTAAAGGCAACCTCCAAGTCGGGAGCTATAGTGCTGGCACCAACCCATTGCAACTATGAAAAATATGCAATAACCATTGACAACAAGCTATATATAATAGCCTTGGACGAATACGGATATTGTAAACTAAAAGGAAAGACAAATGATTTATCTTGACAATGCGGCTACCACCAAAATGGACGATAGGTGCGTGGAAATTATAAGGAAATACGGGGTAGAACAATTCTTCAACCCGTCGGCGTTGTATGGCGAGGCTTTGAAAGTGGCAAATGATATCAAGGCAAGTAGAAGTGCGATTGCCCGTTCTTTGGGTGCCGATAGGGAAGAAATTATTTTTACTGCCTCCGGCAGTGAAGCCGACAATCTTGCTATGCTATGTAGCATCAAGTCCAAAAAAGGTAAGGTTATCGTTGGTAACGGGGAGCATTCGGCAATATATGCTTGCGCTAACGAATTGTCAAGCCGTGGATATGAAGTTGCTTTTGCTCCCGTGGATAGATACGGAAAAGTTAAGCTAAACGAATTGGAGGAAATGCTCGACGAGCAAGTCGTCCTAGTGTCCATTATGCACGTGAGCAATGAAACGGGCGCTATAAACGATATCAAAAAAATCGTAGATATGGTAAGAGCTAAGTCTCCGCTAGCCTTGGTGCATAGCGACGGCGTGCAAGCATACGGCAAGCTGCCCGTCAACGTCAAGAGTTTGGGTGTGGATACGTATAGCATAAGTGCGCACAAGGTGCATGGTCCAAAGGGCTTGGGAGCATTGTACGTAAGAAAGGGGTTGCATCTCAGACCGATTATCTTGGGCGGTGGACAGGAGAGCGGCGTAAGATCGGCTACCGAAAACGTGGCAAGTATCATGGCTCTAGGTGCAATAGTTGATAATGAAACTAAAACCGTAATCGAAAGATATCAAAATTACAAGGCTCTGCAAAGATATGCTATAGATAAACTTAACGAAACTATGTCCGATTGTTTGATAAACACCGACCTAGACAATAGCGTGGGAAATATCGTCAGTCTGTCGCTAGCCGATATGAGAGGAGAGGTCGTTGTGCATTGCATGGAAGATATGGGGGTAATCGTCGGTACGGGTTCGGCTTGCTCGGCAGGAAAATCCACCAAGCGTATCCCTAAAGCTTTGGGCATTGATCCTAGATATGCCGAGGGTATGCTTAGAATAAGCTTTGACGAATATACTACTCGTCAAGATATAGATTATTGCGTGGATTGTCTGGCAAAGGTAGTCGAAAGTTTGAAAAATTATCAAAGGAAATAACGGAGAAATTATGCAAAAGGTATTGTTGCTTAGATACGGTGAAATTTTTTTGAAGGGTAAAAACAAGGCTTTTTTTGAAAATAAGCTTATCGATAATATAAAAAAGGCGTTGGAAGGCTTGGAATATAAGTTTATACGAACGCAAAACAGATATTACGTCGAAGGTTACGATGAGTGGCTTCAAGATGAATTCGTCGAAAGATTGACCAAGGTCTTTGGATTGACGAGTCTTAGCGTTGCCCTTAAAGTAAAATCGGAATACGAGTCGATGGGACAAGCCGTGAGAGAATACGTGCCTCAAGGCAAGACTACCTTTAGAGTGAGCGTCAATAGAGCCGACAAGAGGTTGGACAAAAATAGTATGCAAATCGCAGCTATGATGGGTGGATATTGTCTTGATAAAAATCCTTTGCTCAAAGTGGATTTGCATAGACCTCAGGTGGAAATCTTCGTCGATATCAGAGAAAGAGGGTTTGCTTACGTATTTTCCGGCAAAATTCCATGTGCGGGCGGTATGCCGGTTGGAACTGCGGGTAAAGGTATGTTGCTGCTTAGCGGAGGTTTTGATTCGCCTGTGGCTGGCTGGAGAATGGCTAGACGCGGTATGGAAATATGTGCGATACACTATCATAGCTATCCGCATACTAGCGAGCTTGCTAAGCAAAAAGTAATTGATTTGGCTCAAAAATTGACTAATTATTGCGGTAAAATTAAGCTTTTTGTCGTGCCGTTTACTGATATTCAACAAAAAATTCATCAATATTGTCGAGCCGATTATATGATTACCGTCATGCGCAGAATTATGATTGACATAGCCGAAAGAACTGCCGTAAAATACGGCTGCGGTGCGTTGATAACGGGCGAAAGCTTAGCACAAGTTGCTTCTCAAACAACCGAAAGCATCACCGTAACCAACAATGCCGTCAAGCTTTTGCCGATTTTTAGACCTCTAATAGGTATGGATAAAAACGAGATTATGGATACGGCTAAGGCTATAGACACCTATGCTACGAGTGAATTGCCTTACGAAGACTGTTGTACGGTGTTTTTGCCTAAATATCCCGTAATAAAGCCTTCGCTACAAGTCGCAGTCAAAGAGCAGTCCAGGATAGAAAATCTCGAAGAAACTATACTGAAAGCTATCGAAGATATCGAGGTCTTGGAATTGGACGTGGAGAGATAACTCACAGTTGCCATTGATATATTATTTCGGGTTTACCAATGATTTTGACTCCTTGGTCGTCGAAGTAGTATGCTAACAACGTGTATTTTTCTCCAAAAATTGACTTGGTTGAGCTTCTGTCGATATCAATCGACGTTTTGCCGTTTTGAGCAGATAAGTCTTGCAATAGCACTTCGTCCGATACGACGTTGCGATAATATAGGGCGTATCTAAGCCGTGGATTGGCGGTGAAGGATACGCTAATTTTGTTGTTTTGCACGTTGCAATCAAAATCCTTGATAGATAGGTCTTCGTACGTCATATCTGTTGTTGACGGAAGGTGATTAGGTGCAAATTCTACGGCGATAGTTTGCGACTTAGGAGCATGCTCGCCGGCTAATACAATGGCATGTTCATTGTCGTAAGAGTATTTGTCAATATTTTTGACGACAATATCCGACGGCTTGGCAAAAGGTTCGGGCTTGCTGGTGGCATATAGTGAGGACAGTATGCTTTTGGTCATGAGAGTCGGCTGACCACCGCCCGTAACGCTTGCGTCAAGAGGGGCGTCGCCTATGCCTCCCATCCAACATAATACGGTATGTGAACGTGTGTATGAAAGACAATATGCGTCCGTATTGTAGTTGAGGTCGCTATAAGCCGCCGTTCCGGTTTTGCAAGCTACGTCAAAATCTAGAGTGTTTAGCTTTTTGCCCGTTCCGCTTTTTGCCGTTTCTACGAGCATATCGGTGACAAAGTAACTAGTGGACGGGGCGAAGATTTGAGTAGACGTCGGATTGTGTGAGTATAGATTTTGCTCGCCTAAAGATATGCTCTTGATCATAGTAGGGCGAGAGTAACTACCTCCTCTAGCTAAGGTTGAATATCCGCCTAATAGTTGGGTGAGGGTTGTGCCGTAGGTCATTCCGCCTAAAGCTAAGGAGAGGTTGTCGTCTTGTTGGTCAAAAGAAAACTCCATTTTTGAGAGATAATTCTTGGCATTTTCTACGCCGACTACGTCGAGCAGTTTGACTGCAGGGACGTTTTGGGAATATTTGAGTGCATCTTTGAGTGTAGTCCAACCGAGATATACGTCGTGATAATTGGAAGGAGAGTAGCTCTCAAAATCCGTCTTGACGTCGTTGACCATAGTCATAGGGTGAGCATAGCCCATATCAATAGCAGGCGCATAGGCTATGAGAGGCTTGATTGTCGATGCGGGTTGCCTTTTGAAAGTGGCTAAATTGTGATTGACTTTGCCATAATATGCCTCGATAGCAGAGCTTGAGTTGTCAAGAATAATCGCCGAGCAGTCGGTAGATGCAAAATCGGTATAATATCTTGGATCTTGTATTGTTTGGTATAGATAATTTTGCTTAGCAGTGTCCAGGTAAGTGTAGATTTTGACGCCTTGATATACTAGTTGTTCGACATCGGTAGAAAGTATAGAAGCGACTTCATATAACGCATTTTCGACATAATTTGAGTAAATATTATTCTCGTTTAGCTCATTATTTATAATAATTTCATCGGATTTATAACTATTTGGAGTTATATAGCCTTGCTTAGTCATACAATCCAAAACTATCTTCGTTCTTGATATAGCGTTGTAGTAGTTGTGAATAGGATTGTATTTGGTAGGACTCTTGATAATGCCTGCGAGCATTGCACATTCGGTGACGTTGAGATTGTCTAAGTCTTTGTTGAAAAACCTCTTGGCAGCATTTTTGACGCCGTATTGACCTGAGCCAAAGTACAAAACGTTGAGATATTTGACTAAAATATCTTGTTTGGAGAGTGTTTTTTCTAGTTTGATTGCAAGCTTTGCTTCTTTTAGCTTACGATTATACGATTGTTCGGACGTTAGAAGGGTGTTTTTGATGAGTTGTTGAGTGATAGTCGATGCACCTTGCAGTCGATTGCCTCGGACGTTGTTGAGTAATGCTCCGCCAATTCTTTTGTAGTCAAGTCCGTTGTGTTTAAAATATCTCTTGTCTTCAACTGCAACGAATGCGTTGATTAATTGGGTGGGGATTTCGTCGTACGATAATATAAAATTGTGCGACTGTGTGTTGCATAAAATACCGTCTTTGTCGTAAATTTGAGCAAATCCAAGGTGGGAATCTAACTTGGATAAGTCTAAGTCTACGTTGCCCGTGTAGAGATATAGAGCTAGAGAGGTTATTAGTATCGCTGTCAAAATCAATATTGTGACGAGAATGGATAGGATTGTCTTTTTTATTATATTTTTTGTGCGCGCTTTCATTTTATTATAATACCACTTGAATTTTTT
>JBJETR010000003.1:0-5272 GCA_051883415.1 Christensenellales bacterium | reverse complement strand
AAACTTGACGTCTATCGCATTGCTTCGTTTGTTTTTGCCATAATCAAAAAACTTGTTTTTGAGCCCTGCTTCGTAGGATACCGATGCTACGCCGTCTACTAAAGAAGCGCTACTACCGGCTATAGAACTAAGCACTCCGAAATAGGTATCCAAGTCTTGTTGGCTATTGTCGCTACTCTTGCTTGCCATAACTTACCTCCGAACATAAGTCTACCACATTTGCAGAGTTTTGACAAGTATTATTATATTATACTTTATAAGGAACGATAACCACTTGTGACGGTGTATAATCGGTTTCGCTCAATATAACGCCGAGTATTTGGGCAACCTGCTCGCTGGTCAACTCTTCTTGTTGAATAATAACGTTGACGTTGTTGGTGCTCATAGTAACGACTGCGTCTTGGAATCCTTTTGCTTTGATGAGATTTTCTACTACCAATTCGCAATCGATATTGGAGAGAAGTTCCATCTTTTTTGCAGTTGCGGTGGCTTTGATTTCGTCAGTCGAATCGGCAGACGCTATGATTGCGTCCAAATAGCTGAATTCTTCTGCCCTAGAAGTCTCTCTATCGCTTCTGTACGCCGAAAAGAAGGTCGTTTCGGTAGGTTGGTCAACAGACACTTGGTCATTGTCCAACTTGCGTGTCAGTACGAAGTTAAGTACGCCCGTGATTACCAACAGAGCAACCATGCTACAAAGGATTATTACCTTTTTTGCGTTAGCCGACATAGGCTTGTGTGATAGTTTTGCCATAAGATACCTCCATTATGCTTTGTTCATTTTATATATTTTTATTTTTTCTGCTTTGACGTCCACCAAGGCACACACGGCGTCGATTATCTTAATTTTGACAGCTACGTCGTCACCGCCTTCCGCAACCACGACCACGCCGTTGACGTCCTTTTCGTCGTCGTACGTTATCAACACACTGCAATCTCCTACCCCTTCTACGTTGCAAAGCACGCTTGCAACCTGACGGCTTAGTTCGTTGCCTCCGGACGAGGTATGTACCGTGGTCGTGTCGCTTAAGCCTGCGTTCGTTGTGATAAAGTATATGAATATTGCCACAAGCGCTATGACAAAAGCGACAATAATTTCTAAATGTTTGACTGATTTGAGCTTTTTTAGCAAAGTTTGAGGTTTTTCTGCTATCGAATCTTTTTGTTCGTTACAACTGTTGTTAGTCATAAAATATTACCTTTGCTCCTTTATATTTTTTGTTAAGCATTGCCTCTATACTTTGTTTGTCGCTCTCACTACACGCTATATATACGCTGATACTTTGGATTTTATAATCAAAATCTTGATAATAATTTATTTTTATCAATTTAGGCGAAAAACCTTGCTCTCTCAACTCTTCTGCTACTTGTTCTTCTTGTGCCTCTCTGATATTGGATACGAGAGCGTCCATGGTGCCTTGCTCAACCTCGATACCGCTCTCCTGTCGTTGCCAACTGCCAATATTGACGCCTTGCAAACTGTTGACGATAGGCGATATTATTGTTATGACGGCTACCACACCAAAGACGCCTTTGATATATTTCGCACTCTCGCCGTCAGGCAAAATGACGTCAATTAGTACCCCAAGAACTACTACACCCACTATCGACAAAACCCAAGCTTGCATGTACCCTCCAACATTTATATTACGCCCAAATTGCAAGCGTAAATTATAAGCATAATAGTTGTAATAAACATAAAAGCCACTCCTAGAATTACCGCAAGCAAGATATTGACGTTCTTCGATAGGTCGTACAACATTTTGGATATTTTGCTATCGCCAATCGGCTCTATTATCCCCGAAGTCAGCTTGAGTCCTAGAGAAAAGACAATAATATTGATTAGCGGCGACGTTATCAAAATTATCATGCAAAATAGTGAAATAATACCAAGCGAATTTTTGATTAGAACAAAGCTAGCCATCATTAAATCGAAGCCATCCGATAGATATCCGCCCACAATAGGGACGTAGCTTTGCATGGCAAATTTTGCCGTTTTGATAGATACCGTATCGATAATTCCACCCGTAAGCCCTTGCGCAGTCAAAAAGGTGACGAATAAGCTAAATACCGCAGTCATCGAATATTTGATACCACTACTAAAAAAGCCTGTCAATTTAGATAATTTGACGCCGTCAGACAGCGACGATATAAGTGTAAATACTATGACTACGACCACGGCAGGTATGATAATCTCGACGACGAAAGTCGTGATTGACGTGGTAAGTACGCTCATCATAGGCTGAAATACCGCTCCGCTATTGGTCCCGCCTATAACCGTGATTATCGTCAGCAGAATGGGAAAAATCAACTGCATAAACTCTTTGATAGTGCCTACTACCTCGCCGGTATTTTTGACTAGCGACATAGTGCGAGTGAGGACAATGACAACGATTGCACTATAACTTACGAAACCTATCAGTTGTTTAGTAGGATTGGATAAAAATCCGCTTGTCAAACCGTTGAGTAGGCTAGTTATCAGAGATATCCCAACTATACTGACTACTATGGGTAATACATTGGTAAATGCCGATAGTACTCGTTGAATAATTATCTTGAAGAAGTCGTCGAAGGTCAATTTTTGCTCACCTTGAGCAATTGCAATTATATCCTCCTTTAGACTGCCGAATTGTTGCATGCCCAGACTATCCAGAAAACTCTGTATTGAGCCTAAATCTAGTTCTTGGGTATTTTGCTCTACGTTGTCTATGAGTTGCTGCTCGGGATCGTCGCTTTCGGCTACGGCTAATCCTACTATCCCCAATGAAGATAGTATCAATGAAAGTATTAGGATGATTTTGCAAAGAATTTTTTTCATTTAGCCTATATCATGCCGACAACCAAGTCAATCAATGACTTAACTATCGGCAATGCCATCAAAAATATTACTATTTTGCCTGCAAAAGCAAGTTTTTTGCCTATGCTTGCACATTCAAAATCATTGCATAGACTTACGCTATACTCTGTCAAGTAGCCCACGCCTATTATCTTCATCAATAGTGCGAACAGCTCGTTGTCGACACCTGTTTTGTCAACTATTTCTTCAAATGCTATGACAACCTCGGTGAGTGAATTGAGGGCAATAATGAGGATAATAATGCCTGTAGATATGACGGCAAGTGACGAAAAGGTGCTAGAAGAATTTTTGAGCAAAACGGTACATATCGCACCTATTATCGCTACCCCGATGACTTTGAAGATATCCATTTAGTACACGCCGAGTATATTTTTGAGGTTGTCAAAAAGACCGCCAATCATATCGACAACTATCAGCAAAACCATTATCAGTCCGCCTATCGTGATAAAAGTAGCAATCTCGTCCTTATCGGACTTTTTGAGAATGATATTTAGCACTGCCGTGATAAGTCCTATTCCTGCTATTTTGAATATTACCGATATTTCCATAACTCTCCTATACGACTAAAATCATTATTGCAAGTCCAAGCAAGAAACCCAACTTGTAACACAATTTACCATTGGTAACGTAATCTTTATTCGCCTTATCGTAAGCACTTTCTAGCATTGACGAGTGATGTTTGAGTAAAGCGATTTGGGCGTCATACCCCGTTTTGCCGATATCCGAAAAGTATGATATCACTACACTCAAGTCCTTTTTGAATAGAGGACTACGAGCAACGCAATGCTCTAATATTGCCTTATCGCCTTGTTCAAAGCTTGCTTTTACTTGTCCAAAAAAGTCTTGCACACTTACACTTTGGTCTTGGCAAAATTGCGATATAACCGTAGTTATAGGCAATTTGAGATTGGTTACGCAGCTGCTAAGATATCTATCGAAGTCCAAGAGCATTGCAAGAAATTCTTTTCGCTTTTTGAATGAATTGCCCACGCCTATTCCTCCTACGAAGCACGCTATCCAAATTATTCCGCCAACCACTAGCTCAGACACGTCAGCTCCTTGTCGTACACCTTGTCCACGTGACCGATACTATCTATGTGGACAAAGTATCTGAACTTGTCCAAAAGTGCTCCATAAACCTTGTCAGACAGCAAGACGCCTAAGTCGTCGGCGTGCACGGTAGCAAGCACCTTTACCCCTGACCTAACGCTATCTAGTATGCAATCTACCTCTTGCTCCGAAAAAATCTCATCTGTCGCTATTACGTCGGGACGCATCGACTTGATATGATTGGCATAAGCGAGGTTTTTGGGCACTCCCGCCACTACGTCACTGCATTCTCCCAGGTCAAAGCAATCTCCCGCTATTTCCATTCTTTCATCCAGAACTAACACGTTGTTACCTTGATTAGAAAGTTGTCGTATCATATTCCTAAGCAAGGTCGTCTTGCCAAGCCCCGGCTTAGAAAAAATAATGGTATTGTCAAAATTGTTAAGCACCCTCTCGACCTTAGAGGAATAATCCTTGACGTCTTTGGGTACTCTAATGCAAATCGAAGAAAAGTTTTTGATTGCGCTAAGCTTACCGCCTTTGACTACTCCTTGTCCCGATATTCCTATCCTTATACCGCCTGCCGTCGTGATAAATCCTTGCGTAATCTCATCGTCAAAAGCGTATAGCGAAGCAGTACAAGCCTTGTCTATCACGTATTGCAAGTCATATAGCGTTGCCACTTCGTTGTCATCGGTAAGCTTACAATAACTCCCCATCAGAGCACAAAATATCGGTTTGCCCACCCTAATTCTTATCTCGGTCAAGCTCTCGCTCCAACCGCGATTGATTATTTCGTTATATATCCATTGAGGCAATACGTCGGCTATCATAATTCTCCTTGCAATATTATACGGACAACCTGATAGCGGTATGATTAAAGGATATTTTTTGACATATTTTTTGATTATACGCCTCTACTAAAAATTATTAAATTTGGTTGATAAGAAGGTAAAACAATAATAAATGCAAAAAAATTATAGCAATTACTTTATACAAAATATACAATAATCATCAAATTAAAAGTAGCCTATTGAAAAATAAAAGTCACTAAACTAAGCTGAATACGAAAATACAAAAAATAAGCGCGTCAAAAGACGCGCTTGATGTCAACAAACTAAATTGTTTAGACTCTAGACATATACTCGCCCGTTCTGGTATCGATACGAATAGTGTCGCCTTCGTTGACGAACAAAGGAACTTGCAATTCGTAACCCGTCTCCAAAGTTGCAGGCTTAGTTGCACCTTGAGTTGTGTTACCCTTAGCGCCCGGCTCGCAATGAGTGATGAGCAATTCTACAAAGTTAGGTGCTTCTACCGAGAATGCGCTGCCATTGTAGAAAGATACGCTGACTTGTCCGTTTT
>JBJETR010000002.1:0-5370 GCA_051883415.1 Christensenellales bacterium | reverse complement strand
GAAGCCCTTGGCTGACCGTGGGAATCTCGTGCCTTTTTGTTTGAGATTGCCACGTCGTTTCACTCACTTTGCTAACGCAAAATGTACACAGCGCAAAGACATACACCCTTTGACAATAACGAAGTATAAAACGCAAATAAAATACTCTCCCACTTGCGAGAGAGTTTGAATTAATAAAATTTAGATATATAACGTTACGCATCACGCCATAGGTGCGAGTTAGGCGCGAAGACTGCGGATTTGGCGTGGGGAGCGTACTTAGGCGTACGTGACCTACGCCAAAACGTAAAGTCGACAAAGCATAACGAAGTAGATATGGCGTGACACCTAAATGCTAAACAGCCCTCCCATCCTATTAGTCTGCGCATGCGTCAACGCAATCGCCAACGCATCTGCCGCATCATCGGGTTTCGGTATTGCTTTGAGTCCCAAAAGGCGGGTTATCATAAACTGAATTTGCTTTTTGTCGGCTTTGCCGTAGCCCGTAAGGGACTGCTTGATTTGGTTAGGGGTATATTCGAACATAGGCAGTCCGCTTTGCTTGCAGGCTAATAGAATAACTCCTCTCGCCTCGGCTACCGTGATACCCGTGGTGATGTTCTTGGTAAAAAAGAGTTCTTCTATCGCCACTTGGTCGGGCTTGAAGGTATCTATCAACTCGCCCATACCCTTGTAGATTAGCTCTAGTCTTTCGGGCAAAGATAGCTCTTTGGGGGTATTGATGACGCCGCAGTCGACGGGACGATAGACG
This sequence comes from Christensenellales bacterium, assembly GCA_051883415.1. GTDB lineage: Bacteria > Bacillota > Clostridia > Christensenellales > UBA3700 > HGM11368. The sequence goes on along the minus strand of JBJETR010000002.1, from coordinate 4,619 downwards.
CCCTTTTCGCTGTCTATCACTCCGTAGCCCACTATGGCTAACCCCGGATCGATACCTAAAATCCTCATTGTCTGACTTGTCCTTGACCTTTGATTATATACTTCTCGCTAGTAAGCTGCTCTAGCCCCAGAGGTCCTCTTGCGTGTAATTTTTGAGTAGAAATGCCTATCTCCGCACCAAAACCAAACTCAAATCCGTCGGTAAAGCGAGTCGAAGCATTGACGTACACGCAACCGCTGTCCACCTTCTTGGTAAACTTGTCGATATTAGCCTCATCAAAGGACATAATGCCGTCACTGTGCTTGGTGTTGTTGGCGTTGATGATAGCGATAGCCTCGTCCACGCCGTCCACGACTCTCACAGTCAATTCGTAGTCGAGATGCTCCTTCTTGTAGTCGTCCTCGGTGGCGGGTATTATGCCCTCACCATACTGCATTGTAATAGGACAACCCACAATCTTGCAACCGCCCTTTTGCAACGTATCAATCATGGACGGCAAAAACTTGCTCGCTACACTCTTATGCACCAAGAGTTGTTCCAAAGCGTTGCACACCGAAGGTCTTTGCATTTTGGCGTTGTACACCACCTTTTGGCTCATATCGAGGTCGGCACTCTCGTCCACGAAGATATGGCAGTTGCCACCCGCGGAAGCAATCACGGGGATAGAAGAATTGGCAAGCACGAACTTCTTTAGTCCGTCTCCGCCTCTAGGAATGATTACGTCTACGCTGTCGGATTGCTCGAGAAGTTCTTGAGTACCCTGTCTGGTCACGTCGTCGATAAAGCCGACTATATTAGGATTGAAACCACACTCGGCTATACTGTCGTATACAATCTTGTATAGAGCACGATTGCTGTTGACGGCTTCCTTTCCGCCACGCAAAACCACGCAGTTGCCCGACTTGATACACAAACCTGCAACGTCTATAGTCACGTTGGGGCGAGCCTCGTATATTACGCCGACTACGCCGAGTGGCGCCCTAACCTTGTCGATGACAAGTCCGTTAGGACGCTCAAAGGTTGCCACTACCGCACCCACGGGATCGGGCAAAGTGACTATTTGTCTTATGCCCTCCGCCATAGCCTCGATGCGTGCGTCGTTGAGCCTAAGTCTATCTTGCATAGCCTTGCCAAGGTAATCTGCCTCGGCTACGTCGGTAGCGTTGGCTGAGAGAATATCGTCTTTATGTGATACGATATTGTCCGCTATGGTGGTAAGTATTGCGTTTTTGACTGTCGTATCGGCTGCCGCCAAGTCGTAGCTGGCAAGTCTAGCCGAATGGCAAATATCCTTTACAGACATTATTCTTCGTCTTCCTCTTCTTCGAGTTCTGCGTTGTGATATACGTTTTGCACGTCGTCGTTGTCCTCGAGCATATCGAGAAGCTTGCGTACTTTGACTTGAGTTTCCTCATCGGGCGTAACGGTGTTGGATGGTATCATATCCACGTCGGCGGACAAAATGTTGAGAGTTCCGTCCTTTTCGATAGCCTCTCTCACCTGTCCGAGAGTCGTGTAGTCGGTATAAATCTCCACTACGTCCTCGTCGACTGTCACGTCGTCTGCGCCACAGTCAAGGGCAAGCATCATTATCTCGTCCTCGTCTAGACCTGCTTTATCTACCACGATTACGCCCTTCTTTTCAAACATATAGGACACGCAACCCGTAGTACCCATAGATCCGCCGCACTTGTCAAATACGTGTCTTACGTCGCATGCGGTACGGTTTTTGTTGTCGGTAAGCGTCTCAACTATGACTGCAACACCACCCGCAGCGTATCCTTCGTAGATATTTTCTTCGTAGTTGATTGCGCCGAGCTCACCGCTAGCCTTCTTGATACCTCTCACGATATTTTCGTTAGGCATATTGTTGGCTTTGGCTTTGGCAATGACGTCTCTAAGTCTTGCGTTGCTATTAGGATCAGGTCCGCCCGCCTTGACTGCAACGGCAAGCTCTCTACCTATCTTGGTAAAGATACTCGCACGCTTGGCGTCCGACTTACCCTTCTTGTTTTTGATATTAGCCCACTTGCTATGTCCTGACATAAAATCCTCCTACGTCAATGTAAATTTCTCTAAAAATATAATATTATATAGTCGTACAAAAATCAAGTTTTTTGTAGACTTGCTTTCTACTTTCAATGCTTGCAATACTACGATTGCGGTTTTTTTATTTTGCTTGGCGATATGATATTTGCAATCTTTGCCGTATATCTATTACACTTGCAACATATTAGCGATTGAACACCAATTCAAATAGCCCCACCGACAGACTTACGCCCGCATTGAGCGATTCCATATCTCCTCGCATAGGCAAGGATATTATTTGGTCGGCTCTCGTCCTCAAAGTTTCGCTTATTCCGTGTGCTTCGTTGCCCACGACGAGTGTCCAAGGCTTGGACTCGTCTATCTGCACTTCAAATATGCTCTTGCCGTTCATATCCAACACCAGCACTTGTTTTTCTTGCAACAATTCGCCTACTTTCTCTCTAGTACAAGGCACGATATTGCACTTGAGCACGCCGCCCATAGACGACCTAACGACCTTGCCCGACAAGTGGTCGGCGCAATCTATTGCAACCACGTCCTCGATACCACACGCCACGCAGCTTCTTATTATCGTACCCATATTGCCGGGATCGGACACCCCGTCCATAACCACGATATTACCATTACCGATTGGGCTTGGCGTAGGTACTTTGACTACGGCTAAAATTCCGCACGGAGTCACCGTCTCCGACAAGCTAGCCATAACCTTGCTACTCACCAAAATCGTTTGCCTCGAGTACTTATCGATCAATGTATCAAATTGCTCTCTCTTACTCTCGTCGACGACAAGGTATTTTACCTCTACGCTACTTGGCAAATCTTTGACGATATTGCTCCCTTCCACGACAAACAAACCCGATACGTATCGAGTTTTTTTATCTTTTAGGCTCTTGATAGCCTTGATAGTAGGGTTGGTGGTCGAAGTGATGATATCCATATAATCACTAAATTATTGCTCAAAACGTTGAAGATACGAGCAAGACAAGGAGAGTGAGGATTGAGCGACAGGAGCGTACTCAGATGTACGTGACTGAGCACAACCGCAAACTTGACACGGTATTGCGACGTATATTCGACTTAAGCAAAACGTTGAAGATACGAGCAAGACAAGGAGAGTGAGGATTGGGCGACAGGAGCGTACTTAGATGTACGTGACTGAACACAACCGCAACCTCGACACAGTATTGCGACGTATATTCGACGTTTTGAAATGGGCAACCTATTCGGTTGCCCATCAATACTCAAATAAATTTACGCCTTAGCCTTCTCGCAAAGTGCGGTAAAAGCTTGAGGATCGTTGACTGCGATGTCTGCCAAAACCTTACGATTGAGGTTGACGCCGCTCTTCTTAAGTCCGTTCATAAATCTGCTGTAGCTGAGTCCGTTCATTCTTGCGGCTGCGTTGATACGAGCAATCCACAATTGTCTGAAGTTGCGTTTCTTTTGCTTTCTGCCTACGAATGCGTAGTTGCCGGATTTCATTACGGCTTGACGAGCCACACGATACAGCTTGGACTTTGCGCCAAAATAACCTTTGGCTTGTTTCATAATCTTTCTTCTTTTCTTTATAGCGTTGACGCCTCTTTTAATTCTCATATCTTAGTCCTCCACTGTTAAATCAAACTCTTGATGGTCTTTTCTTGTGTCACAGACACGTAAGCGGTCTTTCTGAGACCACGTTTTCTCTTAGACGATTTTTTGCTAAGAATATGTCTTCTGTTCATCTTAGCTCTTTTAATTTTGCCGTTTCCTGTCAACTTAAAGCGCTTACCTGCGCCACTATGTGTTTTTTGTTTTGGCATAGTTCGTTATCCTCCATAGGTATATTTATAATTATTTTTTTACGATTGGGTTGAGTATCATAGCCACGGTACGACCTTCGAGCACAGGTCTTTTTTCCATAGTAGATACGTCTTTGAGAAGGTCGAAGAAGTCGTCCATAACTCCTACGGCTATCTCGGGACGGGTGATAAGTCTGCCCTTGAGTCTTATCGACGCCCTTACTCTATCGCCGCTTTCCAAAAATTTGCGTGCCGTCTTGGCTTTGGTGTTGAGGTCGCCCACGTCGATAGACGCCGACAGCCACACTTCTTTCATCTCAACGATTTTTTCTTTTTGGGTTTTGCGATTTTCCTTCTCTCGCTTGGTAGTTTCGTATTTGTATTTGCCATAGTCCATCAGTTTGCATACGGGTGGCTTGGCTGTAGGTGATATCAATACCAAATCGAGATTTTGCTCGTCCGCGATATTGTTGGCTTCAAAACTCGACATAATGCCGATTTGTTCTCCGTCAGCACCGAGAAGTCTGACTTCCTTTTCTCTGATTTGATTGTTAATCAATAATTCTTTGATAAGAATTTCCTCCCTGCCCTTTGGCAATAAAATACGGGTGACAAAAACAATCTGTCACCCGAAAAATACCTTCGAATTATTAACCGCGGCTAACCATACGTTGCCGGGTGAGTACCAGACTGCTTTGTTTTCCTTGTATATCTTACCAAAGTCCAAGCAATCTGTCAACTATTTTTTATAGGTATTTTAGTCCAATCTTTTGTCGGCTACTTCTTTGA
>JBJETR010000001.1:0-5410 GCA_051883415.1 Christensenellales bacterium | reverse complement strand
TTCAAAATTTCTTTCGCTCATCTACTTCTTACTCTGTTTAGTTTTTAAGGTGCTTACGCTGCTAAATAGCATAAATTGCATACTTATCAAGCAGCTCTATCATATTAACATAGACGAAAATCCGTGTCAACATTTTTTAACAACTTTTTTACAAAATTTTATTTTTTTGATCTCTATCATATTTAGACGCATACTGCATAATCGAGCAATCTTGAAAAAGCACAAAATTTACTTGCTTTTACGCTCTATCACTCCGCCTCCTATACAAATTCTACCCACGTACACTACCGCATACTGTCCTTCGGCAATGGCTCTCTGAGGCACGTCGAAATCTACCGACACCTTGTCGCCGTCAACTCTCACCGTTGCGTCTTGCAAAGGTTGGCGATGCCTAATTCTCACTTGCGCCCTAAAGGAAGTCTCTTGAGGCTTGGTGGTGATAAAGTTAAACTCATCGCACTCTAAGTGGCTGTGATATATTGGAGATTGATCGCCTTGCGACACGTAGAGAATATTCTTGTCCACGTCCTTATCTACGACAAACCACGCTTCGCCGTTACCTCCTCCCCCTATGCCAAGTCCCTTGCGTTGACCTATAGTATAGTAGAACACGCCGTTGTGCTTGCCCACTTCTTTGCCGTCGAGGGTGAGAATTTTGCCTTGTTGCATAGGTATATAACTTGCAAGGAACTGTCTAAAATTGCGTTCTCCGATAAAGCAAATGCCCGTGCTGTCCTTTTTTTGTGCGGTGGAAAGTCCGTACTTCTCCGCCAATTCTCTCACTTGCGGTTTGGTGAGCGAACCAAGAGGGAACAAGACCTTTTCGAGTTGCTTAGACGTCACTTGATTGAGGAAGTAGGTCTGGTCTTTGTTGTCGTCCACCGCTCTGAGGAGATAGTTGTAGCCGTCCGGGTTATGGTCGATATCGCAATAGTGCCCCGTGGCGATATAGTCTGCACCCATCGACAGGGCTTGGTTGACGAAAGGACCGAACTTGATTTCTTTGTTGCAAAGCACGTCGGGGTTAGGAGTACGCCCCTTCTTGTATTCTTCCACAAAGAGTCTAAAAACTTTGTCATAGTACTTGTCGGCAAAGTCAACGCTATAATAAGGTATGTCCAACTTGTTGCACACCGACCTCACGTCATAGAAGTCCTCGTCGGCAGTGCAACAACCACCGTCATCCTTTTCGTGCCAATTACGCATAAAAAGACCTACGACGTCGTATCCTTGTTGTTTGAGCAACAACGCAGCCAAGGAGCTGTCTACGCCGCCACTCATTCCTACTACTACTCTCTTTTTGGTCATACCTACTCCTTGACGATATTGTATCACATTAAGCCTGAGTCTACAAACAAAAATTGCCAAAATACCGATACGTGTCGATATTTTTTGCAAAAACGACGGCATTTTTATGTTAATTTACAGTATATAATATCCTAGTTGCAATTTGATAAATATCTTAAATAATCTATTATTTTGCAAAAATTGCACCCCATCTACTTGTGGGGTGCATATCTAAAAATGAAAATCGTATATCAGATAACTTCTTCTGCTTTTTGCAAAAACGCTTTGGTCTTCTCGCTCTTTGGATTGCCGAATATCTCTTCAGGCGTGCCTTGCTCTTCGATTACGCCGTCGGACATATAGATGACTTTGTCTGCAACTTTGCGAGCAAATTCCATCTCATGCGTGACTACTATCATCGTGCTGTCGGTGTTTTTGAGTCCTTTGATGACCTTGAGCACCTCTCCCGTCAACTCCGGATCCAGCGCACTAGTTGGCTCATCGAAACACAACACGTCGGGATTGAGTGCCAATGCTCTGGCGATAGCCACACGCTGTTGTTGACCGCCCGACAGTTCGCAAGGATAATTTTTTACCTTGTCGCTCAAACCTACTTTGGCAAGCAGTTCCAAAGCCTTGGTTTCTATCTCTTGCTCCGTTGCCTCGCCCGTCTCTTTGGCTCTAAGTTTGGCAGCCAGCGTCACGTTGTCTAGCACGTTGTAGTGAGGGAAAAGATTGAAAGATTGGAAGACCATACCAAGATGCAGTCTTCTTTCTCTAATCTCTCCTTCAGACAGTTTATTTGCCTTCCCCCATTTCTTTTTGGCTTTAGCTATAGCTTTATCAACAATTTTTGCTACCTTTGCACCAATTTCTTCTTTAGATAGGTTAGAAGCTTTGACTTTGGCAATTTTTGCTTTATCTTTATCGGTCAAAGCTTGTTCTTCGGTAATAGTTGGTATATCGATTAGGACTTTATCACCTACTCGCACCGAGCCTTGATCGGGATTTACCAAAAAATTTATACATCTTAGAAGCGTAGTCTTTCCGCTTCCCGAAGAACCGATGATAGCAACGACTTCTCCCTTCTCCAATTCAAAGCTCACTCCTTTGAGGACTTGAGTATCGCCAAACTTTTTCTTTATATCCTTCACTTCAAAAAACGCCATACTCGCCTCCTTAAATTTTGTAATAGCTAAGTCTTCTTTCTATATAGTTAAATAGTATCGTCAACAACCCATTGAACAACAGATAGAATAGACCGGTGCACAACAATGGCCAAATAATACCATGTACGTTGACTACGTCTTCAGCTTTTTTAATTATCTCGGCAACAGCTATTATTCTTGCCAAAGACGTGTCCTTGACAAGTGTAATTACTTCGTTGCTCATAGGTGCAGTGATTCTTCTAAACACTTGTGGCAAGGTTACTTTAAAAAATACTTGAGATTTGGTCATACCCAATACGTAACCTGCTTCATACTGACCTTTGCTTATTGCCTCTATACCGCCTCTATATATTTCGGAGAAGTAACAAGAATAGTTGATAACGAATGCAACTATTACTGCGGTCAATCTATCATCTATCGATACCTTCCACCCCAATAATCCCGGACCGTAAAAGATAACGATGATTTGGAGCATCAACGGTGTACCTCTAATTATCCATACAAACGTCTTAGCCAAATATTTGATAGGCGCAATTCTTGACATAGAGCCAAAAGCAACGATAAGTCCGAGTGGTATCGCGAACAACAAAGTCATAGCAAATATTTGAAGCGATACGCCAAACCCATCTAATAAACTTAATAAAATTCTTCCTGTAGACATTTTACACAATTACTCTGTCGGACATCACTGACCGACAGAGCCCTTTGTTTTTTTATTATTTGTTTTTTGATTACTCAATACCGAGCAATTCTTTGATTACGTCTTCGCCTGCACTACCACTTTCAGCAGCCAATTTTCCTTCTTTGAGGCTTTCTTTGGTGGTATATTTGCTTGCATCTGCCTTTCTGATAACTGCAACTTGCTTGTTAGCCATATAAGCTACGCTCATTTCCATATTTTCTTTTCTTTCATCGGTGATGGTCATACCGTTCCAGATGCAGTCAATTCTACCGGCGTTAAGCTCAACTTCTTTGGTGTTCCATTCGATTTCTTGGAATTTTACAGTCAAACCAAGTTCTGCGAATACTGCCTTAGCCAACTCTGTATCAAAACCGATAAGTTGATCATTCTCGTCCTTGTATGCAATAGGTGCAAACAATGTGTATCCTACTACAACTTCCCCTTTTTCAACTATTGCATCCCAATCAGACTTGTCTGCGATTTGTTCCCATTTGGAAGTATATTCGCAAGAGAGAATCTCATTTGCCAAGCCGTACTTTGTAGCTATAGTAGCTATAGTACCATTGGCACTAAGTTTAGCAAGAGTCGTATTTACTTTATCAGCAAGAGCACTACCCTTTCTAAAACCGATACCATATTCTTCTTCTGCCAAAATCACTCCTTCTACAATTTGAAGTTGACTAGCTGCGCTAGAATCTTGCGTCATATAATAACCTGCCATAACGGAATCCATAACGCCAACGTCAATCTTGTTGGATTGCAATTCTTTAAGAAGGTCTACTTGAGCAGATACTCCTACGTATGAATCTTTGTTGCAACCTACCATTGCAAAAACACCCGTGAGAGCCATAACTACTACGATTGCTGCCAAAATTACTTTTTTCATTTTTGTTTTCTCCTTTAGCACTTTAACAAGTTAAAGTTTATCTTTATGGCACTATTATACTTTATCTAATTAAAGTTGTAAAGCGTTTTTAACTAAATTTTTTATTTTTTTCAAAAAATTTTTTTGAAGGGATTTTTGATATATTTTTATGCTAAAAATGAGCCTATTTAGCCAATTTTACTAATATACTAGTGCTTCAACGTCTCTTTCTAAAAATAAATTCAATTTTTTATCCGAACCGTGTAATTTACACTCCGCAAGAATCCATACTCCATTTTCTTTGTATATATGTATCGTTACGCTGTGTCCGGAATATTGTACGCCATTGATGTAAAACAATTATCAAGAGATTGTATTGCAATATTACCTATTGTCTTCTCTCCCAATATCTTATTCAAGTCGTCTTGTAACGTCTCTATGCTTTCGCGTAATGGCATATTGCCTTTAATATATAACGTTACGATAAGTAACTCCCTCTATTGTAATCTTTCTTATTCTTTTTTTATTCCCTGTTTCAGTTGCTTCTATTGTTTTCGTTTTGACACACCCTATATGCTCATCTATTGATATGTGTTCTTTACTCAAGACTACTTTTCCTTGATACGCAATTCGTTCTGAACGACTTTGTTCATAGTATTTACCATATCCTCTTCTCGTCACAGTCACAGTTCCTACACATTCCCCATAATCATTGATATAGATTACTAATCTTTTTTCTTCTATTAGTTTATTATATTGGTCGTCATAATAAATCTCTTCTGTATGGCTATCATATATACCTACTATTTCTTCTATCGAATATTCTTTATCATTCGTTCCATATCCAACATAAAATAAAATAATACCACCACACGCAATTGTAGCAATAGAGAGAATTATAGTAATCACCATAACAATATTTGTACCTTTTTGTTTTCCCGACATCTTTAACTAATAATTTGCTCCTTTATCTTTATTATACTTAAGTCAATTATAATTGTACTATAGTATTTTTATATTGTCAATAAATAATTATATATTAGTATATATAACATTGACAAAGGTATATAATAGTGATTAGTGAAAGCATAAGAAAACTTAGAAAAGATTTTAATATAAGTCAAGTAGAATTAGCTAAACAACTTGGCGTAACCAAACAATGCGTCTCCAATTGGGAAAACGATAATATTTTGCCTTCTGTCGATATGTTGGTCAAAATATCAAAATTTTTCAATGTTAGCACGGATTATTTATTAGGACTAACAAACGATAATTGTGTAGACGTAAGCGGTTTGACAGATAGCGAAATCGCTCATATAAAACTTTTGATACAAGACTTTAGAAATAGGTAATGGCGCACCCGGCGAGAATCGAACTCACACCGATGCCGTCGGAGGGCATTGTTCT